>JANNHT010000241.1:0-11123 GCA_031404555.1 Gammaproteobacteria bacterium
GCGAGCCGATCGGCAGCGTGCGCGTGCGGTCCTCGTAACGGTACGGCAGCAGGAACAGCAGGTCGGCGACGGTTGAGATGCCGAGCTTCGTTAGCTTCGCCGCGAGCGCGGGTCCGACGCCCTTCAGCGTGCCGACCAGCCTCGACTCGATCGTCACGGAACCAGGATGCAGTCGACCTCGATCGCAGCCCCGCGCGGCAGCGACGCGACGCCGATCGTCACGCGGGCGGGGTAAGGCTCGCTGAAATATTCCTGCATGATCTTGTTCGCGGTCGCGAACTGGTTGAAGTCCGTCAGGAACACGGTGACGCGCACCGCCGACGCGAGGCTCGATCCCGCCGCTTCCGCGACCGCGCGCAGATTTTCGAATACGCGCCGCGCTTCCGCCTCGAATCCGCCCTTCACGAGCTCGCCGGTCGCCGGATCGAGCGCCACCTGGCCGGAGAGATAGACCGTGCCGCCCGCGGCGACGGCCTGGGAATACGGGCCGATCGCCTTTGGCGCATTCGGCGTGTGGATCGGTTGCTTGCTCATGCACCCATCATAAATCGTTTTCCCGCGATTTTCGGCGCTGTGTCGCCTGCTTGACAGAGCGGGCGGGCGGGCCGGTTCAGCATCGGTCCCGCAATCGATGGAAAGAAAGACCGAATCGCACAACCCAAGCTGAGGAGAAAGATCATGAACACTGGATTTTCGAGTCGCGGCCGTTCCGTCCTGTCGGGTGTCCTGGCCCTCGCCGTCACGACCCTGCTCACCTCATCGCTGGTCGGATCCTTCGATCCCGCCCAGCTCGAGCAGATCGGCGCGGCGAAGGACCGGCCGGCCATCGTCGAAGCACGCCGGGGCACGGCCTTAGACCGCTGGACGTGAATCGTGCGCTGCCACAGCGCCCGGCCGGTTGCGGCCGGGCGTTCCCGCGAATCCAGGGAAATTTCATGAACGCATTCCGCCAGCCGAGCTATTTCGAGCGACTGCTGTCGCTGTTCACCCGCGTGCAGCCGGGCGAGGGGTGGTGCATCGCTATCCTGTCGCTCCAGGCCTGCACACTGATGATGGCCTGGTACCTGATCCGCCCGGTGCGCGAGGCGCTGATCCTGACGCAGGGCGGCGCGGAATTCCGCAGCTACGCCGTCGCGGTGCAGGCACTGCTCCTGATCGCGATCATCCCGATCTACGGCTTGCTGGTCCGGCGCATGGATCCGAGCCGCGTGTACCAGCGCGTCAACGCCTTCTTCGTCTTCAACCTGCTGGTGTTCAGCCTGCTCGCGCAGGCGGGCTGGCCCATCGGGTTCGTATTCTTCGTCTGGGCGAGCCTGTTCGGCGTGATGGCCCTGACGCAGTTCTGGGCCTTCGCGACCGATCTGTTCGACGTCAAGTCGGGTCAGCGCCTGTTCGGCCTGATCGCGATCGGCATCTCCGGCGGCGCGTGGATCGGATCGCGCATCGCTGCATCGCTCTTCAGTTCGCTCGGCCCCACTGGCCTCATGCTGGTGTCCGCCGCTGCGCTCGTGGCGGCCATCACCCTGAGTGGCCGCGCGCGTGTCAGCGTCCCCCTGACCGACCGCAGCGCGGATATCGCCGCGTCGCATCCGGCGGACACCGGCACTGAGGGCACGGGAAAGTGGCTCGGCGGATTCATGATGATCGGCCGCAGCCGCTATCTCGCCGGCATCGCGGCGCTGGTTGTGCTCCTCAACTGGATCACGACCACCGGCGATTTCGTGCTGTCCTCGTGGCTGGTCGACATCGCCCGGAGCGAGGCGCCCGCCAACCCGGGTGCGTATATCGGCCAGTTCATGGGCGAGTACTGCTCGGTCATCACACTGGTCGCGTTCCTGGTGCAGCTCCTGCTCGTGTCGCGGATCATCCAGTTCGCGGGCGTCGCGCGCGCCCTGATTGTGACGCCGATCGCCTTCGTCGCCGGCTACCTGCTGGTCGGCATCGTACCGCTCTTCCTGCTGCTCCAGTCCGTGCTGGTCGTGCAGCGGAGCTTCGACTACTCGCTGCTGAACACGACACGCAATGCACTCCTGTTGCCGACCAGTGTCGAGACGAAGTACGAAGCGAAGACGGCGATCGACACCTTCTTCTATCGCCTGGGCGACCTGCTGTCCTCCGCCTCGGTGTACGTGGGCGTGCAGCTCTTCGACAACGGGGCGTTGCGGTTCCTGTGGCTGATCCTGATCCTGAGCGCGACGATGACCGTGGTCGCCTGGCTGGTCGGGCGCGAGTACGCGCGCCGCACCGGCGCCGCGCAGAAATCAGGAACCGGCGCCGGCCTGTTTCGCGGGCGCTCCCGAACGATACTCTTTCAGTAGCCGGTCGCGGCGCTTGAGCAGCGCCTCGATCTGGCGCTTGTGCAGCCACGGACCGAGTTCCTGCAGCAGCTGTTCGCGCGTGAGCGCCTCGAGCCGCAGGGCGAACGCCGGCGGCAGACGCAGCTCGCCGAGATAGAGAAGCCGCGGCCGCTCCTGGGTCGTCGGGAAGGCGCGGGAATGATCGATCAGCACGAGCGTCCAGTCGCGCGTGAAGAGGGCGTTCTCCTGCGTGCGATCGGTGTTGTGGACCAGGACGTCGAAGGCGTTCATCAGGTTGTACTGGGGTTCGCTCGCGCACCAGCCCTCGGGCACGAGCTTCTGCTCGAGCATCGTGCGCAGGTTCATCGCGCCGTCCACCCAGAACTGCAGGATGCCGCGCCGTCCGTTCAGCGTGCGCGGCACCGTCACCGGCACCATGTCGAGGCCGAGCAGGCGATCGAGCCGGTAGGCGGCGATCTCGTATTCGAAGCGGTCGGCGTTGTCGAGCTTCTGTTTCAGGCTGGTCGCGCCGAAATCGGTCGAGACCTGCTTGAAGACCGCGCGCAGTTCGACGCCGTCCCTGCGCAGCGTCACGCGCTGCGGTTGCGTGATGCCGGCGTCGAGTTCCTCGATGCCGGTCACCTCCGCGTGCTGGAGCCAGGATTCGAGCGTGTCGTCGTCGAGCCCAGCCGGCCGCAAACCGACGGCGCGCCGCGGCAGCTCCGGTGCCAGCCGCTCGCCGGGCCGATCGGGATAGCGCGCGTTCCAGGCGCCGTTCTCGAACACGAATGCCGCGGGCCTGCCCTGGTACTCGGCGGCGAGCATCCCGGCGTCCAGCATGATCACGCGGCCGTCGAAGCGGCTGGTCACGCGCCGCGTCGTCGTGGTCGTGTGTCCCTCGACGACTCGCAGGACGCCAAGCTTTGCGAGCGCGGCGTCGAGATTCTCCTGCTCGGTGAACGGATGGCAGAGCGCCTGGCCGCGGAACCAGCTCGGGCCGGTGGGCGTGAAGACGGCTTCGGTCCTCGGCGCGTCGCGGAAGCTCGACTGGTCCTCGGGCGGCGGCAGCACCGCGAGGTAGGCGGCGAGCTCGGCGTGCAGCGACTCGTTCGTCGCTTCGAGCCCGAGGTTCGCCACCATGCCGGAGAGCCCGCCGTGCACGAAGGCGGTGTCGTTGACCGTGATCAGGAAGGGCCTCGTCAGGAGCCAGGCGCCGTAGCGCCCGGTCGTTGAGAAAGCGGCGCGATGGGCGAAGTAGCCGGGCGGAAAACGCGCGTCGAAATCGGCGCGCAGCGCCGCCGGATCGCGCGCGAGCACGCGCTGCCAGGCCGCCGCGCGGAGCGCATCGTCGTCGGCGCCGGCAAAGGCATCGTATTCCGCCGCGCTGACATAGCGCAGGTCGCCCACGATGTTCATGACCTCGTGGTTGCCGAGCACGAGATGCACGGCGCCGCCCGCGGCGGCTGCCTCGGTCTCGAGGCGCATCAGCAGGTCGAGCACCTTGCGCGAGTCCGGGCCGCGATCAAGCAGGTCGCCGAGGCTCACGAGCTGGGTCTTGCCGCCCTGCCAGCGGAGCCCGTCGTCGACGACCGCCGTTTCGCGGAGCAGCGACACCAGTTCGGCGTAGGCCCCGTGCACGTCCGCGAAAGCGACCACGCGTTCGGCACCGGTGACGCGCAGCACCGGCGCAGCAGTGGCGGCGAGCACGGTGAACAGCAGGACCGGAAGCGCGAACCAGCGGCAGGCGGATCGGAGGTGTCGCATGGGGCGTATCATGCAACGGAACCCGACATGACGACACTCGCCGGAAAGATGATGTTGCAGCGGAGCCCGCTGTTCCGCGGGCTCGCGCCACCCGTGCTCGAGCGCCTGGCCGCGCTCGCGACCCAGCGCCGCTACCGCGAGGGCGAGGCCGTGTGCAACCAGGGCGATCCCGGCGACGCGCTGTTCGCGGTCGTCACCGGCAAGGTCCGCATCAGCACGGGCGCTGCCGACGGCCGCGAGATCTTCCTCAATATCATGGAGCCCGGCGACACCTTCGGCGAGATCGCGCTGCTCGACGGCGGCACGCGGACCGCGACCGCGATCGCGATGGCGCCATCCGAATTGGTCTCGCTGCGCCGCGAACACCTGTTCGAGCTGCTCGCGCGCGAGCCCGCGGTCGCGGTCGAACTGCTGCGCCTCTGCGGCGAGCGCCTGCGCTGGACCAGCGGCTTGCTGGAGGACGCGGCGCTCCTCGATGCGCCGGCGCGGCTCGCGAAGCGGCTGCAAAGCCTCGGGCGCCTGCACGGCGAGCGTGTCGGCAAGGGTTATCGCCTGCGCATCTCGCAGGAAGACCTGGCGAGTTTCCTCGGCGTGTCGCGCCAGGCCGTCAACCAGGAGCTGCAGGCCTGGAAGGCAAAGGGCTGGCTCACGCTCGGGCGCGGCGTGATCACCGTGATCGACGAGGACGCGCTCGCGCGCGGACTCAGGTCGGACGGAAGGACTTGACCAACGTCACGACAAGAATGGTCAGGACAACGCCGGCTCCGACTCCACCTGCAAACACCGGCCCGTTCGCGGCGATGCTTCCGAGGTAGCTTCCCTTCTCGATGATGACGATCGGGTCTTCGATGGCCGCGCCCTTGATCTCTGCGGAGTACGTGAAGCTTTCACCCTGATAGGAGTCGCAGATAAAGAAGTCTTTCTTCTTTTCGCTTGTCGTGATCGTGATGGGCTCCGTCACCGGCAACTTGTCGTTTCGCTTTCCGCAGAGCACGGGCCCGGGCATCGGAGAGTCCTTGACCACGACGGTCAACAGGTCGGTGCCGTGATTGAAGAACACGACCTTCTCCGTATTCGTCACTTCGAATTTCGAGACGGTATTGCCGCCGATGTTGAAGACGTGAATTTGAAGCTTGGCCATCGTCGTCCCCCCGCTGATTATTGGATTTTCGCCCGGATCTCGCCGAGCAAAGGATCTGCACGCATCAACACGTCCGGATATCCGAGTTCGCGGGCGCGCCGTGCGTGCGCGAGCGCCTGCGTCCGGTTGCCGAGGCCGAGCTCGGCCACGGCAGCGTAGAAATGAACAGAATTGTCGCTTTCCCCCTCGGCCAGGGCGATTGCGATGCGTTCCTTGGCGCGAGTCGTGTCGCCGAGCCGGGTCAAATAATACGCCGCCAACGCCTGGTTGACCGCGAGTTTCGGGTTGATCGCGAGTTCCGCATCGGCCAATTCGAGCGCTTTGCGGTAACTTGGCTCGGCTGCTTGCGAATTAGACTCAAAATAAACCGCGTCCGCGAGGTTGCCCCAGAGCCGGTTATCGGCCGGCGTAAGCTCCACGGCCTTGCGGAACCACCCGGCCGCTTCCCCGTACTTGCCGCGGTAGTACTGCACGGTGCCGAGGTTGGAATAACTGCCGCGGCGCGGGTCAAGTTCGAGCGAGCGCGTGAATGCGTCGGCCGCCTTGTCGAATTCACCGAGGTAGAGATAGGCGCCGCCGAGGTTGTTGAACGCGTGCGGGCTGTCCGGCGCGAACAGCGTGGCCTGTTCGTAGGGGCGGATCGCATCGGCGGGCTTGCCGCGCGAAAACAGGAAGTTGCCATAAGCGATGTTCGCCGCCGCGTAGCGCGGCTGCGCCGCGATCGCGCGCTGGTACGTCGTCTCTGCCTCATCGAACTTGCCGCCCGCCTCGAGCGCCTCGCCGAGTCCGATCAGCACGTCGGAGGACTGTGGAACGAGCGCTAGCGCATCGCGGAACGCGAGCTCAGCCTCGGCTGACTTGCCCGTGGCCAGCCTGAGCCGCCCGACTGCGACGTGCACTTCCTGCGCCGTGCGGTCGAGCGCTTCGGCCGAATCGCAGGCCACTTCCGCATCGGTCACGTGCGAGGGCTGGCGCTCCTGCGTGTAGCGCTCGACGAGCGTTTCGCACAGCCCCGCCTGCGCGCGCGCAAAGTCCGGCTGTTCGGCGAGCGCGCGGCGGAAGAGCTGCTCGGCGGCACCGAGGGACTTCGCGCTCTTCGGCGCCCGCAGGTAGGCGAGACCCTGGAGGAAGAAGTCGTTGGCCGCGACACTGCCCTGGCGCTCGGTGCCCGCCGCCGCACCGGCGCGCGTGCCGAGCACGAGCTCGAGCGCCGTGATGACCTTGCGCACGAGATCCTGCTCGATCGCGAAGAAATCGCCGGGTGCCGATTCGTAGGAGTTCGACCAGCGGTTGGAGCCATCCGCTCCCTCGATCAGCGATGCGTTCACCCGCACGCGATCCCCGACACGCAGCACGCTGCCTTCGACGATATAGGTGACGCCGAGCTGCGAGGCGATCTCATTCGCCCCGATGTCCTTGCCGCGGAAGGCGAACGTGGACGTGCGCGATGCGACGCGCAGCTCCGGGATCTTCGCGAGCCGGTTCGACAGTTCGTCGGCGATCCCGTCGCCGAGATAGTCGTCGCCCGGATCGCCACTCATGTTGACAAATGGCAGCACGCCGATCGAATTCGGCAGCGGTGCGCGGTCGTCGAGGAGTTCGCCGAGATTGCCGCCGGTCGCAGGCACCGGCAGCTCGCGCCAGAAAAGACCGAGTCCGAGAGCGATGCCGAGCGCGCCGCCGATCGCGACCGCGCGCACCACGCGTCGCGAAGCGATGCGCGCGAAGCCGGTGCCGATGCGCCCCGCGATGCCGGGCGCGGCGGCCGGCAGCACCTCAAAGGTGCGCACCGGCTCAGGAATATTCTTGACGTGCCGCGATCCGGCGGCGATGAACCGCGCCGGCAGCTTGAGGTGGACCTGGTCGTAGACCGTGCCCGAGATCAGCACGCCGCCCGGTTTCGCGAGCGCCTGTAGCCGGGCTGCGACATTGACGGCATCGCCTGCGACCGTGTCGCCAGACTCGATGATGTCGCCGAGGTTGACGCCGATGCGCAGCGACATGCGCCGCTCCGCGGGCTGGGCCGCGTTCTCGGTCGCGATGCGGTCCTGGATCGCCAGCGCGCATTCGACCGCGTTCACGGCGCTCCGGAACTCGGCCATCAGGCTGTCACCGACGCTGCCGAAGACGCGCCCGTCGAAGGCGCACACCTGCTCGTCGAAGAGGGACCTGCGGATCGCGAGTGCGGCGAGCGTGGCGGCCTCGTCGGCAGCCATCAGACGGCTGTAGTCGACGACGTCGGCCGCGAGGATCGCGGCGATCTTGCGGTGGTCCCGGACCATGGTGCCCCTCAGGTCCCGCGCGAGTATAGCGCCGGCCGGCATGGCCGCGGCTCAGGCCAGGCTGCGTTCGACCTTCATGACGTCCTGCATGCCGCGGATCGCGCGGATGAGCTTTGCGAGATGCGCGCGGTCGCGGACCTGGACTTCGAAGAGGATCGTGGACTGGTCGCCTTGCGAGGAATCCACGTTGACGTGGCTGATGTTGCTCTGCTCGGCCGCGATCCGGGTCGCGACCTGCGCGAGGATGCCCATGCGGTTCGTGACCTCGACGATCAGGCCGGCGGTGAAGATGCGCTCCTGATCCTTCTGCCACACCGCGGGGATCCACTTGTCGGGCTGCTTGCCGAAGGCCGCGACGTTCGAGCAGTTCTCGCGGTGGATCACGACGCCGCGGCCGCTCGACAGGTACGCGACGATCGCGTCGTACGGGATCGGGAAACAACAGCGCGCATAGCTGACGACGAGGCCCTCGGTCCCCGCGATCGCGAGCGGCTGCTGTTCGCTCGAATCCGGCCGGTTGTCGTCCGGCGGCAGCAGCCGGCGCGCGATCAAACGCGCGAGCCGCTCGCCGAGGCCGATCTTTTCGAGCAGGTCGGTGCCGTCCTTGAGCGTGAGCGCGCGCGCGACTTCGTCGAGCCGTCCGGCCGGCAGCGTTTTCAGCGTGAGCTGGAACTCCTCGAGCGCCTGGTTCAGCATGCGCCCGCCGAGTTCGGCTGCTTCGCCACGCTTCAGCGTGCGCAGATACTGGCGGATTGCGGAGCGGGCCTTCGCCGTCGTGACGAAGCTCGCCCAGGCCGGGTTCGGGTGCGCTCCTTTCGCCGTGACGATCTCGACGGTCTGTCCGTTTCGGAGCACCGTGCGCAGCGGCACCAGCCGTCGATCCACCTTCGCGGCGACGCAGCGCTGGCCGACGCCGGTGTGCACCGCGTAGGCGAAGTCCACGCAGGTCGCGCCGCGCGGCAATCGCATGATGTCGCCTTTCGGCGTGAACACGTAGACCTTGTCCGGGAACAGGTCCACCTTGACGCTCTCGAGCAGTTCCTCGGCCGAGCCGTCGTGGAACTGCATGACGCCGGCCAGCCACTCGCGGGCGCGCAGCTGCTGCGCACCGTCCTCTTCGCCGGTCTTGTACTGCCAGTGCGCGGCGATGCCCGATTCCGCCATGCGGTGCATGTCTTCGGTGCGGATCTGCACCTCGATCGGCATGCCGTTCGGGCCGAACAGCGAGGTGTGCAGCGACTGGTAGCCGTTCACGCGCGGGATGGCGATGTAGTCCTTGAAACGGCCCGGCATCGGCCGGTAGAGCCCGTGCACGAGGCCGAGCGTCCGGTAGCACTCGTCCACACTCTTGACGATGATGCGCACCCCGAACATGTCCACCACCTGCGCGAGCGGCAGGCGCTTGCGGCGCATCTTCATGTACACGCTGTAGAGGTGCTTCTCGCGTGCCTCGACGCGGCCGTTGACAGTCGCGACGGTCAGGGTCTGGCGCAGCGCCTTCACGATCTTCGGCAGGAATTCGCGCTGGTTGCCACGCGCGCGCTTGAGCTCGCGCTCGATGACGCGGTAGCGCTGCGGGTAGAGGGTGCGAAAGCCGAGCTCCTCGAGCTCGAGCTTGATCGAATGGATGCCGAGGCGGTTCGCGATCGGGCCGTAGATGTCGAGCGTCTCGCGCGCGACGGCGCGGCGTTTCTCCGGCGGCATCGCGGACAACGTCCGCATGTTGTGGGTGCGGTCGGCGAGCTTGACCATGATCACGCGGATGTCCCGCACCATCGCGAGGATCATCTTGCGGAAGCTCTCGGCCTGCGCTTCCTTGCGGCTCTTGAACTGGACCTGGTCCAGCTTCGTCACGCCATCGACAATCTCGGCGACTTCCTTGCCGAACTTCTGTTCGACCTCGGCGGCGGAGGAGGGCGTGTCCTCGACGACGTCGTGCAGGATCGCCGCGGTCAGCGTTGCGCCGTCGAGGTGCAGGTCGGCGAGGATGTCGGCGACCGCGACCGGGTGGGTGATGTACGCCTCGCCGGACTGGCGCTTCTGGCCCTTGTGCGCGACCTCGGCGTAATCGAAAGCTTCGCGCACCCGTTCGACCTGGTCGGCCGGCAGGTAAGCCTCAATCTTGGAAACGAGCTGGGCGATTCCGGGAGCGCGTCTTCCGCCTGGCAGCAGTCCGAGGATGGAAGACGCGTAATTCATCCGGCCCCGGGCTTCGCGATCAATCCCCCAGGCCGAGCTGCGGCGCGCGGAAGTCGACGCCGAGGTCGAGCGGGTTCTCCGGAATCAGCTCCGGCTCCGGCTCGGGCTCCGGCTCGGAGAGCAGATCGATCGTGATCTTGCCTTCCGCGATCTCGCGCAGCGCCACCACCGTCGGCTTGTCGTTCTCCCAATCCACGGTCGCCTCCGCGCCATTGACCAGGCGCCGGGCGCGCTTGGAGGCGAGCAGGACCAGGTCAAACAGGTTGTCGACCGTGTGCAGGCAATCTTCGACAGTGATGCGGGCCATGGAAAAGACCGTGATTTCAGGTAATTGGACCGGAAATCATACCGGATTGGGGGTCTCCTCGGCCAATTATCGCCGCGATTCAGTCGTCCGCCTCTTTGCGGCGGTTCCTGCGCGTGCGGCGCTCCTGCGCGACCTTGGGTGGCCGTGCAAAAGCGTCTATTTCGTCGGCGCGCCGGAGGCCCTCGCGGCGGTCGTCATGGTGCTGGTAGGTGCAATGGCAGCGGGCGGCCTGGGTGCAGCCGGGCAGGGGCAGCATCGGCGCCTCGCGGGACAGCCAGCGCCGCTCCTTGCCGGACATCGCGGCGTTGCAGGCGCGCGACCCGGGCTTGACCGAAACCGCATGCCAGCGTCGGTCCGCCTTGGGTTTGTCTGCGCCGGTGTCCCTGCTGACCATCGGGCTGATCCTCCGACTCCGGTGGACATGCTAACGAATCGACAGGGGGGCCTGCTGTAGGACTCCGCGACGCGGTAATTATGTCCCGACGAGGCCTTTCACCAGGTCGGCGAGGCCCGGCCGGTCGGGCCGGCTCGCCTCACCGCGGCCATCGAATATCGCCTCGAGCTCCGCGAGCGCCTGGTCGAAGTCGCGATTGACGACGATGTAGTCGAAATCGCGCCAGTGCGACATCTCCTCCACCGATTCGGCGAGCCGGCGCGCGATCGCCTCGTCGCTGTCGGTCGCGCGCTTGCGCAGCCTCGCCTCCAGTTCCGCGCGCGAGGGCGGCAGGATGAAGACCTGCACCGCCTCGGGCAGGCGCGTCCGCACCTGGCGCGCGCCCTGCCAGTCGATCTCGAGGATCAGGTCGCGACCCTCGGCGAGCGCCGCTTCGACGACGCTCCGGCGCGTGCCGTAGAGGTTGCCGAACACGTTGGCGTGCTCGATGAATTCGTCCGCCGCGATCAGCCGCTCGAACTCCGGCCGCGTGATGAAGTGGTAGTCGCGCCCGTTTTGTTCGTGCGAGCGTGGGCCGCGCGTCGTGCAGGACACCGAAAAGCCGAGCGCGGGGCGGCGCTGCATCAGGGCCTGCATCAGGCTGGTCTTGCCCGCGCCGGAAGGCGCGGCGACGACGTAGAGGTGTCCGCGTTTCGCCACGCCGCAATTCTAGCGGTGCCGGGGCCTTGATTGGGAGATT
>JANNHT010000242.1:0-2202 GCA_031404555.1 Gammaproteobacteria bacterium
GAAAAGGGGGCGCACCCCTTTTTGGCGGCAAGTCCTTCATTGGCTATATGACATCC
Source organism: Gammaproteobacteria bacterium (assembly GCA_031404555.1). GTDB lineage: Bacteria > Pseudomonadota > Gammaproteobacteria > Steroidobacterales > Steroidobacteraceae > SCUD01. The sequence continues at coordinate 57 of JANNHT010000242.1, forward strand.
GAAAAAGGGGTGCGTCCCCTTTTCAAAGGGATGCGTCCCCTCTTGGGAAAAAAGGCGGCCCGAAGGCCGCCTGGGAGGTCACGCGCAGCTCCTGTTGTCAGGAGCCGCCGGGCGGGGACCCGGCAGGCGCGTGATTGAAAGCGTGCCGCGCCGTCAGCCGCACTTCGAGTCGGCGCAGGCGAGACAGGTCATGCAGCCATCCATCATCACGGCAGCGGCGGTGTTGCACTTGAGGCAGAGCTGGGCGCCTTCCGGATAGTCCGACTTCGCAAACGCATCATGCTGGCGGTTGCGCAGCTCCCATTCCTTGCGCTTCGACACCACGAGGAGCCGCTGCGTGTCGTCCATGCCCGCCTTCTGCATCAGGCCGATGGACTGCAGGTGGCGCTCGACCACGTAGCCGATCTCCGCGACGATCGACGGCATGAACTTGCCGCCCGGCTGCCAGTAGCCGCCGCGCGGGTCGAACACGGCCTTCAGCTCCTCGGTCAGAAACGCGACGTCGCCGCCCTTGCGGAACACCGCCGAGATGATCCGGGTCAGCGCGACGATCCACTGGAAATGGTCGAGGTTCTTCGAGTTGATGAAGATCTCGAACGGGCGCCGGTGCTCGTGCTCGGTGCCCTCGTTCAGCATGAGGTCGTTGATCGTCAGGTACATCGCGTGGTCGGAGACCGGCGTCTTGATCTTGTAGGTCGAGCCGATCAGGACCTCCGGACGCTCGAGCTTCTCGTGCATCCAGACGACCTTGCCGCCGCCATCCTTGCGGGCGCGGCCATCGCGCGCCGGCACCGGCCGCTCGGCTTCCGCCTTCTCGACCTCGGGCTTCTGCACCCGGTACTTCACGATCTTCTTGTCGAACTTGTGCTTGCTCATGTCCGTTCCCGGGCGCTCAGAAGCGGCCGTAATAACCTTCTTTCAGTGCATCAAACAGGTTGGCTGCGGTGTGGGTCTCGCCGTCGTACTCGATCTCCTCGTCGCCGCGCGCCTCGACTTCGCTGCCGTCCTCGAGCGTGAACACGTAGGTCGTGTTCTTGAGGTCGTCTTCCTTGACCAGCACGCCCTGGAACGCCTCCGGGTTGAAGCGAAAGGTCGTGCAGCCCTTCAGCCCCTGCTCGTGCGCGTACAGATAGATGTCCTTGAACTGCTCGTAGTCGAAATCGGGCGGCACGTTCGCGGTCTTCGAGATCGACGAGTCGACCCACTTCTGCGCGGCCGCCTGGATGTCCACGTGCTCGCGCGGGCCGATGCCGTCGGCCGTGATGAAGTAGTCCGGCAGCTTCTCGGTCGCGTTGGTCGAGCCCGGCATCGCACGCGGGTTGACGAGCTCGCGGTAGGCGAGGAGTTCGAAGGAATACACGTCGATGCGTTCCTTCGACTTCTTGCCCTCGCGGATCACGTTCCGGAAGTAATGGTGGGCGAACGAGGGCTCGATGCCGTTCGACGCGTTGTTCGCGAGCGACAGCGAGATCGTCCCGGTCGGTGCGATCGAGGAATGGTGGGTGAATCGCGAGCCGACCGTCTCGAGTTCCTTGACGAGCTCCGGGGCCACTTCCGCGAGCCGGTGCATGTAGCGGCTGTAGCGAGCGTGCAGCACGCGGCCCGGCACGCGGTCGCCGACCTTCCAGCCGTCGCGCGCCATCTCTGGGCGCTTCCTGAGCATCGCGCGCGTGACCGTGAACTCCTCGTTCATGATCGGCGCCGGGCCCTTCTCGCGCGCGAGCCCGAGGCCCGCTTCCCAGCCCGCAATCGCCATCTCGCGCGACACGTTGTCGGTGAAAGCGACCGATTCCGGCGCGCCGTACTTCATGCCGAGCATCGTGATGGTCGAGCCGAGGCCCAGGAAACCCATGCCGTGGCGGCGCTTGCGCACGATCTCTTCGCGCTGGCGGCTGAGCGGCAGGCCGTTGATCTCGACCACGTTGTCGAGCATGCGGGTGAACACGCGCACCACCTCGCGGTACTCGTCCCAGTCGAAGCTCGCCTCCTCCGTGAACGGCCGGCGCACGAAACGCGTCAGGTTCACGGAGCCGAGCAGGCAGGAGCCGTAGGGCGGCAGCGGCTGCTCGCCGCAGGGGTTGGTGGCGCGAATGTTCTCGCACCACCAGTTGTTGTTCATCTCGTTGACCCGGTCGATCAGCACGAA
>JANNHT010000243.1:0-2897 GCA_031404555.1 Gammaproteobacteria bacterium
CGCGTAGATGCCGCCGCAGCGCGCCGCCGTTTCCGCGAGTGCAACGAGCTCGTCCGTCTCCGCGAACGTGCCCGGCACGTAGATCAGCGAGGAACCGACGCCGAGCGCGCCCTCTTCCATCGCCTTCCGCACCACGTCCTGCATGGCGCCGAGCTGCTCGGGCGTCGGGTCGACGTCGTCGTAGCCGAGCACGACCGTGCGCGCGGTAGCGGCCCCGATGTGTGAGGCGACGTTCATCGAGACGCCCTTCTTCTCCAGGGTCTCGAGGTACTCGCCGAGCGTGGTCCACTCGACGGGGTATTTCAGGTCGCCCTGCTGCGCGACCAGGTCCTGCTTCATCGCGTCCGTCAGCGGGCCCATGGAATCGCCTTCGCCCATGACCTGAAGCGTCACGCCCTGGCGCAGCTCGCCCTGGCCGCGCCCGTCGATCAGCAGCGATTCATTCGACCAGGACAGCATATTGATGAAGCCGGGCGTCACGGTCTTGCCCGTCGCGTCAATCTCCTGGCGCGCGCGTCCCGGCGCCTCGGGCCCGACATAGGCGATACGGTCGCCGCTGACAGCGACCTCCCCCGCATACCCGGGCTTGCCCGAGCCATCCACGATCGTTCCGCCACGGACGAGCAGGTCGTAGTCCGGCTCGCTGGAGCAGGATCCGAGGAGTGGCAGGGCCAAGAGCCAGAGCCAGCGTGTGTGCAGGAGTCTCATGCCAGGGGTTCTCCAGGCTCATTCCACGGTGATGCTGATGGCTTTGGACAGGAGCGGCGGATCATGCGGCCGGTGCAGGTGATCGCCGAGCAGTAGCTGCAGCCGGTGCCGCCCGCGCTCGAGCGTCACGACGGCCTCGGTCTGGCCTTTGCCGAAATGGATGTGCTGGCTGTCCGCCGGAATCGGCTGGCCGAGCGCAGGGACTTCGGCATCGATCAGCAGGTGATGGTGGCCTGTGTCCGGCAATGCGATGCCGGCCGGTGCGACGCCCATGCCCTTGAGCCCGAAGCGCACGGTCACCGGGCTCGTGACCTTTGCGCCGTCCTGCGGCGAGATGAAGTAGACCTCGGCACCTTTCGGCGCAGGAGTCCGCGGCAGGTCGGCGGCGATCGCCGCGAACGCGGTCAGGAGCATTGCCATCGCCAGGACACGCATGTCGCTTCCTCCTCGCACCCGCGCCGATTATGCAACGGCCGGGATGCAAACGTGCGCCCGCGGCGGCACTTTGCTAGGGTTCCGCTGTGTCAGGCAACCGTATCGAGACCGCCGAATTCTCCGGGCGCGTGCTGATGGTCGGCTGCGGCAGCATCGGCCAGGCCATGCTGCCGCTGCTGCGGCGGCATCTCCAGTTGCCGGAAGACAGCCTGACCGTGCTCGAAGCGAGCGAACAGGGCCGCGCGCTCGCCGCGGCCAACCAGGCGAAGTTCGTCCACTGCCACCTGAAACCCGCCACCTACCAGCGTGAACTGCGGCGGCGGCTCAAGGCCGGTGACCTGCTCCTGAACCTGTCGGTGGACGTGTCCAGCCTCGACCTCGTCGAATGGTGCGCATCGCACGGCGTGCTGTACGTCGACACCTCGATCGAACCCTGGCCCGGCGTGTTCGACAACCCGATGCTGACCATGCGCGAGCGCACGAACTATCGCACGCGCGAGGACATGCTGAAGCTGGGCCGCCGCCTCAAGCCCGGGTCGCCGACCGCCGTCGTCGACCACGGCGCGAATCCGGGCCTGGTCTCGCATTTCGTCAAGCAGGCGCTGCTCGACCTCGCGAGCGGCCAGAACCGCAGCACCGACGCGCCCTCCGACGCGACGGGCTGGGCGACGCTCTCGCGTGACCTCGGCGTGACGCTGATCCAGATTTCCGAACGCGACACGCAGGCGACCGACCGCCCGAAGCGCCCGAACGAATTCGTGAACACCTGGTCGATCGACGGCTTCGTCGACGAGCTCATGCAGCCCTCGGAGCTGTCGCTCGGCACGTCGGAACCTGGTAAGCCGCGGGGCTCGCACTGGCACCGGCCGCGCTGCGGGTCGGTGTACCTGCACCGCCCGGGCGGCGCGACATTCGCGCGCAGCTGGCTGCCATCTTCGGGCGGCTACCAGGGGCTCCTGATGACGCATGACGAGGTGTTCTCGATCGCCGATCACCTGACGCTCAGGCAGTCGTCGAAGATCGAGTACCGGCCGACCGTGATGTTCGTTTATCACCCCTGTGACGACGCGATGCTCTCTGCGCTCGAGCTCGAGGGCCGCGGGTGGATGCCCCAGCCGATCCGCCGCATCATCCGCGCGGAGATCGTCACGGGCATGGACGAGCTCGGCGTTCTGCTCGCAGGCCACCCGAAGAATGCCTACTGGTACGGCTCGCAGCTCTCGATCGCGGAGGCGCGCCGCCACGTGTCCTATACGAATGCGACCTGCCTCCAGGTCGCGGCCGGCGCGCTCGGGGCGACGATCTGGGCCGTGCGCCACCCGCACGAGGGCCTGCGCGAGGCCGATGACCTCGACTTCCGCGAGGTGCTCGAGATCTCGCGCCCCTACCTCGGTTCGCTGGTCGGCGCCTACACCGACTGGACGCCGCTCCAGGGGCGCGGCGAACTGTTCAACGAGAAGCTGGTCGCCGACCAGCCATGGCTACTGCAGAACGTGCGCGCCCGCCAGTGGCGCGCCTGATGTCCGGGAGGAATGACATGCCGACTCGCGTTTCGTGCCTGGTGCTCTTTCTGCTGCCGGTCGCGGCTCTCGCGGCTGAGCCCGCAGCGAAACACGCGATTACGCACGAAGACGTCTGGCTGATGAAGCGCGTCGGCGCGCCCGCCCTGTCGCCGGACGGACGGCTGGTCGTCGTGCCGGTCAGCGAGCCTGCCTACGACGACGCAAAGAAATCGAGCGACCTGTGGCTCATCC
>JANNHT010000244.1:0-17362 GCA_031404555.1 Gammaproteobacteria bacterium
GTCGACCAGGACAAGCTCGCGCAGCTCAACCTGTCGATCGAGAACATCGCGCAGCGGCTGCGCGAGGAGAACGTCAACCTCTCCGGCGGCCGGCTCGAACAGGGCACTCAGCGCTTCCTGGTGCGCACGCTGAACGAGTTCGCCTCGGTGCAGGAGATGGCGGACGCGATCATCGCGACCGTCGACGGCAAGGCCGTGTACCTGCGGGACGTCGCCACGGTCACGAGCGGATACAAGGACCGCGAAGCCATCACGCGCGTGGGCGGCCGCGAATCGGTCGAGCTCGCGATCTACAAGGAAGGCGATGCAAACACCGTGCAGCTCGCCGCCGGCACTCGCACGCGCATCGAGGAACTCGGCAAGTCGCTGCCACCGGGCAGCGAGCTCGTGCTGGTGTATGACCAGTCGAAATTCATCTCATCTGCGATTGGCGAGGTCCGCGAGGCTGCGCTGATCGGCGGCGTGCTCGCGATCCTCGTGCTGTACCTGTTCCTGCGCGACGCGCGTGCCACGTTCATCACCGGGCTCGCGATCCCGGTGTCGGTCATCGGCACCTTTGTCGCCATGTACATGTTCGACCTGTCGCTCAACATCATGTCGCTCGGCGGCATCGCGCTCGCGGTCGGCATGCTGGTCGACAACGCCGTCGTGGTGCTCGAGAACATCGTCCGCCACCGCGAGGAGGGCCGTTCGCGTGTCGAGGCCGCCCGCCTCGGCACCAGCGAGGTCGGCACGGCGATCACGGCGGCGACGCTGACGTCGGTCGCGGTGTTCTTCCCGATGGTTTTCATCACTGGCATCGCCGGGCAGCTGTTCCGCGACCAGGCGCTGACCGTCAGCTTCTCGCTGCTGTTCTCGCTGGTCGTAGCGATGACGCTCGTGCCGATGCTCGCGGCCGGCAAGCCGGAATACGAAGTGCCCGATCCGGAACGCCAGCCGGGCCCGGTCGGCCGCACGATCGGGCGGGTCCTGTACGCCAAGAGCTGGGTGTCGACCCGGGTGTCGAACGGCATGTCCTGGCTGCTCGGCTGGGCTGCCCGGCCCACCCAGGCCGGCTTCACTGCGGTGGCGAACGCCTACATGCCGGCGCTGCGCTGGTCGCTCGAGAACCGCGGACGCGTCGTGCTGATCTCGCTCGCGATCCTGCTCGTCACCGCCGCCCTGGTGCCGCGACTGGGGCAGGAACTGATCCCGCAGCTCTCGCAGGGCGAGTTCATCGCCGACATCCGGCTCGCGCCCGGCACGCCGCTCGAACAGACCGACCGCGCGATGGCCGCCGCCCAGGCGGATGCGATGGCGCTCGACCAGATCGAGACTTCCTACGCCGTCACCGGCACCGGCAATCGGCTCGATGCAAGCCCGACGGATGCCGGCGAGAACACCGGACGGCTGTCGGTGACGCTGAAGCCCGGCACCGACCCGGCCGCGGAAGCGGAAGCCATGGAGGCCCTGCGCCGGAAGTTCGACGAGCTCGCGGGCGTGCAGTACCAGTTCAGCCGCCCGGCGCTGTTCACCTTTGCCTCCCCGCTCGAGGTCACGATCACCGGCTACGACCTCGACCGCCTGCGCCAGGTCGCCGAGCAGGTGCGCCTCGGCATGCAGGCGAGCGCCACGTACAGCGACATCAAGTCGACCGTCGAGTCCGGCAATCCCGAGATCCAGATCGTTTTCGACCAGGAGCGTGCGGCCCAGCTCGGCATCACCGTGCGCGAGTTCGCGGATCGCGTCGTGTCCTCGGTGCGCGGCAACATCGCGACCCGCTACAAGCTGCGCGAGAAGAAGATCGACGTGCTGGTCCGAAGCGTCGACACGCGGGCTTCGTCGGTCGAGGAAATCCGCCAGCTGATCGTCAATCCGGGCAGCGACCGCCCGCTGCCGCTGTCCGCGGTCGCGGAGGTCACGGTCGCGACCGGCCCGGCCGAGATCCGTCGCACGCGCCAGCAGCGCGTCGCCATCGTCAGCGCCAACCTGTCGGAAGGCGATCTCGGGTCCGCCGTCGCCGAACTCGAATCGATCGTCGCCGGCGTCGAGTTGCCGGTCGGCACGACCGCGGCCGTCAGCGGCCAGAGCGACGACATGAAGGAGTCGTTCACCTCGCTGCAGTTCACGATGCTGCTCGCCGTGTTCCTGGTCTACCTGGTCATGGCCTCGCAGTTCGAGTCGTTGCTGCACCCGTTCGTGATCCTGCTGACCATCCCGCTCGCGCTGACCGGGTCGGTCTGGGCGATGTTCCTGACCGGTACCACCGTCAACGTGGTCGCCTACATCGGCCTCATCATGCTGGCCGGTATCGTCGTCAACCAGTCGATCGTGCTGATCGACGCCGTCAACCAGGCGCGCGAGCGTGGCATGGCGAAACACGACGCGATCGTCGAGGCGGCGCGCCTGCGCCTGCGGCCGATCGTGATCACCAAGCTGACGACGATCCTCGGGCTCCTGCCGATGGCGATCGGCCTCGGTGAGGGCGCCGAGATCCGCAAGCCGATGGCGATCACGGTCATCGGCGGCGTCGCCATCGCGAGCTTCTTCACGCTGCTCGTGATCCCGGTCGTCTACTCGCTGCTCGATCGCAAGAAATTCCAGCCGAGCGCCGCCGGCATCATGCCGCGCGCCGCGACGGAGCCCCGCGGAGGCTGAGCCATGCTGCACACCCGATTCGCGCTCCGGCGTCCCGTTACGACACTGATGACCTTCATCGCGTTGTCGCTGATCGGGATCATCGCGACCACGATGCTGCCGCTCGAGCTGTTCCCGGACATCCGCTTCCCCGGCATCTCGGTCAACATCCCGTACGCGGGATCGACGCCGGAGGAAGTCGAGCAGCTCATCACGCGCCCCGCCGAGGAGGCGATCGCGACGCTGTCCGGCATCAAGGAGATCCGCTCGACCTCCTCCGAGACCGGCTCCGAGATCGTCGTGTTCTTCGAGTGGGACCGCGATCCGGCGGCGGTCGGTTTCGAGGTGCGCACCAAGCTCGAATCCATCCGGCATGAGTTCCCGGCAAGCGCAAACCGCATCCTGACGCAGATGTTCGCCGCCGGCGACGACCGGGTGCTCGCGGTGCGCATCGCGAGCCAGGACGACCTCTCGCGCCAGTACGACATGCTCGACCGCTACATGAAGAAGCCGATCGAGCGCCTCGACGGCGTCGCACGGGTCTCGCTCGAGGGCGTCGAACCGCTGGAACTCCGCATCCTGGTCGACCCGGTCCGCCTCGCGGCCCACGGCGTCGACGTCGGTCGGTTGCGCGAGTCGCTCGAGGGCGCGAACTTCTCCGTCAGCGCCGGCGAGGTGACCGGCGGCAACCAGCGCTTCCTGGTGCGCCCGGTCGGCGAGTTCCAGAGCCTGGACGACGTGCGCGATTTCATCGTCACGGGCAACGTGCGGCTGCGCGACATCGCGGACGTGCGGCTCGTCACGCCCGACCTCACCGTCGGCCGCCACCTGAATGGCCGGCCCGGCGTCGGCCTCGACGTTTTCAAGTCCACCGGCGCCAACATCGTGGATGTCGCCGACCGCGTCATGAAGGTGGTCGAGGAGCAGCGCGCGCTGCCGCAGCTCCAGGGCATCGAAGTGATCGTGCTGCAGAACCAGTCCGAGAACATCCGCAGCTCGCTGTCGGAACTGCGGAATGCCGGCCTGATCGGCGCGGGCCTCGCGCTCGTCGTGCTGTTCCTGTTCCTGCGCGACTGGCCGACGACACTGATCGTGAGCCTGGCCGTGCCGTTCTCGCTGCTGATCACCGTCGCGGCGATGTACTTCCTCGGCTTCTCGCTCAACATCCTGACGATGATGGGCATGCTGCTCGCGGTCGGCCTGCTGGTCGACAACGCGGTCGTCGTGACCGAGAGCATCTTCCGGCACCGGCAGTTGAATGGCGCCGACCCGGTCGCCGCCACGCTCTCGGGTGTCAGCGAGGTCGGCCTCGCAGTCCTCGCCGGCACGCTGTCGACCGTGATCGTCTTCCTGCCGATCATCTTCGGCGAGGAAAGCGAGATCTCGATCTTCATGGTGCACGTGGCCGTGCCGATCGTGGTCGCGATGCTGGCGTCACTGCTGGTCGCCCAGACCATCATCCCGACACTGACCGCCCGGTTTCCCTCGCCACCGCCCATCAAGGCTGGCTCGGTGTTCGCACGCGTGCAGGACTGGTACCTGCGCCGGCTCGACTGGATGTTCAACCACAAATGGTGGACGGGGCTGTTTGTCCTGCTGACCGTGGCCTCGCCGGTCCCGCTGTTTGTGACCGATCTGGTCAAGTTCGACATGTTCCCGCAGGCCGCGCAGGACCGCGTGTACCTGCCGTACCACATCGAGGGCACCTACCCGCTTGCGCGCACCGAGCAGGCCGTGTCCCGCGTCGAGGCCTATCTCGAGGAGAACCGCGACCGCTTCGGCATCGAACTCGTCTACAGCTACTACACGCCGAACGACGCCTCGAGCGTGATCAAGCTGAAGCCGCAGGACGAGCTGCCGATGGAGCCGGAAGACCTGATGAAGGAGATCGAGAAGGGCCTGCCGGAGATCATCATCGGCAAGCCGAGCTTTCGCTTCGACGAGGACCAGAATTCGACGGGCAGCTTCAGCATGCGCCTGACCGGCGAGTCCACTGAACAGCTCGTCGCGCTGTCACGCACCGTCGTCGAGCGCCTGCACGACGTCAAGGGCTTCGACTCCGTTCGCTCGACGGCCAAGGCCGGCGAGCACGAGGTCCAGGTGATCGTGGACCGTGAGCGCGCGGCGCGCCTCGGCCTGTCGCCGCAGATCGTCGCGCAGACGCTCGCGGTCGCGATGCGCGGCGACCCGCTCAAGGAATTCCGCGCCGATGACCGCGAGATCCAGATGCGGCTCGCATTCCGCGCCGACGACCGCCAGACGCTCGAGGACCTCGCAGCGACGCCGCTCTACCTGCCCGACGGCACGCGCAGCACGCTCGGTGCGGTCGCCAGCTTCCGGATCGACCAGAGCGCGCGCACGATCGATCGCGTGGACCGACTGACGTCCGTCGTGATCGAGGGCAATGTCTCGAGCGAATCCTCGCTCGATGACGTCAAGAAGGGCGTCGAGGCCGTCATGGAGCAGTTCCCGCTGCCGGCCGGAGTCGCCTGTGAATACGGCCGCAGCGTCGAGGACAGTGACGAGACAGCATCGACCATGCGGAACAACATCCTGCTCGCGGTCGCCTTGATCTTCCTCGTGATGGCGTCCCTGTTCGAGTCGCTGCTGTACCCGGTCTCGATCATCACGTCGATCATCTTTGCGATCGTCGGCGTGTTCTGGGGGCTCGCCATCAGCCAGACGCCGATGTCGTTCATGGCGATGCTCGGCATCATGATTCTGATCGGGGTCATCGTGAACATCGGCATCGTGCTGATCGCGCACGTGATCGATCTGCGAAAGGAAGGCTACAACCGCCACGACGCGATCATCGAGGCTGCGCGGCATCGCCTGCGACCGATCTTGATGACCTCGCTCGTGACCCTGCTGGCGATGCTGCCGATCGCGGTCGGCGACACGCAGATCGGCGGCGACGGGCCGGCCTACTATCCGATGGCGCGGGCGCTGATCTCGGGTCTGTTCTTTGGCAGCGTGACGTCGATCTTCTTCGTGCCGATGTTCTACGTCTGGCTCGACGACCTGAACAACTGGCGCCAGCGCATCAAGCGCTTTGCCGCCGTGAAGCGCGGCGAGGCGCCGGGCCCGGCGGTCACGAACGAGGGTTGAGGCCGGGCCGCGGACCGCGGCTCAGCGCAGCAGGACCTTGTAGACGTCCCAGTAGTCGTCGACCAGCACGTTCGCGTCCGGCACGCCGCCGCTCGCGGCGGGCGGCAGCGAGGCCGGCTGGGGCACCGTCTCGGTCTGGTTCCGCCAGGTGGCGGTCGATGCCATCTTATCGCCGCGCTTCTTGATCTCGGCCACCACGCCGTCCTGCGAACGGACCTGCGCCAGCGAGGCCGCAATTTCGCGTATGCGGTTCAGGCAGGCCTCGAGGCTGCCGTGCTTGGCGCTCTCGACGCTGCGGTTGTTGGCGAGCCTCGAGTCCATCGCGAGGCCCGATACGGCGAGCTTGGCGAACAGGAGCTGGGCGTAGGCGATCACCGCAAGGTTCACCGAGCGGCGGCCGTCGATGGTGAGCCCGGGAAATTCCGGCCACGGCTCCTTCTCGATGGTGCGGTGGGATTCGCGCATGTCCGCGAGCTGGCGCTCCGCGACCACGCAGCGCTGGCGCTGCTCGAGGATTTCGGTCGCGAGCGTGCGGCGCCGGAAGTAGTGCCAGAAGCTCTTGAGCTTCGCCATGCTGGCCTCGAGCTGGCGCAGCCGTTCGCGTTCGCCATCCGCGACTTCCTGGGCCTGGCGCAGGCGCTCGTCGGCGATCTTGAGGCGCTCGGAGCGATCCTGCTGGAACTCGGCGAGCTGCTGCTTGCGCTGCGCGTCCTGGCGGTCGCGCTTGAGGTCCGAGGCGAAGCGCTCGAGCTGCTCGCGGCAGGCGCGCCAAAGCGACTTCAATCCGAAGTGCACCAGCGCGTCGAAGCCGCGCTCGGGACTGCCGAGCAGCATCTCGAGCTGCTCGAGCTGCTGCTGCAGCCGGCTGTTTGCGTTCTCCTGCTGCTTCAGCTTGTTGCGCAGGTTGTGCAGCTGGTCATCGAGGCCCTGGAGCTCTTTCTTGAGCTCGGCCCGGTTCCAGAACAGCTTGAGCAGGCGCTCCTGTTCCGCCGGATCGGGCTTGCCGATCGTCGGCAGCTTCAGCTGCGACCACTTGTCGGGGAGCATGACGGCCATGCGGGGCTCCGGCTCAGACGGCGGGAAGTGCGAAGCGGTGACCGTTGCCCGCGCAGTATTCCAGCCACTTGTTGAGGAGCATGTTGCAGGACCAGCGGCGGTCCTGTCCGTGAGGCAGTTCCGCTGCCAGGCGCCTCAGGCGCGGGGTGCCGGGCACGGCCCCCGTCCCGCAGGCCTCCGCCAGGCGCGCGTCGTGGTACACGCGGACCTCGAGGCCAGGCTCGCGCACCGGCGTCGCGCCGTCATTGAAGAGGTAGGTCATGCCGAGCGTCGTCGTGTATCGGGATTGCTCGAGGACTGACAGTTCGAGCGACGGCTCGCCGGCGACTCTCGAGGTCAGGGACCCGCGCAGGCGCTTCAGGTCCGGCGCCAGCCACCCGAGGCGGATGAAGTTGCTCTCATAGAGCGTCATCAGGCTCACGAACGAACGTGGCCGCGCGCGCCAGGAGATAGTGCAGAGTCCATCCGACACCATGGATTTGACTATATCACAGGGAATTCCGGCCAAATCCCGCACGAATCGTGCTGTTTGTCACGAATCCGTCACGGCCGAACGCGCCGCGGGATCGCGAGCCGCTCGAGTACGCGACTCGCGATCTCCTCGATTGAAGTGTCGGTCGTTTCAAGGTACGGGATGCCGTGGCGCTCGAAGAGCTGCAGGGCGGCGCGCACTTCGAACTGGCACTGCTGCGCAGAGGCATAGCGGCTTTCGGGGCGGCGTTCCTGGCGGATCTGCTGGAGCCGGGCCGGATCGATCGTCAGCCCGAACAGCTTGGCGCGGTACGGGTCCACGACCGCGGGCAGGCGCACGCCATCGAGGTCCTCCTCGGTGAGCGGGTAATTGGCCGCGAATGCGCCGTATTGCAGCGCCATGTAGACGCAGGTCGGCGTCTTGCCGGAGCGCGACACGCCGAGCAGGATGACGTCCGCACGCTCGTAGTCGCGCGTCTGTGCGCCGTCGTCATTTGCGAGTGCGAAGTTCGTCGCATTGATGCGCATCGTGTAGGCGGTGAGGTCGGCCATGCCGTGCGCGCGGCCGAGCACGTGCGCCGATTGCTCGCCGAGCTCCTGCTCGAGCGGCCCGAGGAACGCGTCGAAGAAATCGAGGAACAGGCAGCGTGCCTGCTTCAGCGCGTCGCGCACGTCGTTGTTGACGAGCGTCGCAAAGACGATTGGTCGCGCGCCCTCTTCGCTGCCCGCCTGGTCGATCTTCGCGACGGCTTCCCGTGCCTTGTCAACAGTGGTGATGAATGGCAAAGTGACCGGTCTGAAATCCATGTTGTCGAACTGCGTCAGCAGGCTGTGGCCCATCGTCTCGGCGGTGACGCCGGTCTGGTCGGATACGAAAAAGACGGTTCGTCGCTGTTTCATTGCGGGCGATCGTATCAGGTGCGGACCGCACGAGGATCCTGCGTGACCGGCTACACGATTCCATTCAGCCGTCTCGGCATGCGGGACATCGAAACCGTCGGCGGCAAGAACGCCTCACTCGGCGAGATGATCGGCGGGCTCAGCCAGGCGGGCGTGCGCGTGCCGGACGGCTTCGCGACGACCGCGCAGGCCTACCGGGACTTCATCGCGCAGGACGGCCTCGGCGTGCGCATCGCTGCGGAGCTCGCGGGGCTCGACGTCGACGATGTCGCACGGCTCGCGCAGTCCGGCCAGCGCATCCGCGGCTGGATCCTAGCGACGCCATTCCCCGCCGCGCTCGAGCGCGAGGTCGCCGCGGCCTGCACCACTTTGACGGGCAGCCGCGACTCGCCGGTGGCCGTGCGTTCCTCCGCTACCGCGGAGGACCTGCCGAACGCCTCATTCGCGGGCCAGCAGGAAACGATACTGAACGTGCGCGGCGCGGCCTCAGTGCTCGCCTCGATGCACGAGGTGTACGCCTCGCTCTACAACGACCGCGCCATCGCCTATCGCAGCCACCAGGGCTTCGACCACGGCCTGGTCGCGATCTCGGTCGGCGTGCAGCACATGGTCCGCAGCGACATCGGTGCGAGCGGCGTGATGTTCACGCTCGACACGGAATCCGGGTTTCGCGACGCCGTGTTCATCACCGCCTCCTGGGGGCTCGGTGAGCTCGTGGTGCAGGGCGCGGTCAACCCGGACGAGTTTTACGCCTACAAGCCGGCGCTCGCTGCGGGCCGTTACGCGATCATCCGCCGCAATCTCGGCTCCAAGGCCACGCGCATGGTCTACGCGCGCGAGCCGGCGCCCGGGCGATGGGTCGAGACCGAGGAAGTCGCCGCCCCCGACCGCGCGCGATTCTGCCTCGGCGACGATGATATCCACGCGCTCGCGCGTATCGCCGTCGCGATCGAGGCGCACTACGGCTGCCCGATGGACATTGAATGGGGCAAGGATGGCGCGACTGGCGCGCTCTACGTGCTCCAGGCGAGACCGGAGACGGTGCAGAGCCGGGCCGGCGGTTCGATCAACCGCTTCACGCTGAAGGGCCGGTCGCGCGTGCTCGCGAGCGGACGCGCCATCGGCCAGCGGATCGGCTCGGGAACGGCGCGCATCATCGCCAGCGCCCGCGAGATGACGCGCGTGCAGGCCGGCGACGTGCTCGTGTCCGACATGACCGATCCCGACTGGGAGCCGGTCATGCAGCGCGCCGCCGCGATCGTCACCAATCGCGGCGGGCGCACCTGCCACGCCGCGATCATCGCGCGCGAACTCGGTATCCCGGCGATCGTCGGCTGCGGCGACGCGACGTCCACGATCAGGGAAGGCGACCTGGTCACCGTGTCCTGCGCCGAGGGCGACACCGGCGTCGTCTACGAAGGCCGCCTCGATTTCGAGCAGCGGCAGATCGAGCTCGACGCGCTGCCCGAGCCGCCGGTGCGCATCATGATGAATGTCGGCAATCCGGACCGCGCCTTCGACTTCGCGGGGATCCCGAACCACGGCGTCGGGCTCGCGCGCCTCGAGTTCATCATCAATCGCATGATCGGCGTGCACCCGCGCGCGCTGCTCGATTTCGCGAAACAGGAACCGGCGGTCCAGAACCAGATCCGCCGCCAGATGGCGGGTTACGCAGACCCGGTCAGCTTCTTCGTCGAGAAGCTCGCCGAGGGCATCGCGAGCATCGCGGCCGCGTTTGCGCCGGCACCCGTGATCGTGCGCCTGTCGGACTTCAAGTCGAACGAGTACGCGAACCTGATCGGCGGGCGCCCGTACGAGCCGCATGAAGAAAATCCGATGCTCGGCTTGCGCGGCGCATCGCGCTACACCGACGCTGCCTTCGGGCCCTGCTTCGAACTCGAGTGCCGAGCGCTCCGGCGCGTGCGCGAGGACATGGGACTCACGAACGTGCAGGTCATGGTGCCCTTCGTGCGAACCGTGGACGAGGGCCGCCGCGTGGTCGAGCTGCTGGCCAGCCATGGCCTGCGGCGCGGCGAGAATGGCCTCAAGGTCATCATGATGTGCGAGCTGCCGACCAACGCGCTGCTGGCCCGCGACTACCTCGAGCACTTCGACGGCATGTCTATCGGCTCGAATGACATGACGCAGCTCACGCTCGGCCTCGACCGCGACTCCGCGATCGTCGCGCGGCTCTTCGACGAACGCGACGCCGCCGTCAAGGCACTCCTTTCAATGGCGATTCGCGCCTGCAAGGAATCCGGCAAGTACATCGGCATCTGCGGTCAGGGCCCGTCGGATCACCCTGACTTCGCCCTGTGGCTTGTCGATCAGGGCATCGACAGTCTGTCGCTCAATCCGGATACGGTCGTCGAGACGTGGCTGTATCTGGCGAACGCCAAGAAGCGATAGACGAGGACAAGCGGGACAGTCCGGGGGAGTAGCCCGCAAACTCCGCCGCAACTTACGGGTTTGCGGGCTACTCCCCCGGACTGTCCCGCTAGAGCGCGTCGAGGTCGCTTCTTGCGGTTTCCCAGTTGCGGCCGTCGTACGGACGAATCCTGGTTGAAGAGATCGTCGTCGGGTCGAGGCAGCGCGCATTGACGCTGTAGCCGTCGGGATGTGAGCGCGGGATGTAGAAGGATTTGACGCCGCAGAATCGGCAGAAGCGGTGTTTGGCGGTGTGCGTGCCGAAGCTGTACTCGATCAGATCGTCAGAACCCGACAACAGCCGGAAGTGTTCGGCAGTCACGATCAGGTGCAGGTAGCCCGAGCGATCGCACATCGAGCAGTTGCATTCGAGGAGTTCGAGATCGGCGGGCGCCTGGACCTCGATCCGGATGCGTCCGCAGTGGCAGCCGCCGCGGTGCCAGACCGCGTCCGTCACGCCGGGGGACGCGGCGCGTTCCATGGCGCGGCGAACAGCTTCGCGCGGTACAGACGCAGTTCCTCGATCGACTCGTGGACATCCGCGAGCGCCGTGTGGCGCGATTCCTTCGCGACTCCCGCGGCCACTTCCGGCGCCCAGCGGCGCGCGAGTTCCTTGACCGTGCTGACGTCCAGGTTCCGGTAGTGGAAATAGCGCTCGAGCGCCGGCATGCCGCGCGCGAGGAAACGCCGGTCCTGGCAGACGCTGTTGCCGCACATCGGTGACTTGCCGGCATCCACATGCCCGGCGAGGAATTCGAGCGTCGCGCGCTCCGCGGCGACTTCGTCGAAGCGGCTCGCGCGAACGCGCGCGGTGAGCCCGCTCGCGCCGTGCGTGCGCGTATTCCACTCGTCCATCGTATCGAGCACCGCATCGGCCTGGCGCACGGCGATGACCGGACCCTCCGCGATCACCGCGAGGTCTGCATCGGTGATCACGGTCGCAATCTCGATGATGCGGTCCGATTCGGGCACAAGGCCCGTCATCTCAAGATCGATCCAGATGAGCCGTGAGTCGCGCGACATGTTGCCGCGAATCTTACCAGAGGCTAGAGTGCCGCTCGCCGCCCGCCATGCATCCGTTCACCGTCCTGTTCGTCACGCTCCTCGCTCTCGGCCTTGCGCTTCGCGCCTGGCTGCTCGGCCGCCAGGTCCGCGCGGTGCGTTTTCATCGCGACCGGGTACCCCTGCCGTTCGCCGGCACCATCACGCCGGAACAGCATGCGCGCGCGGCCGACTACACCGTGGCCCGCGCGAAACTCGGCGCGGCCCAGCTCGTCGCGAACGCCGTCGTCGTCCTGCTCCTCACGATCGGCGGCGGCATCGCGGTACTCGACGGCTGGCTGGCCGGCTTCGGGATGGGCGCAGTCCTGCACGGCGTCGCCGTGATCGCGGCGGTGGTCCTGGCCCTCGTCGCCATCGGCCTGCCTTTCGACCTGTGGAGCACCTTCGGTATCGAGGCCCGCTTCGGATTCAACCGCACGGGCGCGGTGCTCTTCGCCACCGACCTCGCGAAGGGACTCGCACTGATGGCCGTCCTGCTGCTGCCGGCCATCGCGCTGCTGCTCTGGCTGGTGCCGCGGATCGGCACGGCCTGGTGGCTCTGGGCCTGGGGCGGCTGGGCGCTTTTCACGGTGGCGCTCGGCTGGGCCTGGCCGCGGTTCATCGCGCCGCTGTTCAACCGCTTCCATGAACTCGAGCCCGGGGAACTGCGAAACGCGGTCGAAGACCTGGCGCGGCGTTGCGGATTCGAGCCGCGCGGCATCCGCGTGATGGACGGATCACGGCGCAGCGCGCACGGCAACGCGTACTTCACCGGGATCGGACGCACCAAGCGCATCGTGTTCTTCGACACGCTGCTCGAATCGCTCGCGCCGGCGGAGGTACAGGCCGTGCTCGCGCACGAGCTCGGGCATTTCCGGCTGCGCCACGTTGCGTGGGGGATCGTCCGGTCGCTCGCATTCGGGCTCGCCGGTTTCGCGCTGCTCGCGTGGCTCGCCGGCAGCGCCTGGTTCCAGCCCGCGCTCGGCGTGCCCGCGGGCGGCACCCACACGCTGCTGCTGCTGTTCGTGCTGGCCGCACCCGTGTTCCTGCTGCCCGTCGGGCCGCTCGCGGCCTGGCTGTCGCGACGGAACGAGTACGAGGCGGACGCTTACGCCACCCTGCACGCGTCCGCGCGCTCGCTCGCGGACGCGCTCGTCAAGCTCTATCGCGACAATGCGACGACGCTGACGCCCGACCGCCTCCATACCGCCTTCCATGCGACTCATCCGCCGGCCCTCGAGCGCATCGCGCGATTGACGGCCGGTAGCGGCACATGAACCGGACGCCGCCCAGCGACCGGGCGCAGGACGGACGCATCGTCGCGAGCCACGGCCGCGACGCCATCGTCGAGGACGGGACCGGCGCGCGCATTCATTGCCGGCTCCACGGGCGCCGGCTGGCCGTCGTCTGCGGCGACCGCGTGGGCTGGATCGCGGCCACGACCGAGGGTGGCGAGGGCCTCATCACGGAATTGCGGCCGCGGCGGACCACGCTCGCGCGCATCAGCCGGCGCGGCGAGGCGGAACCCGTCGCCGCAAACCTGACCCAGCTCGTCGCGGTCGTCGCGGCGCGGCCTGCACCCGATTTCGGGCTCTGTGACCGTTACCTCGCGGCCGCGGAATGGGAGGGACTCCGGGGATGCATCGTCGCCAACAAGTGCGACCTGCCGGAATCGGCAGCGGAACTGGATGCGGTCCTCGCGGACTACGCGCGCATCGGCTATGTGGCTGTGCGCACCAGCAAGCTCGACTCCATCGGGGTCGAGGCGCTCGCACTGCACCTCGACCGCCAGACCAGCGTCCTGGTCGGGCAATCCGGCGTCGGCAAGAGCTCGCTGATCAACCTGCTCGTGCCCGGCGTCGAGGCCATCGTCGATGAAGTGACGCGCGCGACCGAGAGCGGGCGCCACACGACGACGTCTTCCACCCTTTATCGCCTGCCGACCGGCGGCGAGCTGATCGATTCGCCGGGTGTCCGGGATTTCGCGCCGCCGCTGCCCGCGCCGCGCGAGATCGCAGGCGGATTCCGCGAGATCGCGGCGCTCGCATCACAGTGCCGTTTCGCGGACTGCCTGCATGGACGCGAACCGGGTTGCGCCGTCCACGCCGCCATCGCGGACGGGCAGGTCTCGCGGCGGCGCCACGATAGCTATCAGCAGATGGTGAAACTCGCGGCCGACCTGGCCGCGCGGGACCCGCGGATCAGGCGATGAGCTGGCGGCCGGCGAGCGCGTGCGCGAGCGTGCCGCCATCGACGTACTCCAGCTCCCCGCCGACCGGCACGCCGTGCGCGATGCGGGACGCCCGGATGCCGCGGCGCTGCACCAGCTCGCCGATGAAATGCGCCGTTGCCTCACCCTCGACCGTCGGGTTGGTCGCGAGGATCACCTCGCGCACCTCGCCTTCCGCGAGCAGCGCCTCGAGCTTCGCGAGTCCCAGCTGTTCAGGCCCGATGCCGTCGAGCGGCGACAGGTGGCCCATCAGGACGAAATAGCGCCCGACGAAGCCCCCCGACTGCTCGACCGCCACGACGTCGGCCGGCGATTCAACGACGCAGAGCACCGAGGCATCGCGCCTGGGGGCAGAGCAGATCTCGCAGAGATCGCCGTCGGTCAGCATTCGGCAGCGCCGGCAGTGCACCACGTTCGCGGCAGCCTCCTCGAGCGCACGCGCGAGCGCACGGCCGCCGTCGCGATTCCGTTCGAGCAGGTGGAAGGCCATGCGCTGCGCCGATTTCGGGCCGACGCCCGGCAGCACGCGAAATGCCTCGATCAGGCGGTTCAGGCCGGGGGAATACTTCAAGGCGCCGCCTTCAGAACGGCAGTTTCATGCCCGGCGGCAGCTGGATGCCGCCCATCGCGCCGGCCATGTGCTTCTGCACGGCCTCGCTGACGCGACGCACGGCATCATTGCAGGCCGCGGCGACCAGGTCTTCGAGCATGTCGCGATCGGAGCCATCGACCGAGGGATCGATCTGCACACGCCGCACTTCGTGCCGGCCGTTCATGACGACCTTGACCACGCCACCGCCGGATTCGCCGGTCACCTCGAGCGCGCCCAGCTGCTCCTGGGCCTTCTGCATGTTGGCCTGCAGTTGCTCCGCCTGGCGCATGAGCTGGCCGAGATTCGGTTTCATCGCCGCATTCTACCCGACCGGCTTTATCGAATCCGGCTGGATCACGGCGCCGAACCGGTCGCGCAGGGCCTGCACGCCGGGATCGCTTTCGAGCGCGGCGCGCGCGCGTTCGAGCCGCTCGTCGCGTGCCTGCTCGTCGCGCCGCGCCGGCGTGTCGCCGGCGCCGCCGACTTCGATCTCGATGTTGACCGGCGCTCCGATCGCCTGGCCGAGCGCCTGGCAGAACCGGTCCTCGAGCTGGCGCGTGTGCAGGGCCGACGCGCGTTCATCGAGCAGGAAACGGAAGTGGTTGCCCTCGCGTTCGATCAGCTGGCAGTTGCCCGCCAGCTGTCGTGCCGGACCCTTGTTTCAACGAGATGATGCGCAAGGGCGATAAGCACCTCAACGAGATTGAGCGCAAGGCCATGCAGGTGGGTATCGATTCGGACGGTGGTTACTTGGTGCCAGCCGATGTAACCGGTCGCATTGCCACGCGTCTGTTCGATCTTTCTCCGATTCGGCAGATCGCTAATGTGCAGACCATCGGTTCAGATCGTCTTGAGGGTATCGAGGACATTAACGAAGCGGATGCCGGATGGGTATCTGAACTCGGTACGCGCTTAGATACCAACACCCCGCAGGTTGGGAAGTACGAAATCGTAGCAAACGAAATGTACGCCCAACCAAAAGCCACGCAGAAGTTGTTGGACGATGCCTCCGTTGACGTCGAAGCTTGGCTCAGTGGCAAGGTAGCGGACAAATTCGCGCGCACGGAAGGAGCTGCTTTTGTTAACGGCAACGGTGTTGGAAAGCCCCGCGGTTTCACGAGCTATCCCACAGCCTCTACGGCCGATGCCACACGCGCCTGGGGCACGTTTGAGCACGTGAAAACTGGAGCAAACGGCGCCTTCGCTTCTACGCAGGCCGATCCCCTGTTCGATTTGATCGCGGCTTTTAAGCCGGGCTACCTGAATGGCGCTCAGTGGGTTACGCGTCGTACCGTGATTGCGGCGATCCGCAAGTTCAAAACGTCAACCACCTCCGAGTACATCTGGCAGCCTGGTTTGCAGCAAGGCCAGCCGGCGCAGTTGCTCGGATTCCCGATAACGATTGCCGAAGACATGCCTGCAATGGCGACGGGATCAAACTCCATGGCCCTCGGAAATTTCCAGTTGGGTTATCAAATCGTCGATCGTCTCGGGGTTCGCGTGCTGCGCGATCCTTACACCGACAAGCCGTACATCAAGTTCTACACCACCAAGCGTACGGGCGGCGGTGCGGTGCAATTCGAGGCCATCAAATTTATTAACTTTGCGGCCTAAACCGACTGAAACCTAAGCGCCGCGTCAAGCGGCGCTTCTTTTTTGAGGAAATTAAAATGCGTGATCTCACCAATAACATTCTTGTCAAGCGCGCTATCAGTCCAGTCTCTGGCGCGGCTAGCGACGCCGCTCAAGTATCTCAGATTATCGACCGCCAAGGTTTTGGCTCGTTAACGTTTTTGATCGCTACCGGCGCCATCGCCGATGCGGATGCGACGTTCACGGTGCTGGTGGAAGATGGCGACGCCGCCAATCTTTCCGATGCGGCCGCTGTCGTCGATGCGCAGTTGATTTCTCAGCTATCCGGTACGGTGCCGGAGATTGCCGCCGGTTTTCGGTTCGACGACGACGACGAAGTGCGCAAGATCGGCTACATCGGATCCAAGCGCTACGTGCGAATGACCATCACACCGGCTATTAACACCGGTGCCTGGCTGATCGCGGTGTTGGCGCTATTGGATCGGGCGGAGCATAAACCCGTCATTCAGAGCGCGTCTTAATCCACCGGTAGGTATTGCGAAAGGGGCGTGTGAGCGCTCCTTTCGCCTATCCGCAGCAGATAGGTAAATAAATGTCGCTCAATACCATTTTCGGCCCAGAAGGCGAACCCCTGACGCCCGCCGATGCGAAATCTCAACTGCGCATCGATGTCAGCACGGAAGATTCTCTTACCGCACGAAGAATTTCGAGCGCGAGAAATTGGGCTGAGGATTACATCGCCCGTGCGTTAGTGACTCGCACGTTCGAATGGACGATTGACGCATTTTCCGAACTTCTATACGTGCCGATGCCTCCCTTGAGATCGGTAACGAGTATTAAATACGTTGACGCGGCCGGAGTGGAACAAACGCTTTCCGCCGCGGACTACACCGTTGACGTTAAGTCGCACCCAGGCCGCATTATTCCGGCGTATGGAAAAACCTGGCCTGCTACTCGGGGTCACATTAACGACGTGACCATTCGTTTCCGTGCCGGATATGCCACACCGTTCACCGTGGATGTCAGCACGAATATCTTGACAGCAAAAGACCATCCGTTTGCGGATGGCGATTATGTGGTACTGACAAATAGCGGTAACGCTCTTCCATCTCCCTTGTTCGTGGGAACCACGTATTACGTCCGCGACGTGGCCGGAGACACGCTAAAGCTGGCGCTAACCTCTGGTGGAACCGCCATCGATATGACGACCCTCGGAAGTGGAACACACTTTTTGGGGAGAATACCATCCGCGATATTGGATGCCATGCTGCTAATTGTCGGAGAGCTTGACGCGCGCCGCGAGAACTCGATCGTCGGCGCTCCCATCC
>JANNHT010000245.1:0-3794 GCA_031404555.1 Gammaproteobacteria bacterium
CCCTTGTAGCCGTCGGTGCACTGGCCGCAGCCGACCGGCTTGTAAACCTTGAAGTCCGCCGCCGCCACCTGTTCCTCGGTGAACCCCTCGCGGAGCATCGCATCCGCCGGCAGGTCGAGCGGGGTCTTGCAGTTCGGGCACAGCCGCCGCGCCAGGCGCTGGGCGATGATCAGGGAGACCGAGGTCGCGATCGCGTAGGGCTTCACGCCCATGTCGACCATGCGGGTCAGGGTCTGGGGTGCGTCGTTCGTGTGAAGCGTCGAAAGCACGAGGTGGCCCGTCTGGGCGGCCTTGATCGCGATCTCGGCGGTCTCGAGGTCGCGTACCTCGCCGACCATGATCACGTCCGGGTCCTGTCGCAGGAAGGCGCGGAGCGCCGAGGCGAAGGTGAGCCCGACCTTCGGGTTCACGTTCACCTGGTTGACCCCGGGCAGCACGATTTCCGCGGGGTCTTCGGCCGTCGAGATGTTGGTGTCCTCGACGTTCAGGATCGCGAGCCCGGTGTAGAGCGACACCGTCTTGCCGCTGCCGGTCGGACCGGTCACGAGGATCATGCCCTGCGGACGCGCCAGGGTCTTCATGTACAGGTCTTTCTGGAAGCCCTCGTAGCCGAGCGCGTCGATGCCCATCATCGCGGTGCTCGCGTCGAGGATACGCAGCACGATCTTCTCGCCGAACAGTGTCGGGCAGCTCGAGACGCGGAAGTCGATCGAGCGGTTCTTGGAGAGCCGCATCTTGATGCGGCCGTCCTGCGGCACGCGGCGCTCGGCGATGTCGAGGCGCGACATGACCTTCAGGCGCGCGGCGAGCTTGGTCGAGAGCTGCACCGGGGGCTGGGCGATTTCGCGCAGCACGCCGTCGATGCGCAGGCGAATGCGGTAGTACTTTTCGTAGGGCTCGAAGTGGATGTCGGACGCGTTCTTGCGGATCGCGTCCAGCATGATCTTGTTGACGAAACGGACGATCGGCGCGTCTTCGATGTCGTCGCGGCCGGAGTCCGAGTCTGATTCGTCGTCGGCAGACGAGATATCGAGGTTCTCGAGGTCGAAGTCATCCTCGCCGCCGAGCGTCGGCATCGAGGTGTCGACCTGCTCGATCGCCTTCTGCACGGCGCGCTGGAGCTTGTCGTCCTCGACGATGACCGCCTCGATCGCGAGTCCGGTCTGGAACTTGATCTCGTCGACTGCGTGCAGGTTGGTCGGGTCCGACACGGCGACGTGCAGGCGCTTGCCGCGCTTGACGAGCGGCAGCACGCGGTGTTTCGCGAGCAGCTTGTCGCTGACGATGCGGACCGTGTCGAGGTCGATCGCGACCGCATCGAGGTCCAGGAGCGGCACGCCGAATTCCTGGGAGGCGGAAATCGCGATGTCGCGTGCCGCGGCCATGTCGTGGGACACTAGCCAGGTCACCAGGTGGGTCTTGCGCTCGCGGGAATTCGCGATTGCGTCGAGCATGGCCGCCTCGTCGACGAGCCCGTCGAGCACGAGGCGCTGCGGCAGCCCGGACAGCACTGCCCGCACTGACCCCGAGGCCACGGCGTTATCGTTCAATGCCCCGCTCCACGCAAGAACCATACTCCCGCAAACCGGACGACTGGATTTTGTAGCCTAACCCACTGGGCCAGCAATTGTTAAATCCGCGGGAATGCTCCCATAGAGCGGTCCCCGCGCCGGTGACGCGGGTCACAATCAGGGCAGCGTGGAAGCCGGTGACATCTCGCCCGGGAAACGGGCCTGGAGTGCGTCCCAGAGGCGCGCGGCCTCGGGCTCTGCGGTTGGGTCCGGACGGGCCGCAAGGAGCCGCGGGAGCGGGTTCTGGCGATCCGTGAGGAGGTACTTGAAGGTGCCCGAATCCCTGTCCGGGACGGCCGCCAGGAGCTGTGTCCGCGACACGACCCCGCGCTGCTTGAGGGGGATCAGCACCGACAGTTTGTCCGGCTTGATCTGCACCCAGCCCGAGGCGGGGTCGATCCGATAGTAGACGGCCGCCTCGTCGATGATCCCGGAGGCCTCGTACTTGCCGGCGAGCGTATTCGGCGTATTGAAATCGGTCTCGGTGAAGCGCAGGCGCGTGCCGAGCTCCGCCACGCGGGCCCGATCGGCGAGATAGGGCAACAGCGAAATGCCGTCGACGCCCGCAGGCGCGGTGCCGGTCGCGAATTCCTCGAGGGTCGGCCGCACGTCCTCGAGCGACACCGGCCAGTCGCGCTCGCCGGGCGCGCCCGGAAGCGTCGCGCGGCCGTAGCTGCGCATCGCCAGCAACACGCTGTACTGGTGCGGGCTCAGCACGCTCGTGCCGTGGCCCCAGAGCGAATTCCAGATCTCGCGGTCGGTGCCGGTCTTGCGCAGCATTGAATCGGTTTCGTCGCCGAGCGCTTCGCCGTGGTCGGACAGCAGCACGACGATCGCATTGTCGAGCACGCCCTTGTCCTTGAGGATCCGCATGACCTCGTCGAACTGGCGATCGACCACCGTCACCGCTGCGTTGTAGGCAACCCGGTATTCTTCCGGTTGGCCCGGCACCGGCATGCCCGACGAGACATAGGGCCAGTGCGCGAGGGTCAGGTGGATAGTCATGAACGAGGGCCCCTCAACCTCGATCTCATCCTCGAGCCGATCGATGAAATCGTCGGGCTCGTAGGTGACATAGGCCCCGCGATTGCCGTGATTCGACGGGAACAGCCAGCCGCCCGCGGGCGTCGCTGCAACGAGGTTGACGAGCGGGATATCGCCGCCAAAACCGAGCAGGAAATCCGCCGCGCCGATCGGCGGCGTGATCAGGCGGTCGAAGCCGAAGCTTTTGTCGATGTTCGCGAAACGGACCTCGTCGGTCGCGTAGGTGCTGCGGTAGCCAAATGCGCGCAACGCCTCGGGGAGCGTCTCGCCCTCGTTCACGAGGGCGCGCGGCATCAGGTTGAAGCGGGCATTCGTCGTGACCGGGTGGCGACCGGTCAGGATCGAAACCCAGGCGGGATAGGTGCGGGCGAGGGGGCTCGTCGTATCCGTGAACCGGCGCGCGCCGCTCAGGAACTCGTGGATGTGGGGGGCAGCGGCGTCGCCCCTGCGCGGGATGCGCAGGTCATTGCGCAGCGAGTCGATGCCGACGATCACGATGTGCGGTGCTTCGTTTCCGCCGGCCGCGCGCGACGGCGCAACCAGCGCCGCCGGCAACAGGTAACCGATGGCGCTCGCAACCAGGACGCTGCCGACCACCGCGGCGCCGCGGCCGGACACGGCCGGGCGGATGCGCAAGACAACGCGGAACGAGAGGACCAGAAGCCCGAGCGCCATGGCGAGCAGCAGCCATTCGACCGGGTAGAGTCCGCTGGTCTCCCGGCGCAGCCATGACACTTCGTCGGCGAACACGGACGAGACGTGCCAGGTTGAGTTGGCGGCGAGTACGGCGCCTGCAAGCAGCGTGAACCAGCCGGCGATGAGCCAGTTGCGGTGCGCAATGCGCGTGTTCGGAAGCGCCGCCTCGGTGAGCCGGGCGAGCCCGAAGGCGGCGAGTCCGAGCAGCAGGTGGCAGAGCAGCAGCGCGCCGGCGAATGCGGCGAGCTGCCAGATCAGGGTGGAGCCGAGCGCCTGTTCGATGCTGAGCGAAGCTGCGATGCGGTCATTCGGAATGAGAAACTTGATCTCGTTGTAGCCCCACCACAGGCAGCCGGCGAGGAACAGCAGGGCCAGTGCCAGCGACAGGGCAAGACCTGCCCAGGGGCGGCGCGGCGGCGGCAATTGTGAGAGTTCAGTCATGGAATCCGGCGTTTTCCGGTGGCTGAAAAAGCAAGGCCCCTG
>JANNHT010000246.1:0-9408 GCA_031404555.1 Gammaproteobacteria bacterium
GCCGGAGGAACCGGCGCCGGAAACCGCCGCGGATGCCGCAATCGCGCCACGCGTGATCGACCCGCGCAACGCCTTCCTGGTGACCTCGCTCATGCGGGACGTGGTGCTGCGCGGCACCGGGCGGGGCGCGATGGAACTGGAGCGCAACGACCTCGCGGGCAAGACCGGCACCACCAACGAACACCGCGACGCCTGGTTCTCCGGATTCAACGACCACCTGGTCGCGACCACCTGGGTGGGCTTCGACGACTTCACCTCGCTGGGGCGCGGCGAGTTCGCCTCCAAGGCGGCGCTGCCGATCTGGGTGCAGTTCATGCGCGCGGCGCTGGAGGGAGTGCCCGAGACGCCACTGGAGGTGCCGCCCGGCATCACCACCGTGCGGGTGGATCCGGGCTCCGGCCGCCTGCTGGGCACCACCGGCGAAGCCGGCATCCCGGAGTACTTCCGCAGCGAGGACCTGGCGCGCGTGATGCAGGCGCAGAACGCCCAGGCCGATGAGAGCGGCGAACAGCAGGGCTACGAGATCTTCTGATGGACACCAGCATGAAATATGCGGGCTAGGCACGCCCGCGGCCACGGCGAGAGCCGCCTGCGCGAGCAGCGCATCCGGGTGGCCCAGGAGGCGGCGCGCATCATGGCCGAGCAGGGTGTGCGCGACCATGGCCAGGCCAAGCGCAAGGCGGCGGAACGGCTGGGTATCCACGAGGAGGATGCGCTGCCGCGCAACGCCGAGGTGGAGACGGCCCTGCGCGAACGCCAGCGCCTGTTCCAGCAGGCCGACCAGCCCGGCTGGTTGCGGGCACGACGGGAAACAGCGGTGGAGGCCATGCGCTTCTTCGCGGCCTTCAAGCCGCGCCTGGTGGGCAGCGTGCTGGAGGGCACGGCCGACGAGCACTCCGCGGTGTGCCTGCACGTGTTCAGCGACGATCCGCACGCGGTGCGGCACTTCCTCGCGCAGCACCGCATTCCGTTCGAGGAAAGCACGCGCCGGCTGCGGCACGACCGCGAGCGCAGCGACGACTATCCGGTCTATCTGTTCGCCGCGGACGGCATCGCCATGGATCTCACCGCGCTGCCGCTGGATGGGCTGCGACAGGCGCCGCTGGACCGGTTGGACTCCCGGCCCATGCGACGCGCCGCCCTGCCCGCCGTGCTCGCCCTGGTGAACGACCCGGCCGGGCTTCAGGCCCTATCGGTGAGCGGCACGTAGTCGCGCGGCGCATGGCCGGTATAGACCTGCCGCGGACGCCCGATCTTCGCATCGGGCGTGACGTTCTGTTCCAGCCAGTGCGCGACCCAGCCGGCGGTGCGCGCGATCGCGAACATCACGGTGAACATCTCGCGCGGAATGCCGAGGGCGCGATAGATGATGCCCGAGTAGAAATCCACGTTCGGATAGAGCTTGCGGCTGATGAAGTAGTCGTCCTTCAGCGCGATCTCCTCGAGCCGCAGCGCGAGCTCGAACAGCGGGTTGTCGACCTGGCCGAGCTTCGACAGCACCTGGTGGCACATCTCGCGGATGATCGTCGCGCGCGGGTCGAAGTTCTTGTACACGCGGTGGCCGAAGCCCATCAGGCGCACGCCGTCCGTCTTGTCCTTCACGCGCGCGAGGAATTCCGGCACGTGCGCCGCGTCGCCGATCTTCTCGAGCATGTCGACGACCGCCTCGTTCGCGCCGCCATGCGCCGGGCCCCACAGCGCGGACACGCCGGCCGACATTGCGGTGTACGGGTTGCAGCCGGTCGAGCCCGCGAGCCGCACGGTCGAGGTGCTCGCGTTCTGCTCGTGATCCGCGTGCAGGATGAAGAGCAGGTCGAGCGCCTTCGCGTGCAGCTCGTCCACTGCGTAGGGTTCGCAGGGCACCGCGAAGAACATGTGCAGCATGTTCGCGCAGTAATCGAGGTCGTTCCGCGGGTAGACAAAGGGCTGGCCGAGCGCGTGCTTGTACGCGGCGGCCGCGATCGTCGGGATCTTCGCGATCATCCGGTGCGAGAAGATCTCGCGGTGTCGGTCGTCGCTGATGTTCGTCGTGTCGTGGTAGAACGCGGCGAGCGAGGCGACGATCGTCGCGACCATCGCCATCGGGTGCGCATTGTGGTGGAAGCCACGGTAGAGCCGGAGCAGCCACTCGTTCAGCATCGTGTGCCGGGTGATCGAGTGGGTGAAGGCCGCCAGCTCCTTCGCGCTCGGCAGCTCGCCCTTCTGGAGCAGGTACGAGACCTCGAGGAAGTTGCTGTGCTTTGCGAGCTGTTCGATCGGGTAGCCGCGGTAGAGCAGCACGCCCGCGTCGCCGTCGATGTAGGTGATCGCGCTCGCGGTTGAGGCGGTCGCCATGAACCCCGGGTCGTAGGTGAAGACCCCGTGGTCCTTCGTCAGCGAGCCGATATCGAGGACATCCGGTCCGACGGTGCCGGTGCGCGCCTCGAGTTCGCTCTTCTTGCCGGTCGCCAGGTCGGTCAGCTGGAACTTCTTCATGATCGCCTAGAATAACCGCATGGGCGCCCAAATCGCAGTCTATGTCCACCTGCCATGGTGCGTGAAGAAGTGCCCGTACTGCGATTTCAACTCGCACGCGGCGCCGGCGGCGATTCCCGAGGACGCTTATGTCGCAGCGCTCCTGGCCGATCTCGACGGCGACCTCGACCTCGCCGCGGGCCGCGAAGTCGGCAGCGTCTTCCTGGGCGGCGGCACACCGTCGCTCTTCGGCGTGCCGGCGATCACCGCACTGTTCCGGGGCATCGCGGAGCGCCTGCCCTTCGCGACGGACATCGAGATCACGATGGAGGCCAACCCCGGCACGGTGGAACACGGCCGTTTCGAGGGCTATGCAGCCGCGGGCGTCAACCGCGTGTCCCTAGGCGCACAGTCCTTCGACGCCGGCATGCTCGCCAAGCTCGGGCGAATCCACGGACCGGGTGAGATCGGCGCCGCCGTCGGCGAGCTCCGCGCGGCCGGCATCGCGAACTTCAACCTCGACCTAATGTATGCACTACCTGGACAAGACCGGGAAGGCGCGCTCAGGGATCTCGAGGCCGCGATCGCGCTCGGGCCTGCCCATCTCTCGCACTACCAGCTGACGCTCGAGCCCGGTACCGCGTTCTTCCACCGCCCGCCGGTCCTGCCCGATGACGACACCGCGCTCGAGATGCAACTCGACTGCGAGCGCCTGCTCGCCGCCAACGGATACGCGCAGTACGAGATCTCGGCTTACGCGAAGCCGGGCCGGCAGTGCCGGCACAACCTCAACTACTGGCGTTTCGGCGACTACCTCGGCATCGGCGCGGGCGCCCATGGCAAGGCGACCGTCGCCGGCCAGATGATCCGCACGGAGAAGCCGCGCTCACCCAGGGCCTACCTCGAAAACGGCGGCCGCGGCGGCCCACGGCGGACGGTTCCGGCGACCGAGCTGCCGTTCGAGTACCTGTTGAATGCGCTCCGCCTGTTCGAGGGCTTCGCCCTGGCCGGCTTCGAGACGACGACCGGGCTGCCGGCAGCGACCATCGAACCGACGCTTCGCAAACTTGCCGAACGGGGGCTCATGGCGCATGCGGGGGGTCGCTGGCGGCCGACTGAACTGGGATTTCGCTTCCTGAACGACCTTCAGGCAGCCTTTCTGCCGGACGAAACCAGCGCCCCGCCACCGCGCGAGTTGTACACAGCGGCCTCCCGGTTCGCGCCGGAGAGGCACTTTCGACACATAGTTCGTGAGATGCCTTAACTGGGAGGGCGTAAACCCTTGTTCCGTAATGGGAAAACGCCCTGGTCATTATTTAATCAATCCGACATATAGGCGGGAATGCGCGGATGGCGGCCCCAAGGGCTCTGTGTGGTCCACAGAGTTATCCACACATTTTGTGGATAAGCGGAAAACCCCCACAGATTCGATGACTTAGAGCTTGCCCGCGGCGGCGTCCGGCGCTCGTCTTGCCTGCCGCGAAGCCGCCCGATAGACTGCGCGCCCCTTTGTTTCCAGCCAGCGGGCGCGACCGATGAAAGACGCGATTCATCCGAAATACTCCGAAATCACGGTCACCTGCACCTGCGGGAACAAGTTCCAGACGCGCTCCACGCTGGGCTCCAACCTCGATGTCGAGGTCTGCTCGAACTGCCACCCGTTCTATACGGGCAAGCAGAAGATCGTGGACTCCGGCGGCCGCGTCGACCGCTTCCGCAAGAAGTACGGCCTCAAGTAACCGGCCCTGGACGGCCCCGGCCGTCAACTTTCCGCCCTGCCCCGCGTCTAAGCGCGACAGGGTACGCTCCGTGCCGCACCCGGAGATCTCGATGCGGACCATGCCAGGGAAGTTCCAGAGCCTGATCGTCGCGGCGCTTTTCGCGTTCGGCGCGGTGCTGCCTGCGCTCGGCGCGGACGAGGACAAGGAAGAGGAGATTCCGAAGAAGGAGAAGGAGAGCAAGGAGGTCCGCACCGCCAAGCAGCTCCACATCCAGTTCACGATGGCCTCGGGCGTGCACGACGACCTGGAACTCTCGGAGTACGTGCAGCGGGTGGGCGAAAAGCTCGCGAAAGTCAGCGAGCGGCCTGAACTCGAATGGAAGTTCACGATCATCGACACCGACGACGTGAACGCCTTCGCGACCATGGGTGGATACGTCTACATCTCGCGCGGCATCCTGCCGTACATGCAGAGCGAGGCTGAGCTCGCCGCCGTGCTCGGCCACGAGATCGGCCACATCACCGCGCGACACCTGCAGGCGCGCCAGCGCAAGGCCGCCTGGTCGAACCTGGCGAGCGCGGCGACCGCGATCTTCACCGGCTTGCCGCAGCTGGCGGAGCTGACGAACATGGCGGGCGCCGCGATCATCAACGGTTACGGCCGCGAGGCGGAACTCGAGGCCGACCGCATCGGCGCGGGCCTGCTCGCAAAAACCGGTTACGACCCGGACGCGATGATCGAGGTCATCGCGACGCTCAAGGACCAGGACACGTTCGAACGCGAGCGCGCGCGGCTCGAGAACCGCAAGCCGCGCATCTATCACGGCACGTTCTCGAGTCACCCCGACAACGACACTCGCCTGCGCGAGGCGGTCTCCATGGCGGGTCGCATCGAGTCGCAGGCGACCGGCAGCACCTCGAACAAGGAGGGCTTCCTCGCGGCCATTGAGGGTCTCCCGGTCGGTTCCAGCCGCCGCCAGGGCATGGTGCGCGAGAACCGCTTCTATCACGCGGACATGCAGTTCACGCTCGCCTTCCCGCGCGGCTGGCAGGTCATCAACGCGCCGGACCAGCTCATCACGGTCGCGCCCAACAAGGAACACGTGATGGAGATCCGGGCGCAGGGCGCTCCGGCGGACATCACTGATCCGCGTGAATTCGCGATGCGCGGCCTCTCCAGCCGGCGCCTTGAGCAGCCCGAGTCATTCGAGGTCAACGGCCTCAAGGCCTGGACCGCCGTGGTGCGCGGCGATGCGTCGCCGTTCGGTCAGTCGACGAACGTCCGATACATCATCGTGTACTTCAACAGCCTGATGTGGGTGTTCAAGGGCGCGAGCCGCGCCGGCACGACCGCGCCGTCGGGCGATCCTTTCTTCCTGTCGACGGCCCAGACTTTCCGCCGGCTGAAGGCCGGCGAGTACCAGCTCGCGGAGCCCTATCGCCTGCACGTCCTGAAGGCGGCTGAAGGCACGACCATTGAAGAGCTCGCGAAGACCGCAGCGATCAAGAAGTATCCTGCCCAGGAGCTGCGCCTGTTCAACGATCTGTATCCGAAGGGCGAGCCCAAGGCGGGCGACCTGATCAAGACGGTGCGGTAGGGACTGTCCCCTTTTTTCCGAAGGAAAAAAGGTGGACCGTCCCTTCTTCCTACCAGCCTGCTGCCAACATCGCGGCAGCTAGCTCAGCCAGCGCCTGTCCGCGATGACTCACGCAATTCTTCTCCGCCGCCGGCATCTCGGCAGCGGTGCGCTCCCCGCCCGCAACGATGAAATACGGGTCGTATCCGAAACCGCCGGCGCCGCGCGGCGCCTCGGCGATGCGCCCTTCCCACGCGGCCTCGGCGATGATCGGCGTGGGATCACCGCCGCCCCGCACGAACACCATTGCGCAGCGATAGCGCGCCGTGCGCTTCGCCGCCGGTACGCCCGCGAGCTCCGCGAGGAGCCGCTCGTTGTTGGCGCGATCATTGGCGGGTTCGCCCGCAAAGCGCGCGCTGTAGAGGCCCGGCCGGCCGCCGAGCGCATCCACCTCGATGCCTGAATCGTCGGCGATCGCCGGCAGCCCCGCGATCGCGGCTGCATGGCGCGCCTTGATCAGCGCGTTCGCAACGAAGGTGTCGCCGTCCTCGGGAGGCGGTGCGATCGCGAAATCCGACTGGGCGATGACCTCGAGGTCGTGGCCGGCCAGTATCTCGCGCATCTCGCGGAGCTTGCCGGCATTGCCGGTCGCGAGCACCAGCCGGCGCATCAGCCGTTTCGCGCCTCGAGCTGCAGGCCGAAGAGCCGCGCCGCGCCGGTCGCCGCGAGGTTCAGCATCGCGTCGAGTTCCTCGCGCCGGAACGCGTGGCCCTCCGCCGTGCCCTGCACCTCGATGTAGGCGCCGCCGGAATTCATCACGACGTTCATGTCGGTCTCGGCGTCCGAATCCTCGGAGTAGTCGAGGTCGAGGACCGCCTGGCCCTTGACGATTCCGACCGAGATCGCGGCGATCTGCCCGTGCAGCGGGTTCGCGGCGATCACGCGTTTCTCGAGGAGTGTGTCCACCGCATCCGCGAGCGCGACATAGCCGCCCGTGATCGCGGCGGTGCGCGTCCCGCCGTCGGCCTGGAGCACGTCGCAGTCGATCGTGATCGTGCGCTCGCCGATCGCGCCGAGGTCGATGCAGGCCCGGAGCGAGCGTCCGATCAGCCGCTGGATCTCGTGCGTGCGGCCGCCCTGCTTGCCGCGCGCCGCCTCGCGGGCGCTGCGCGTGTGCGTTGCGCGCGGCAGCATGCCGTACTCGGCGGTCAGCCAGC
This sequence comes from Gammaproteobacteria bacterium, assembly GCA_031404555.1. GTDB lineage: Bacteria > Pseudomonadota > Gammaproteobacteria > Steroidobacterales > Steroidobacteraceae > SCUD01. The sequence goes on from JANNHT010000246.1 coordinate 6,969, forward strand.
CCTTGCCGCTGTTCCGGAGAAATGGCGGCACGCCATTCTCGACGCTCGCCGTGCAGAGCACGCGCGTGCCGCCGAACTCGGCGAGCACCGAGCCCTCGGGGTGCGCTGTGAACCGGCGCGTAAAACGCACGGGACGCAATTGATCGGCCGCGCGGCCGCCGCTTCGCATGGGGGATTCCTTCGGTTCAGTGACGCCAGACCAGGCCGGCGGCAGAGGCATTGTCGCTGTGTGGGGCCGAGGCGGCTACCGCGCGTTCGGCCAGCGACTCGAGCGCATCGGCATAGCTGCCATTGCCCGGTCGCCAGAATTGGGCGATGTCGGCGTCCTTGAGGTTCGCCCAGACGCCGTCGGAACAGACCAGCAGCACGTCGCCGTCGGCGAGCGGCTGGCGGCTCGCGATCGACATCTCGGGCAGCGTCGCCTCGCCGCCCAGGCAGCATTCGACGTAATTGCGCATCGGGTGTCCCGGAATCTCGTCCTCGCTGATCGAGCCGTCGCGCAGCAGCTGCTCGACATGGCTGTGGTCGCGCGTGCGGCTCAGCACCGTGCCGCCCCGAAGGTGGTAGACGCGGCTGTCGCCGACGTGCGCCCAGTACGCTTCGTCCCGCTGCACGATGCAGATCGCGCAGGTCGCGCGCGGGCGCAGGTCCACCGCGAGCCGGCTGCCCATGGTCACGACCGCGGTGTGCGCGCGGCCGAGCGCGAGGTGCAGGAAGCCGAGCGGATCGAACAGCGGCTTCGGCAGCGCGCGGAACAGTTCGACGACGACCTTGCAGGCGATCTCCGCGGCTTTTGCGCCGTAGGCGTGTCCGCCCATGCCGTCCATCACGACGAGCAATGACGCGCCGTCGCCTTTGACGACGGCAGCACGGTCCTGATTGTCATCGCGATCGCCGGTCAGGCTGACATCGGCGAATTCAGTAGCCAAGCTCGACCCCGGCGGCCTACGCCGCCGCCCCCTGCTAAACTGCCGCAGAGCTTACAACACCGGCGCTTGCCGCATCCCGGGGACGTTCATCGAATGTTGAGGAGCATGACAGGCTTCGCACGCGCCGAGCGGGCGACGACCGCCGGTCTCCTCGCCTGGGAAATCCGCAGCGTCAATCACCGCTATCTCGAAGTCGGGCTGCGCCTGCCCGAGGAATTGCGCGCGCAGGAGGCCGAGATTCGCCGCGTCATCGGCGCTGCGGCCCGGCGCGGCAAGGTAGATGCCTCATTCTATCTGCGCACCGCCGCCGGGGCCGCCCGGGACCTGTCCATCGACGAGGCCGTGCTCGATCGCGTCATCGAACAGGCGACCGCCGTGCAGCGCCGGCTGGGGGGTGCGGGCCGGATCGATGCGGTGGACGTGCTGCGCTGGCCCGGCGTCGTGCGCGAGGCTGAACGCGACGCGGCGCCACTGACTGCGGCCGCGATGTCGCTCCTCGGCGAAGCGCTCGCCGCCTTCACGGCCAATCGCGCCGGCGAAGGCGAGCGCATCGCCGAGATGCTGTCCTCGCGCGCGGCGACCGTCGGGCGCATCGTCGGGACGGTCGCGGCGCGGCTCCCCGAGGTGCAGGAGCGTATCCGCGCAAAGCTGATGGAACGGATCGCCGCGCTCGGCGCGGAGATCAATCCGGAACGCCTCGAGCTGGAGGTTGCGATCCTGGTGCAGAAGATGGATGTGGCCGAGGAACTCGACCGGCTGAAGAGTCACGTCACAGAATTGACTGACACCCTCGCCTCCGGCGACGCGGTCGGCCGCAAGCTCGATTTCCTGATGCAGGAATTCAACCGCGAGGCGAACACACTGTCGTCGAAGTCGCAGGACGTCGAGACGACGCGTTCAGCGGTGGAGTTGAAAGTGCTGATCGAGCAGATGCGGGAGCAGATACAGAACGTCGAGTAGCTCCGGCAAGACTTCTTTTCTTTGCAGAATCCAGGAGCCTCTCCGTTACCCGCTGGATCACCCTGCTGATACTTGTGGCAACCGCTGCTTGCTCACCCGGGCAGGAAGACGCGACAGCTGCGCAAGCGGTCCCGACGGACTGCCTGGGTAGGCCGGTTTCCGTGCCTGCTCCCACCGGAACGGCGCAGCTGACCTGGGAAGCGCCAACTCAAAGGTCCGACGGATCGCCACTCGACGATCTCGCGGGTTACCGGATCAATTACGGAGTTGAACCCGACCAGCTGCGTTGCCAGATCGAGATTCGGGATCCGAAGGTGACGACCTGGAAGGTGCCGGCGCTTTCGCCTGACACCTGGTACTTCGCCGTCGTCAGTTTCGACAGCCGATTCGTCGAGAGCGAATTGTCCGGAGTCGTATCCAAGCGAGTCGATTGAAGCTCCGGTTCTAAAGACAGGTGCCGGGCCACAGGTTCGCAGTCATTGTGTCGCGCTGTCGGGGAGGGGGTTGGCAACGCGCGACTGATCAGACAATAACTGCGAACCTGTGGCCCG
>JANNHT010000247.1:0-9902 GCA_031404555.1 Gammaproteobacteria bacterium
GCGTATTCCGGCACCTGGTCGAAACGCAGGTTGGCGGCCGCGTACGCGACGCGCGCGGCGACTTCGCGGTGCAGGCGCTGGCCGTCGATCGCGTCGCCGTTCGATGCGAGCACCTCGAGCAGCGCTTTCGCGAAGACCGAGTGACGGCCGCCGCCCGCATCCATGACGGGCGCGACGCCGCCGGAGGTGAGCACCGTTCGCGAACGACGGCCCGCCATCGTCTTCAGCCAGTGCAGGCGCTCGTCGTCGGTCATGCCCGCGGCGAGCCGGCCGACGGAGGAGCGCGTCAATGCGCCGGCGTAGCAGGAATCCACGACCAGCAGGATCTGCTTGGCGCGCATGATGTTCAGGATGTCGGTCACGGCCGTGGTCGGGATCCAGTTCGCCGTGCTGTCGCGCTCGGCGTCCACTGGCAGCCAGTGGCCACGCTGGTTGACCTCGTCGAGCTCGCCGTGTCCGGCAAAGTAGATCAGCAGGTTGTCGGCGGGAGTCAGCGTTTCGCGCAGCGTGTTGAGCGCCGACAGGATCTGGTAGCGATCAGCGTTCAGCAACACGGTGGTCTTGAAGCCATAGCGGCTGCGGAGCAGTTCCGCGAGTTCGGTCGCGTCGTTCACCGGCGACGACAGGTCGGGCAGCGTCCGGTAGTCGTTGTTGCCGATGACGAGTGCGTGATAGCTGCCGAACTGCGCGCGCGACACGAGCGCACGCTTCCCGGCATCGCGCGCCTGCGGTGCCGTTGCCGGCGCTGCCGCTGCCGCGCGAAGCGTGAATCGCGCTTCGCCGCGCTTGCCCTGGCGGTCCACCGCGGCGACGACGACCGGCGAATCGCCGTCTCGCACGGGCAGCGTCGCCGTGAAGACGCCGAATTCATTGGGCGTAACGACCGCGTCATTGACGGTGACGGACACGAGACCGGCGGGCGCCGTGACACGGCCGACCACCTGGCGCTCGCCGCTGGCTGCGATGGCGACCGGAACGATGTCACGCGTCGGCGTCAGTGTCGGCTCGAGGATCACGAGTTCCGGGCCCGCCATCAGGCGTTCCGCGACGGGCTTTGAGAGCCGCTCGACCTCGGCCTTGCGATCGGCGGCGAGCGCCGCGGCGACAGCCAGTTCCCGGCCGAGCCGTTCGGTTTCGCCGCGCTGCGCGGCGAGTTCGGTTTCACGGGCGGCGAGGAGTGCGGTCGCTTCCCCGAGCCGCTTGCGCTCGGCGGCGGCTGCCGCCTGCGCCTCCGCCGTCTGCGTGCTCGACTGTGTGAGCGTGGCCATGCGCCGGTCGTTCTCGACGCGCGCCGCATCGAGTTCCTGCGCCAGGCGAGCGGCATCCTGCATCCGCGCGGCGAGTTCGCCTTGCAGCGCGGTGATCTCGGCACTGCGGTCCGGTACCGGCGCCGGAACCGCCGCGAGGCGATCGGCGGCGGCAGCGGCCGCATTCGCTGCGGCGGCCGCGGCCCGCGCTTCCGCCGTGGCCGCGCGATTCTCCATCGTTGCAAGCGCGGCGCGCGAATCGCCGAGTTCCGATCGCAGGCGCACGAGGGACGCTTCGAGTTCTCCGGCGCGCCGTTCGAGTTCGGCATTCGCCACTTCGCCCACCGGCGCGGGATCGGCGTCCAGCTCAATGGACGTGCCGCGCCCCGCGGCGCGGCGGTACCAGTCGAGCGCCAGCTTGGCGTCGGCTTCGACGCCGAGCCCTTGCTCGTACAGATATCCGAGGTTGATCTGCGCGCGTTTGCTGCCGGCATCGGCCGCCAGGCGATACCAGCCAGCGGCCGCGGTGTAATCGGGCGTGACGCCGATGCCGCGCTCGTAGATCTCGCCGACGATGACGCGCGCTTCCTGGTCGCCCTGTTCGGCGAGCGGCAGCCAGGCGCCGAGCGCGCTCTTCCGGTCGGCGCGGTCGTAGGCGACGTATTCACCCCCGCGGATCTGGCAATCGCGCGCGGTCAGGCGCGCCGGGCGCCGGGCGCTCAAGTACGTGCTGCGCTGGCCGAGGTTCCGCACCTGGCCGGGCAGCAGGCAGTCCACCACCATCAAGAGGTCGGCGCGCCCGGCATCCGAGGCGGGGTCGGGCGCCGTATTGGCGGGGAGCCCGGCGACGGAGAGGGCGATCGCGAGCGCAAGCGAGGCGTGTTTCACCGAACCAGAACGAACCAGCGAGGGCGACTGGCGTAGTGTCGACGGGCGAACCAGTCGCGCTCGGCCAGTCGTTTTTCCAGCAGAACGGCCATCGCGTGGAGTACAGGCGACATGACCCCGAATCGCTGCCGGAATCCGCTGTCCCGCTGCCTCAGTGCAGCGGCGCTCGCCGCCTGCGCCTCGCTGGCGATGGCCCAGGACCTGCCGCCGCCGCCGGTGTTCCCGCCGGCCACGGGGTCACCGGAGATTCCGGCCCCGCCGCCGACCTTCGTCGACCCGACCGCCGCTGGCGCCGTACCGGCGACTGGAACGGGCCGCCAGACCCTGAAACGGCTGTTCGCCGGCACGCTCGCGACAGTTGCGCAGGCGACGGGCACGACCCTGCTGGTCGGCCTGACCCAGGCGATCACGGGCGGCCTGACGGACTGGTTCAGCCGCAAGCTCAAGGTGCAGCCGGGTGCGCTCGCAACCGCCCAGCCCTTTCCGCAGGCGCCGGTGTTCCCGGCAGTCCCCGAGCCCGCGCCCACGTTTGGCGCCGCGAGCCTGCCGCCACCGCCGGTGTTCGGTGCGGCGCCTGCCCTGCCGCCACCCCCGCAGTTCTTCGACGCGCAGACCGGCGCCGTGACGGCGCCCGATCCGGTTTTTGCAGCGGCGCTGGCCTCGCCTGTCGACAGCAGCGCTATCTTCGCGGGCCTCGCCTTCGAGGTGCACGCGGTGGGCGCAGGCGGTGCGACCACGCCCGTCAATCCGGCGACGCATGAATTCCGCACCGGCGACCGCTTCGTAGTGTTCTACCGGCCGACGCTGCCGGGACAGATGGACGTCATCAACATCAACCCGGCGGGTCAGCGCACGCAGATCGATCGCGTGGACCTCGCGGGCGGCCAGCTTGCGCAGCTTGGCCCTTACGAGTTCACCGCGCTCACGGGCGAGGACCAGCTGAAGCTCGTGCTCACGCCGTGTTCGACGCCGGCGCTGCTCGCGACCACGCGCGACATCGTCAACGTGTCGTCAACGGCTGCTGCCGCGCCTGCAGTGGCGCCAGCCTTCCAGCTCGCCGGCTGCACGCCGCAGACGCGCTCGATCCGCGACGTGCAGACGCGCGACATCCGCAAGGTCGCGGTCGAGGGCACGACGGGATTCGCGCTCGACCCGGTGTCGGCGACCGAGTTCAGCTCGGGCCAGGTAACGCCGCGCGAAGTGACGATCTCTTTCCGCCACCGCTGACGCGGGGCGACCGGCCCGCCCGGGACGGGCGGGCCGCCATTTCCTACTTCAGCAGTTCGCCCATGTTGAACGTGACGCCAGCGGGCAGGCACTCGATCTCGGCATGCTGGAACCCGCCGTTCGACGCCTCCGCCGGACTGCTGATACGCACGATCATGAGATCCCTGAACGCAACGCTTGCCGCGACGTTCTTGAAGTCCGGCGTCAGCATCTGAAGCTCGGCCTGGCGCAGCCCGCCTTTTCCCGCGAGCGTGTCCTGCATCCAGGCGAAGAGCGGGCCGGCATCGCTGAAAGGGATGGCGAACTTGATCGGCGTCGGTGCCAGCGTGCCGTCCGCGCGAGCCAGAAGACCGATTGAATCGACGCTGCTCGTGCGTGCCGTCGCCGTCTCGAGTCCCTGGATGTAGAAGCGGTAGTTCGAGCGCTGGAGCAGTTTGACCTTCTGGACGATCGGCGTGTTCACGATCGCCTTGCCGCCGAACTGGTGGGCCGACAGTCCCGGCGCCATCTTCACGTTGAAGCGCACGGGTTGTTGTGCGTCCGAGATGTTGAGGGCGGCATTGAATTCATCGAGGCGAATCTCCGTCAGCCGCACGTTCTGCATCACCATGCGGTAAACCTCTTTGTTGTCGGCACCGGTCGTGATCACCTGGACCTGATGGGGGATCGCCGATCCGATGGTCGACTTGCCGATCCAGTCGTACATGGCGGGCGACATGTCGCCGAGTACCAGGGACAACGGCTCGTAGCGCAGCGTCGTCTGCGTGGAGAACTTTTCCGCGCCGATGGCGGTGCCCGCTGGCACAAGCACCGGTTCGCCGCCTTCGGCAGTGATCAGCCGGCCGGCCGAAGCGCCGTCGAGCTCCAGGAACACGTTGTTCGCAAAGTACTTCTTGGTCTTGCTGAGCGCGGCCTGGGCAGCCGGCGCATAAGCGACGCCGCCGACGGCGGCAAGCGCCGCAAGCGCACCTGCGGTCGCGCCGGCGCCGATGAAGAGATCGCGGCGCGACAGGGGCGCCACGGCTTGAGTATCCGTTTGATCGTGACTCGCCATCGACTTTCTCCTTCGCAGGACAGGAATGCCCGGTGGGCCTTCCCAGCAAACGAACGGGGAGTCGAAAGTGGCTTGCGGGATCAGCCGCGCAGGCGCCGCGCGACCTCGGTCGCGAGACGGCGGCTGACGGCCAGGCTGCCGGCGCCGTCGCGGAGCCTCACGGAGTGGTGACCGTCGTCGGCACGTTCGAGGCACTCGACGTGCTCGATCGCAACCAGGGAGTTCCGGTGTACGCGCACGAAGCGCGCGGCGAACTCGTCCTCGAGCTCCTTGAGCGACTCTTCGATCAGCTCGTCGCCGCCGGTGTGCCGTAGCGTCGTGTATTTCTGCTCGGCGATGAAGCAGAGCACGTTCTCGATCGGGATCAGCCGCAATTCCTCGCGCGCGCGCACGGCGATCCGGGTCCGCGGGCCGCCCGTGCCTTCCGCGATCCGGGTGAGCTGCGCGCGTGTCGGCTGGCGCGCGCGGGCGAGCGCTTCCTGGAGCTTTTCGGCCCGCACCGGCTTCAGCAGGTAACCGGCGGCCTGCGCATCGAAGGCGGCGAGTGCGTGCTGGTCAAAGGCGGTCGTGAAAATGACGGCTGGCGGATCCGGCATGCGTGCGAGATGGCGTGCCGCCTCGAGTCCGTCCATGCCGGGCATGCGGATGTCGAGCAGGACGACCTCCGGCTTCAGCCGGCCGGCCAGCAGCAGCGCCTCTTCGCCGCCCGCGGCGACGCCGGCGAGCTCGACGTCCGGCAGTTCCTCGACGAGGTGGGAGAGTCGCTCGCGCGCGAGCGGTTCATCATCCACGACAAGTACGCGAAGCTTCATGCAGGCCCGGGCGTGGCAGGGAAGTGCAGCGTGACGAGGAAGTGCTCTGGCGTCTCGATCACCTCGACGTCCGCCTCGCCGTGGAACATGAGCTTCAGGCGCTGGCGCACGTTGTCGAGCCCGATCTGATGGCCGGCGCGGCGTGCGACCAGCTTTGGCTGCACGGGGTTGCCGATCGTGATCACGGCCCGGTTGCCGTCACGCCGCCCGGTCACGCGGATCGTGCCGCCGCGTTCAAGCGGCTCGATGCCGTGGTACACGGCATTCTCGAGCAGCGGCTGCAGTATCAGCGCCGGCACCTGCGCGTCCATCGGCAGGGAATCGATCTGCCAGTCCACGCGCAGCCGCTCGCCGAGCCGCAGGCGCTCGACACGCTCGTAGGCGCGCGCGATCTCGATCTCGCTCGCAAGCGGTATGCGCTCGCGATGCTCGCGCAGCGACGCGCGGAACAGGTCCGACAGGTCGGCGATCGCCTGTTCCGCGGCGCGCGGATTGGTGCGCGTCAGCGAGGCGATCGTGTTCATGCTGTTGAAAAGGAAGTGCGGGCGGATGCGCGCCTGCAACGCGCGCACGCGGCTCTGCGCCTCGGCCACGACGTTGCTCCGCCACTGGTGGGTCACGTAGAAGTACCGGAGCGCGATGCCGCCCGCAATCGCGCAGACTGCGAGATTCCGGAGCAATTCCTTGAGCTGCTCTGGCCCGAACGGGCTGGCCTCCAGGCCGAGCTGGCGGTTCGTGTAGTCCGCGAGCATCCATGAGCCCTTGGTCACCAGCGCCGTCACGATCAGCATCAACAGCAACGAGACGACGGAGCCAACCAGCACGTCGAGCCGCGACAACAGGCGGCGCAGGACGCAGAGCGCCGCGGCGGTGCCGAGCGCGGCCCACAGCAGGAACAGCGAGGTCACGGCGAGATCGGGCCAGAACTGCTCGGAGATTCCCTGCCTGGCGAGTGTCAGGAGCAGCGCGACGAGTTCCGCGATCAGGACCACGGCGAGCACGCTCTGGGCCCGGCAGAAATCCGGCAGGTAGAAACTCTCGCGTTCGCGGCGGACCGGCGCTTCGCTGCCGCTCGCCATGGCCTCAGCTCCTGGCCGATTTCTTGCGGCTGAACAGCGGAGTCTTCAGCCGGAAAATCGTCGAGATGTCGTCCTCACCGTGGCCGGCGGCGAGCAGTTCTTCGTAGTCTGCAATCGTCGTCTCGACGACGGGCAGCGTGGCGCCATGGCGGGCTGCCATGTCGCGGCAGATGTGCAGGTCCTTGTCGTGCAGCCGCAGGCGGAATCCGGCGGGGAAGGTGTTGCGGGCCATGAAGGGCGCGCGGTTCACGAAATACCAGGATGAGCCTGCGCCCTTGCCGAGGACTTCGATGACGCGCTCGAGCGGCAGCCCCTCGGCCTGCGCGAATGCCATCGCTTCGGCCGCAACCTGGATTGCGCCTGCGCAGAGGATCTGGTTCGTCGCCTTGGTCGCCTGGCCCGCGCCGTTCGGCCCCATCAGCACGATGGTCTTGCCGAGCGCGGCGAGCACCGGCTGCGCGCGCTCGAAAGCCGGCGCGTCGCCGCCGCACATGATCGCGAGGGTCGCATTCTTCGCACCCTCGACGCCGCCGCTGACCGGGCAGTCGAGGAAAGCACCACCCGCGCGCGCGATGCGATTTGCGGCCTCGCGCGCGGTGTCGGCCGCGACCGTCGAGCAGTCGATGACGATCGCGTCCTTCCGGAGCAGTGGGGTGAGCCCGTCGACGACCGCGAGCAGGTCGGCATCGGCGGAGACGCAGGTGATGATGAAATCGCAGGCCGCGGCGAGTTCAGCGGGCGAGGCGAATGAGCGGGAGCCGGTCTCGGCGGCGAATACCTCGGCGCGCGCGGCTGTTCGATTCCAGATGCCAGTGAGGATGCCTGCGCGGTGCAGGTTGCGGGCCATGTGCTGGCCCATGGCCCCGAGGCCGATGAATCCGACGTTCATGGCGGGCCATTCTGCCCGCTTTGACGGACTAGCTGCAGTAATCGTCCCGGGCCTTCCTGGCGCGGGCACGGGCTTCGGCAAGCTCCTGGTCCGACAGGTACTTGCGCTTGCCGTCTACTTCCTTGAACAGTCGGCGCGATTCGACGTACTTCTGGTAGCGGTCCTCGGCGGCCTTGCACTGCTCGACCTTGGCTTTCTCGGCGTCGTTGGCGGCCGCCTGCATGTCTGCCGCGCTCACTCGCGGCTCCGGCGTGCTGGCCGAGCCAGAGGCGGGCGCGGTCGTGTCGTCGCCTTCGTCATCGCCCTCGTCGGAGAAATCGTCGCCTTCCTGATCCTCGTCGAGGTCGCCCGCGTCCTGGTCGAACACGCCGAGCACACGGGCGTCGGACTGCCGCGGCGGCAGGTCGGTGTAGTGAACCTGGCCGGCCGAATCGACCCATTTATAGACGGTCTCGGCTCCGGCCACAGCGGTCAGGCCGGCCATCACGAGCGTCAACAGGATTCGCTGAAACATCTGGACCTCCGGGTCACGGCGCAGTTTGGCGGTTCCGTGACGTGAAACCTTTGACCCCCGTCACATTGGGGCCCCCATCCCTGGATGGGCAGTGTAACGGAGGACATCAGGGGGCTGGAAAGGTGCCAAAAATGCCGGTGGCGGGCCCATTCCCGGGCAGCGGAGGGGGTCGCTGTCCCGGGAAAGGCCGCCGGTGGGAACCGGAAGGATCAGGCGTTATAGGCGCGTTCGTCGTGCAGGGCGAGGTCGAGCCCTTCGATTTCCTGTTCCTTCGTGACGCGCAGGCCGATCGTGGCATCCAGAAGTTTCAGGATGATGAAACTGCCGATACCGCTCCAGGCGAGCGTGGCCGCGACGCCCGCCGCCTGGACCGCCAGCTGGCCCCCGATCGTCACGCCGTCCGCGAGCCCGGCGCCGCCGAGTGCGCCGGCTCCGACCGCAGTCAGGAGCGCACCGACGATGCCGCCGACCGCGTGCACGCCGAACACGTCGAGCGAGTCGTCATAGCCGAACCAGCGCTTGAGCCGCGTCGCGGCGAAGAAACAGCAGATGCCGGCGACGCCGCCGATCAGGAGTGCACCCTGCGGCCCGGCTGTGCCGGATGCCGGCGTGATCGCGACGAGTCCCGCGATCGCACCCGACACGATGCCGAGCGCGCTCGGCTTGCCGTGGGCGGCCCATTCGAGGCCCATCCAGGCGAGCGCGGCCGCGGCGCTCGCGATCTGGGTCACGAGCAGCGCCATGCCCGCCGTGCCGTTCGCCGCAAGCGCGCTGCCTGCGTTGAACCCGAACCAGCCGACCCAGAGCAGGGATGCGCCGATCACCGTGAGCGGCAGGTTGTGCGGCTGCATCGCGCCGGTGGGGTAGCCGTGGCGCCGCCCGAGCACGAGCGCCGCGACGAGGCCGGCGACACCGGCATTGATGTGCACAACCGTGCCGCCGGCGAAATCGAGCACGCCCCAGTCCCACATCAGCGCGCCCGGACCGCTCCACACCATGTGCGCCATCGGGACGTAGACGAGCGTGAACCAGGCGGCCGTGAAGGCGAGGAGGGCGCCGAATTTCATGCGCTCGGCGAAGGCGCCGACGATCAGCGCCGGAGTGATGACCGCAAAGGTGAGCTGAAAGGTGGCAAAGACGGACTCCGGGATCGTGCCGACCTGCGAGTCGGGGCCGACGCCCGCCATGAACGCCTTGCCGATGCCGCCGACGAACGAGCGGAGGCTCATCTCGCCCGCCGACATGCCGGTCGTGTCGAATGCGAGGCTGTAGCCGTAGATCGTCCACAGCAGCGATACGAGCGCGGTGATGGCGAAGCACTGCATCAGGGTGGACAGCGCGTTCTTCGCGCGCAGCATCCCGGCGTAGAAGAGCGCGAGGCCCGGGATCGTCATCAGCAGCACGAGCGCCGTCGCCGCGAGCATCCAGGCCGTGTCACCACTGTCGATCGCTGGCACGTCTCACCTCCGGTGGTCTGGAAATTGCCGCGACCGGACAGATTCGGCCGCATCAAGGCGGACCGGATCCCGGTAGCGTTTTTGCCGGAATTGCAGCATCCGTGCCAACCGGAGAACATTTGGGATTCAACGGCTTACATTCGGCCTGCCGGCGGTTGCAGTCAGCTCTTGCACCCAAACGGCGCAGGCTTGACGGGCCCGTGCCCGCTCGTGATGCTTGCCCGAACCCGGAGCAACGCCATGGCCTTCGATCCCCGATCCCTCGACGAACTCGCGAAGAAGCTCGCCGACGCCGTGCCGCCGGGCTTGACCGCGCTCAAGAACGACCTCGAGCAGAACTTCAAGGCCGTGCTGCAGGGCGGGCTCGCGAAACTCGACCTGGTGACGCGCCAGGAATTCGACGTGCAGGCGGGCGTGCTGCGCCGCAGCCGCGAGCGTCTCGAGGAACTGGAAAAGCGCCTCGCGGCCCTCGAGAAGTCCGCGAAGAAATAGCGGCCGCGGGCGCGGGCCCGTGAATCCCGCAACCATCCTGACGCGCGCCCAGTTCGGGCTCGATGCGCCCGAGGTGCGGGTCGAGGTGCATTGCGGCGGCGGCCTGCCGCAGTTCTCGATGGTCGGACTCGCCGAAACCGCGGTGCGCGAGAGCCGCGAACGCGTGCGCGCAGCACTCGCTTCTGCCGAGTACACGTTTCCTGACGGCCGGGTCACGGTCAGCCTCGCGCCGGCCGACCTGCC
>JANNHT010000248.1:0-1999 GCA_031404555.1 Gammaproteobacteria bacterium
CCGAGGAGATCAGGGCATGGAAGCCCGACACCGCGCCGCAGGCGAGCGTGATGAACAGGAACGGAAACAGCTTGCCGCTGAAAATGGGTCCGGTGCCGTCGATGAAGCGGGTGAAAGCCGGCATCTTGATGTCTGGCTGCAGCGTGCAGATCGCGATCGCGAGCAGGAACACCACGCCGAGCTTGACGAAGGTGGACAGGTAGTCGCGCGGCGCGAGCAGCAGCCACACCGGCAGGATCGCAGCAAAGAAACCGTAGCCGATCACGAACCAGGCGAGTGAAAGCCCGTCGAGATCGAACCACTCGCGCCACACGGGATGCTGATCCACCCAGCCGCCGGCCGCGACCGACAGCAGCAGCAGCGTGACGCCGATGGCAGTCGCCTCGAGCACGCGGCCCGGACGGATCATTCGCAGGTACACGCCGACGATCAGCGCGATCGGGATCGTGGCGAACACGGTCGCCGTGGACCAGGGGCTGTGCGCCATCGCCTTGACAACGACCAGCGACAGCACGGCGATCAGGATGATCATGATGAAGAGCGTGCCGATCAGGGCGGCGGTTCCGCCGAGGCGCCCCAGCTCGTCGCGCGCCATCTGGCCGAGGCTGCGGCCGTCGCGCCGCGTCGAGCAGAACATCACCAGCATGTCCTGCACGCAGCCGGCCATGACGGCGCCGACCAGGAGCCACAGCGTGCCCGGCAGGTAGCCGAACTGGGCCGCGAGTGTCGGCCCGATCAGCGGGCCGGCGCCCGCGATCGCCGCGAAGTGGTGGCCGAACACGATCGACCGGTGTGTCGGCATGAAGTCGCGGCCGTTCTCGAGGCGCTCAGCCGGAGTTGCGCGCGTGGCGTCGAGCTGGAGCACACGGGTCGCGATCCAGCCGCTGTAGAAGCGGTAGCCGATCAGGTAGACACAGACCGCCGCGACCACGAACCACATCGCGTTGATGGTCTCGCCGCGGTTGAGCGCGATGCCGCCGAAAGCGGCGGCGCCGGCGATGGCGATCGCCGACCACAGTCCGACCTGGACCAGCTTCTTAGTTGCCATCAGAGGGAATGGCTCCCCGAGTTGGGCTCGAACCAACGACACACGGATTAACAGTCCGTTGCTCTACCAACTGAGCTATCGGGGAAGCGGCTTTTAGGGCGCGGGATTGTCGGACAAGGCCGGTTCCAAGTCAACAAATCGGCAGGGAATTCCGTGCCTTAGTCGCGATCAGGCGCGCTTCTTGGCCTGGGCGCCGGCGAGCGCGCGCGCCATGCGCCCGAGCGCGTCCTTGAGCGTTTCGGCCGAGGCGGCGAACGACAGCCGGAAGTGCCCTGGCGCGCCGAATGCGGAGCCCGGCACGACTGCGACGCCTGCCTCGTTGATCAGGAATTCCGCAAAAGCATTGTCGTCCGCCGCGCCGACCTGGCGCATCGCCTGCTCGACGTTCGCAAACGCGTAGAAGGTGCCCCATCCCGGCAGGCAGCGGATGCCCGGCAGCGCGTTGAGGCCCTCGACGACCAGGTCGTGGCGTGCCTTGAAGGCGACGTTCATCTCGCGCACGCAGTCCTGCGGTGAATTGAGGGCGACCGTCGCCGCCTTCTGCGAGATCGAGGAGGCGTTCGACGTGCTTTGTCCCTGGATCGTGGCCATCGCCCCGATCACTTCCGCGGGTCCGCCGCAGTAGCCGATGCGCCAGCCGGTCATGGCATAGCTCTTGGAATGGCCGTTGATCGTGACGGTGCGCCCATAGAGCGACGGGTTCGCGGTCGCGAAACTCGTGAACGCCTCCGGGCCCCACCAGATGTGCTCGTACATGTCGTCGGTGCCGATAACGACTTCCGGATGCCGGGCCAGGATCGCGCCGAAGGCCTCGAGCTCCTTGCGGGAGTAGGCGGCGCCCGTCGGATTGCTCGGGCTGTTCAGGATGAAGAGCCGGGTCCGCGGCGTGATGGCGGCTTCGAGCTGCGCCGGCGTGATCTTGAATCCGTCGTCCATGCGCGTGTCAATCGG
>JANNHT010000249.1:0-3724 GCA_031404555.1 Gammaproteobacteria bacterium
TACGCCCGCGAGATGATCCGCACGGAAGAGCAGCACCTGGGCGAGGTGGACAAGATGTTGCGGAAGCCCGGGGATATTGGGCAGTTCAAGGCGTGATCGCGAGGCCGAAACTGGAACAGTGAGGACCGGACCGGGAGTTACGGCTGGTAGCCGCAAGTTTTGGCAGGGACAGGGCGCGGATTGCTGCGAAATGATGGCTGCTGATGCCATCTTCGATTCGCGCGAGTGACCCGGCTGGAATAGCACAGCGCATTCTGGTGCTGCGCGGGCAGCGGGTGCTGATGGATGCGGATTTGGCCGCCTTGTACGGTGTTTCCGTAAAGCGCCTGAAAGAGCAGGTCAAACGGAATCGGGCCAGGTTTCCGGGCGATTTCGTGTTTCAGCCTGAAATCAATGAGTTAAGGTCTCTAAGGTCGCAATTTGCGACCTTAGACACGGGTCGTGGCCGCCACAGCAAGTTTCCGCCGCTGGCCTTTACTGAACACGGCGCCATCATGACGGCAACCATCCTGAACAGCCCGCGGGCTGTGGAAATGTCGGTCTACATCGTCCGCGCGTTCGTAAAGCTGCGGGAGATCCTGGCTTCAAACAAGGATCTCGCCCGAAAGCTCGAGAAGCTGGAGAAATCAGTCGCGATCCTGGATGCTACGACGCGCCGGCAGTTTGACGAGGTTTACGCGGCGATCCGCGCACTGATGGCACCACCGGCCGGGAAACCGCGGCCGATCGGATTCATGGCACATGTCGAGAAGTAGGGCGGATTGAGGTCGGTCAATGCGACGTCCGCTTCATGGACGCCCGGCTCAACCGCATGGAGATGTCGGAGGTGGTCACAGCTTGTGACCACCTTGCCTAGCTGTCATTGGTGCTCTGGATGTGATCGCCCGCGAGTCAATTTATTTCGCCACCCGCACATCCGTGACGAAATACCCCGTATCTCCAAAACACGAGAACGGAATCCACTTGTGCTCTTCGTAGTGCAACGCGACTCGTTCGCCGACGCTGGTGTTGATCCGTTGAGCCACCTCGTCATCCGGCACCGTGAAATAGAATTTCTCGGCGACCGTGCCCGGCATCGTCACCATCGCCATTTCGCCTTCCCAGGTCTTGCAGATCCAGCCCTTGTTTGAGAGCTTCTGCACGAAGCCGGCGCGTTCACCGTCGGAGTACGTCCAGGTCAACGTCAGCCACGTCCACAGTGCCAGGACAACGATGATGGACCCGACGGTCGCCAGGATTGATTTCAGCATTTGATCAGCGCCCTCCCGGGGGATTATGGGATTCCAGCGAATTCGATTTCAATCGGCACGTCGCTTCATGCCGCCGAGACTACGCGACCCCGATGCTGACGGTCACCCGCAGGTGCGGATGGACGAGGCGCCATTCGTGCGATTCGATCGCAGCGCGCAGCCGGTTGCAGAATTCTGCGGCAGCGTGCTGCCGTCGAAGGCGCTTTCGTCGGTCGAGCGGCTCGACATCTACGCGTACATGTACTACGCGCGCCTGATCGAGGTGCTCGAGAACGAATATCCGACCACGCAGCAGTTCCTGGGTGCGGACCCGTTCCGCCGCGCCTGAGTTCGCGGCGATCGGCGCCGCGGAATGGGGGCAGGTGCGGCTTGCCGTGAATCCGGCGTTGAAGTTCCTGAAGCTGCGCTATCCGGCCAATGGCTTCATCAATGCGGCACGTGCCAGGGACGTGCCGCGAATCCCGCGCCGGCCCGGGAGCGCGGACCAGCTCGCCGCCACGCTCGGCACGTGGTTTCGGGAATGGGCGGCCAACAGGATTTTCTGCCGCTGACTCGTGCCCGAGAGTGTGCCGCACGTCACATCCGTACGGCTTGGCACCTCTGCAGTCGCCAATTGCCGACGACCTGCGACGTCCAAAGCAGGGTCGAGTGAGATGATTAACGGCCGGCATGAACTACATGACACGTCGCTTGCCGATCCTGCTGCTGGCCGCATCGGCGATGCTGCTGGGCATACATTTGTGGTCAGCGCGCCCGACGCTCGATGAAGTCCTGCCCGCAACCATTCACGAGTTCGACGTCGAACTCCTGTTCGAAGGCTTCGGCGGCGAAGTGCGTCTCGGCACTTTCCTGCCGGTCGGCGACGAGCGACAGACGATCATCGCGGAACGCTTCGAGCAGGGCCCTCTGGCATTCTCCGACGAGGTAGCGGCGGCAGGCCGGACCGCGGAATGGAATGGCATGCCGCCGGAGGGCCAGCACCGTGTGTTCTACAGCGCGCGGCTTTTGACCCGCGCCGTGCGTTACGAGCTGCCGGTGGGTCTCGGTTTCGGCGCGCCGCTCAGCGATTCGGCCAGGCGCCAGCTCGAAGAAACCGAGGCCATGCCCTACCGCCATCCCGAGATCCTCAGTCTCTGGAACCGCATCAGGCCTGCGCATTCGGCCGACCAGGTGCAGGTGCTGCGCGCGATTTTCGACTTCACGTATGACCAGATCGAGCCAGCGCCATTCAAGGGCTACACCGATGCGCTGACGGCACTGCGCCTCGGCCAGGCGAGCTGCAACGGCAAGAGCCGCCTGTTCGTCGCACTCGCGCGCCTGAACGGCATCCCGGCGCGGCTGGTCGGCGGCGTGATCCTCGAGACGGGCGTCAAGCGCACTTCGCATCAATGGGTCGAGGCCCTGCTCGGTGGCCACTGGGTGCCGTTCGATCCGCTGAACGGCCACTTCGCCGAGATACCGGCGGATTACCTGAAGCTTTACCGCGGCGACGAGTTCCTGTTCACGCACACGCGTGACATCAACTTCGACCACGCGTTCCGCATCCGGCGCCTGCTCGCGCCGGCCGACAGCCTGAAACCCGACGAATCCGCGAGCCCGGTCTGGCTCGCGGGCGTCGGGCGATTCATTGCGGCGAACGAACAGATCTCGGGCGTCTTCCTGCTGTTTCCACTGGTTGCCCTGATCGTGACTTTTTGCCGGAACGTAGTCGGGCTCCGCACCTTCGGCGTGTTCCTGCCGATGCTGGTGGCCGCCGGCTGCGTGTACACGGGCCTGCTGCCCGGCTTGCTCGGATTCATCGTGATCCTCGTGGTCGGCGCCGTCACGCATCGCTGGTTCCGCGGCATGCGCGTGCTGGTAGTGCCGCGCATCGCGGCGGTGATCACCGTGCTGACCACGCTGATACTGCTTGGCGGCGTGCTGGTGACGGAGAGCGCGGGCCACCGCCTTGCCCTGCTCGCACTGTTTCCGGTCGTGATCCTGAGTTTTGCCGCCGAGCGCTTGCAGGAAATGATGGAGCGCAGCCGGCTGCGTGAACTGGTCCGCACGATCGCGTGGACCATGCTGGTCACGATGCTGTGCTATCTGGCGTTCAACTCGGTGCTGCTGCGCGGCCTGTTCTTCCAGTTCCCGGAACTGCTGCTGGCGGTGCTCGCGGCCCAGCTTGCGGTCGGACGCTGGACCGGGATCCGGGCGAGTGAGTTCTTCCGGTTCCTGCGCCTGTTTCGTGCCGCGGGCACGGACGATGCGGGAGTGCTTGGACTGAATTCCCGCAACATTCATTTCATCGCGCGCCTGAATGCCGTTCACTGGATGACGGTCGCGAACGACAAGCTGGCGACCAAGCGGCACCTGGACGAGGGCGGCGTGCCGACGCCGCGCACGCTGCTCTCGGTCGAGACCGAGCACGAGCTCGATTACCGGCGGGCGGCACTGAATGCTTCCGGCGGTTTCGCACTGAAACCGGCGTCTGG
>JANNHT010000250.1:0-2369 GCA_031404555.1 Gammaproteobacteria bacterium
CCAGTTGGTGTACCATCTTGAATTATGTACCATGTGCAACCTGTGTATTATAGCCTGTCCGTCAGATGCAATTAAAATGGCACAAACTTTTGAACACAGTGTATATGATAGAAACGAACTGACAAAAATATTATCGCGCCAAACTACGAAACTACGACCCGGCACCATAGGATGGGGCATGGACAGGGAAAGCGACTACATCGACGCCGACGGCTATCGCGCCAATGTCGGCATCGTGCTGATGAACGACGACCGCCAGGTCTTCATCGGCGGCCGCGCGGGCGCCCGTGGCTGGCAGTTTCCGCAGGGCGGCATCCGCCGCGGCGAGCAGCCCGAAGAGGCGCTCTACCGCGAGCTGCTGGAGGAAGTGGGACTGCGCCGCACCCAGGTCGAGGAGGTCGCGCGCACAAGCAACTGGCTCCGCTATCGGCTGCCGCAGCAGTTCGTGCGGCGCGATTCGCTGCCGCTGTGCATCGGCCAGAGGCAGCGTTGGTTCCTGCTGAAGCTCGGCGCCGAGGATTCGGCATTGCGCTTCGACTCGACCGAGACGCCGGCCGAGTTCGATCGCTGGCGCTGGGCGGACTGGTGGGACGCGGTGCACGACGTGATCTACTTCAAGCGCCGCGTCTATTCGCGCGCACTGCACGAGCTCGGTGCGTATGCCTTCCCGGATGGCTTGCCGGCCTATCCCGACTGGTGGGAGGAACGCATGGGCTCCGGGCGGCGCGCCGGTCCGGAAGAGGGCGACTGATTCAGAACGGCTTCGCGACCGCGAGCAGCACGATCGCGATCAGCGCGAGCGACGGGATCTCGTTGATCCACCGGTACCACGCGGCGCTCCTCGGATGGCGACCCTCGGAGAGGTTTCGCATCAGCCGCCAGAGCCAGGCGTGGAACCCGATCAGCAGCAGCACGAGCGCGAGTTTCGCGCGCAGCCAGCCCGTTTCCAGCAGCGCCGGTGAAAGTCGGAGCAGCCACAGGCCGAAGACGGCCGTCAGCACGGCGCCGATGGTCATGATCGCGAACAGCCGCCGTTCCATGATGCGAAACCGCTCGATGCCGGGCGCGTCGGTGGCGGTGGCGTGGTATACGAAGAGCCGCGGCAGGTAGAAGAGTCCCGCGAACCAGGTCACCATGAAGACGATGTGCCAGGCCTTGATCCACTGCATGGGCCGACTCCCGGATACCCGCGCCGATTCTAGCGAGCGCAGCCACCCTTGAGTGAACCCGTCGAAAAACCCCTGTCGCGCTGGCGCATGGGGCTCGCGATCGCGCTGGCGTTCGGGCTGCTGTACGGCGCCTTTGAGCTCGGGCGCATGAGCGCCGGCTATTCGGTTGCCTCGTCGATGATCGAGCGCATCGATCTCGGGCGACGCAACCGGGCGCTCGAGGCGGAGAACGAGTCACTGCACCAGCGCGCGACGACCGCGGAGGTGGCGCAGCGCGTGGACCGCCAGGCCCAGACCGACGCGCAGCGCATGATGAGCGAGCTGCAGGCGGAAACGTCGCGCCAGCAGCAGGAGCTCCAGTTCTACCGTGGCCTCGCGGTACGCCAGTTCGGCAGCGGGACGCTGCGCGTGCAGGAACTCCAGGTGCGCCCCGAGGCGGAGGAGCGGCGCTATCGCGTGCTGATCACGATGGTGCAGGCCGCGACCCGCGACACGCTCGCGAACGGCACGGTGACGTTCCGGATTGAGGGCCGGCAGGGCAAGGAAGCGCGGATCCTGCCGCTCGAGGACGTCGAGCCGGCGAAACGCAGCCAGCTCCCGTTCTCGCTGCGATTCTTCCAGCAGATCGAGGTGCCGATCGAATTGCCCCTGGATTTCGAGCCGGCGAGCCTCCAGGTCGAGTACCTGCACGGGCGCGACGCCGAGCCGATGCGACAGAACTTCAACTGGCGGGTCGAGGGCGAAACGGAGACACCCGTACTTTGACCCCCCGGGACCCACAACCTACAATCGATGCCAGAATCATGGACGCCGCCACAAACACCGCCGACAGCCTCGTTTTCACGGATGCCGCCGCACGCAAGGTCGGCGAGCTGATCCGCGAGGAGGGCAACCCGAAGCTGAAGCTTCGCGTGTTCGTCTCAGGCGGCGGCTGCTCGGGATTCCAGTACGGATTCACCTTCGACGAGAAGTCCGAGGACGGCGACGCGGAATTCCCGAACCAGGGCGTCACGCTCGTCGTGGATCCGCTGTCGTACCAGTATCTCGCGGGCGCGGAGATCGACTACCGTGAGGACCTCGAGGGCGCGCAGTTCGTGATCCGCAACCCGAACGCCAGCACGACCTGCGGCTGCGGCTCTTCGTTCTCGACCTGAAGTAAAAGGGGACGCATCCCTTTAAAAAGGGGACGCATCCCTTTTC
>JANNHT010000251.1:0-6359 GCA_031404555.1 Gammaproteobacteria bacterium
CCGGGAAGGATCTGGGTGCCATGCCCCTGGAAGAGGTGGCCGCTCGGATCGCCCAGGATGTGGCGAGCCGCGGCCGTCGTTATTTGGAGGACTGAGTATTTCGACAACGAAACGCGTAAGGCGCAATGAAGAGATCCTTGCGCCGCAGTTACGCGTGATAGGAGCCGACGGAAGCCAGGTCGGCGTTTTGAGCCGCAGTGAGGCGCTCGCAAAGGCCGCCGCTGATGAGCTGGATCTCGTTGAGGTTTCGCCGACTGCCGAGCCGCCTGTCTGCCGGATCATGGACTTCGGGAAGTTCCTGTTCGAGCAGAACAAGAAGGCTCACTCGGCGAAGCGGAAACAGAAGCAGATCCAGCTCAAGGAAGTGAAATTCCGGCCGGGCACGGAGACGGCGGATTACCAGGTCAAGCTGCGTAATCTGATCCGATTCCTGACCGACGGTGACAAGGCCAAGGTAACCATGCGGTTCCGCGGCCGGGAGATGGCCCATACCGAGATCGGGCGCAAGCTCCTCGACAGACTGGTGATCGACCTCGCCGACTACGGCGCGATCGAGCAGCATGCTGCGATGGAAGGGCGCCAGATCACGATGGTGATCTCTCCCAAGAAGAAGTGACCGGCGGGTAACCGCCGATACGCCTCCAGCCCGCGCGAGCGGTGTGAAGAGGTCATAAAAGGAGTTGACCGATGCCCAAGTTGAAAACCAACCGGGCCGCGGCGAAGCGTTTTCGCAAGACAGCGAAAGGCTTCAAGCGCGGCCAGGCGAATCGCCGCCACATCCTCACCAAGAAGACGAAGAAGCGTAAGCGCCAGCTGCGCGGCTCGACCATGGTCCATGAGACCGACGTCGGCCGGCTCGTGCGGCTGCTTCCACACGTTTGATTCCTATTCTTTTTGAGACGGACTAAAGAGACATGGCAAGAGTAAAGCGTGGCGTCACCGCAAGCCGCCGCCACAAGAAAGTTCTGAAGAAGGCGAAGGGCTATTACAACGCCCGGCGCAAGGTCTATCGCGTCGCGAAACAGGCGGTCATCAAGGCCGGCCAGTATGCGTACGTCGGGCGCCGGCTCAAGAAGCGCGATTACCGCGCGCTCTGGGTGCAGCGCATCAATGCCGCGGCGCGCGGTGTCGGCCTGTCGTACAGCCGTCTGATCAACGGCCTGAAGATTGCCGGGATAGAAATCGACCGCAAGGCGCTCGCCGACCTCGCGGTGCACGATATCGCCGCATTCGGGGCGATCGCCGAGAAGGCAAAGGCCGCGCTGGCTTCGAAGTAACGCCGGGGCCTCAGGGGGTCGGGTGAAGGACCTGGAGTCGCTGGTCGCTCAGAGTCTCGCTGACATCGCATCGAGCGCGGATCGAGCCGCGCTCGATGCCGTGCGCGTCGCTTTGCTCGGCAAGAAAGGCGGGCTGACCGAGATGCTGAAGGGCCTCGGGCAGCTGCCGGCCGAGGAGCGCCGCGCGGCGGGCGCGGCGATCAACGAGGCCAAGCAGCGCATCGAGGCGGCGTTCGAGGCGCGCCGCGGCGAACTCGAGTCGGTCTCGCTCGCGAAGGAACTCGCGGCGGATGCGATCGACGTGACGCTGCCGGGCCGCGGCCAGTCGGTCGGCGGCCTGCATCCCGTGACGCGCACGCGGCTGCGGATCGAGTCGATCTTCCGTCGCGCCGGATTCAGCGTAGCGGAGGGCCCCGAGGTGGAGGACGACTTCCACAACTTCGAGGCGCTCAATATCCCCGCCGACCACCCGGCGCGGGCGATGCACGACACGTTTTATTTCGGCGATGGCCGCCTGCTCCGGACCCACACCTCGCCGGTGCAGATCCGCGCGATGAAGTTCCACGGCGTGCCGATCCGAGTGATCGCGCCGGGACCCGTGTACCGGCGCGATTCCGACGTCACGCACTCGCCGATGTTCCACCAGGTCGAGGGACTGGTGATCGACCGGGACATCAGCCTCGCCAACCTGAAGGGCGTGCTGTCCGGATTCGCCGAGCAGTTCTTCGAGAAGGCGCGCGGCTTGCGCTTCCGCCCGTCCTATTTCCCGTTCACCGAGCCGTCGGCCGAGGTGGACATCGAGTGCGTGCTCTGCGACGGCGCGGGTTGCCGCGTCTGCAAGCAGACCGGCTGGCTCGAGATCCTCGGCTGCGGCATGGTGCATCCGAACGTGCTGACTGCCTGCGGCGTGGATCCGGAACAATGGCAGGGCTATGCCTTCGGCATGGGCATCGAGCGGCTCGCGATGCTGCGCTACGCGGTGAACGACCTCCGCCTCTTCTTCGAAAACGACCTGCGCTTCCTCGCGCAGTTCAACCGGGGCTGAACATGCAGGTCAGCCTCACCTGGCTCAACGAATGGGTGGATTCCGGCTGGGACGCCGCGACGCTCGCGAAGCGCCTGACGATGGGCGGGATCGAGGTCGAATCCGTTGCGGCTGCAGCGCCTGCCTTCGCGGGGGTCGTCGTCGGCGAAGTGCTGTCGGTCGAGCGCCATCCGTCCGCCGACAAGCTGACCGTCTGCGAGGTCGCGGGCGGGCCGACGAAGCTCAAGATCGTCTGCGGCGCGTCCAACGTGCGCGCCGGCATGAAGACGCCGCTCGCGCTCGAGGGCGCGACGCTCCCCGGCGGACTGGTGATCCGGCGGGCGACGCTGCGCGGTGTCGAGTCATCCGGCATGCTCTGTTCCGGCCGCGAGCTCGGACTGTCCGAGGAGCACGAGGGCATCCTCGAGCTGTCGCAGGACCTCGAGACCGGCCAGTCGCTGCGCGACGCGCTGGATCTCGACGACACGATCCTGACGCTGAAGGTCACGCCGAACCGCGGTGACGCCCAGTCGATGATCGGCATCGCGCGCGAAGTGTCGGCGATCGCCGATCGCAAGCTGACGCCGCCGTCCATCGAGCCGGTCGCCGCCGCGAATCGGCGCAAGTTCGAGGTGCGATTGCAGGCCCCTGCCGGCTGCCCGCGCTTCGCCGGACGCGTGATCGAGGGCGTGGACCCGGCTGCGCGTACGCCGAGCTGGATGCGCGAGCGCCTGCGGAGAGCGGGGCTGCGCCCGATCAGCCCGGTGGTGGATGTCACCAACTACGTGATGCTCGAACTCGGCCAGCCGATGCATGCCTACGACCTGCGCCGGTTGAGCTCGCACATCGAAGTCCGCGCGGCGCGCCCCGCCGAACGCCTGATGCTGCTCGACGGGCGCGAGCTCGAACTCGACGGCGACATGCTGGTGATCGCAGATGCCGCCGGGCCGGTCGGCCTGGCCGGCATCATGGGCGGCGAGAAGAGCGGCATCGTGGCGGACACGAGCGACGTGTTCTTCGAGGCGGCGTTCTTCCCGCCGGCCGCGGTCGCGGGTCGCGCGCGCCGCTTTGGACTGGTGACCGACGCCTCGCAGCGCTTCGAACGCGGCGTGGACCCGCGGAACCAGGAGCGCGCGGTCGAACGCGCGACACTGCTCCTGACCGAGATCGCCGGCGGCAAGCCGGGACCGATCGTGCTGACCCAGGTGGAATCCGAACTGCCGAAACGGCCGAGCGTGACGCTCCGGCCCGAGCGCGTCGCGAGCCTGCTCGGCATCGAGATCCCGCGCAGTGAGATCGAGGCAATCCTGCGCCGGCTCGGGATGCAGGTCGCGGGCGCCGGCGACGTGCTCGGTGTCATCCCGCCGAGCCACCGCTTCGACATCACCATCGAGCAGGACCTGATCGAGGAGATCGGCCGGATCTACGGCTACGACGAGATACCCGGCGCCGATGCTCGCGTGCCGCAGCGCCCGCAACCGGCGACCGAGCAGGCGGTGACGCGTGAACGCTTGCGGCTCCTGCTGGTGGATCGCGGTTTCCAGGAAGCGATCACTTATGGATTCGTGGACAGCCGCCTGCAGCGGCTGCTGTTCCCGAAGGAGCGCGCGCTGGAAGTCGCGAATCCAATCTCCGCCGAGCTCGGCGAGATGCGCGTGTCGCTGTGGCCGGGCCTGATCGAGACACTCCGGTTCAACCTGCGCCGCCAGCAGGATCGCGTGCGGATCTTTGAGGTCGGCACCCGCTTTGAAACCGAGGACGGCCGCCTGATCGAAAGCCAGTCCATCGCCGGCCTGGTGAGCGGCAACGTCTTGCCGGAGCAGTGGGGTGCCGAGCGGCGCAGCGCAGACTTCTACGACCTGAAATCAGACGTCGAAGCCCTGTTCGCGCTGACCGGCCGGCGCGCTGCAATAAGTTACGTGGCGGAACGCCACGACAGCCTGCATCCGGGTCGCAGTGCCGCGGTTTTCGACGGCAAGACACGGGTGGGCTGGCTTGGACAGCTTCAGCCGCAGATCGCGCGCGCGCTGGAACTGCGCGATGCGCCATGGCTGTTCGAGCTCGCGATTGAGCCGAGCTTCTATGCGGAAGTACCTGTATTTGCGGAGATTTCCAGGTTCCCAGCCATCCGGCGCGACCTGGCGGTCGTGGTGGACGATTCGGTGACGCTGGAGGAGCTGCGGAAAAGCGTTAATCTGGCCGCAAAAGGCCTGTTGCGAGAGCTTCACGTGTTCGACGTGTACCGGGGGAAGGGGGTAGAACCCGGTCGAAAAAGTATCGCTTTAGGCTTGATTTTACAGGAAACTTCTCGCACCCTTACTGACGGGGACGCCGACACCGTGATTGCTGCGGTCGTTCGGCGCGTCAAGGGTGACCTGAAGGCGGGGATCCGGGAATAGTCCGAATGGCACTCACCAAGGCGGAAATCGCCGAAGCGCTGTTCAACCAGCTCGGCTTGAACAAGCGCGAGGCACGCGAACTCGTCGATCTCTTTTTCGAGGAGATCCGCGCGGCGCTTGCGACCGGGGAGCAGGTGAAGCTGTCGGGCTTCGGCAACTTCGACCTGCGCGACAAGAACCAGCGCCCGGGCAGGAATCCGAAAACCGGCGAGGAGATCCCGATCTCCGCGCGCCGGGTCGTCACATTCCGGCCGGGACAAAAACTGAAAGCACGCGTCGAAGCCTATGCTGGAAGCAAGTAACAACAAGGACCTGCCGGCGATCCCGGCCAAGCGCTACTTCACGATCGGTGAGGTCAGCGACCTGTGCGGCGTGAAGCCGCATGTGCTGCGCTACTGGGAACAGGAGTTCCCGCAGCTCAAGCCCGTCAAGCGCCGCGGCAACCGCCGTTACTACCAGCGCCAGGACGTGATCACGATCCGCCAGATCCGCAGTCTGCTCTACGACGAAGGCTTCACGATCGGCGGAGCGCGCAATCGCCTCGAGGGCGATGAGGCGCGGGAAGACAACACCCAGAGCCGCCAGGTCATCCGCCAGGTGCGGGCCGAGCTCGAGGAACTGCTGCGCATCCTGCGCCGCTGATTCCGGCGCCGGCCGGATCGGCTATCATCCTTTCGTCGGAGCGTGGCGCAGTCTGGTAGCGCACTTGCATGGGGTGCAAGGGGTCCCGGGTTCAAATCCCGGCGCTCCGACCAATTCGATCTATCCTAAAAGAAAAAAAAGGGGCCGACTGAAGTCGGCCCCTCGATAGCTCGAACGGTGAAGACCTTAGAACGTCACGCCGGCGCGGACGTAAAAGAACGCGCCGTTGTAGCCGAATGGCCCGCCGGTACGCGGATAGCGCTCGCCATCGCCCAGGCCACCGGTCAACGGATTGACGCCGTTGATGACATCGGGGAACTCATCGAAAATATTGCGACCACCGATGCTGGCGGTGACCTGGTCCGTGATCCGATATGAGAACTCTGCGTCGACGGTCGTCTTTGCAGAGAACAATTGGCCGGGGTAGTCCTGGTCATTGCGGAACGTGCCGTAGTAGTTCGCTCGCAGCAAGGCGCCGATCCGATCTCCGTTGTAATTCAGACCCAGGTTCACGCGATCATTCGGAGCATAGTGCTCGACGTCAACGATGCGTGACGGAGTGATGACCAACGGATCGAAAGACGTCACCTTGCTCTTGTTGTAGTTATACGCGAGCGTAGTCAGCAATCGGCCCGGGCCCACTCCTGCGTCGTACGTGGCCACCAGGTCCACGCCCTCGGTCTCGGTGTCAAACTCATTGGTGAAGTACTGCACCGTGCCACCGGGCCCGACGATGGCCAGCTCGGGGAGGGCATCGATGTCCGCCTGGGTCACGAAGAATTGCTGGGAAATGCTGATTCGGTCATTCACTTCGATGCGGTAGGCATCCAGGGAAATGACCAGATTGTCCATCGGCGTCAGCACGATACCGGCGCTCAGATTGGTGGACTCCTCGGGTCCGAGCGTCGTCGCCCCGTAGTACTGGGCGATCGCGCTGGGGACCCGATAGGTACCGATCTGCACCTGCGTCGTTGTTCCCGGCAGGAACGTGGTGCTCAGCGTCTCGACATTCGACTG
>JANNHT010000252.1:0-2642 GCA_031404555.1 Gammaproteobacteria bacterium
TTTTCTTTTTTGAATCCTTGCGCCAATGCAAATCGCAAGGCTCCTTCACCAACCAATTGGACATGCGGTGTTTTTTCCATGACCAGGCGGGCGACGAGAACAGGATGCATGATATGTTCTAAGGCCATGACGGCACCGCAATTTCCTTTCTCATCCATCACACAGCTATCCAATGTGACCTTCCCATCCCGATCCGGGAGACCCCCATATCCCACACTATTATCTTTTGGATCGGCTTCGGCTGCGCGATGCGGGCATCGACTGTTTCATCGACCTGACAGAGCCCGGCGAGTGCGTGCCGTACGAGCCGCTGCTGCGGCCGCCGCATGTCGGCGATCGCATACGCTATCTGCGTCGCGCGATTCCGGACCACGGCCTGCCCAATTCCGCGGAGCGCATGCAGGAGATCCTGGACGACCTCGACGCTGCGCTCGCGGATGGGCACTGCATCTACCTGCACTGCCGCGCCGGCATCGGGCGCACGAACCTGGTCGCGGGCTGCTGGTTTGCAAGCGCAGGGCTCGACGGCGACCGTGCGCTCGCGCGCCTCAACGAGCGCTGGCTGGGTTCGGAGCGCTCGGAAACCTGGCCGACGGTGCCCGAGACTGACGCACAAAGCGATTTCGTCCGCGACTGGCGGGGGCGCCAGAAAGATGAGCCCGCCGCAGTTCCGGCTGCACTGCCGGCTGCCTTCGAGGCGGCGCCCGCGACCGGACTCGCCGATCGGCTGCGCGGCATGCTGCTCGGGCTCGCGGTGGCCGATGCGCTTGGCCACAAGGCGCATGGCTTACCGGCGGGCGCCTGGGCTGACCGGATGGCGATGGCGCTCTGCCTCGCCGAGAGCCTGGTCGCGCGGCGCGGCCACGATCCGGCGGACCAGGTGCAGCGCTACCAGTCCTGGCAGCGCGCGGGACGATGGTCGAGCACGGGCTTAGCCGTTGGCATCAGCGCGGCGACCGTGCGCGCGCTCGCGACCGCGCAGTGGACCGGCAACCCGTACGCGGGTTCGCACGATCCGGCAGTGGCCGCCGCCGAGCCGCTCACGCGCATCGGCCCGGCTGTCGCCTGGCATCGCGCGGACGCGCGCGCGGCCGTCGAGGCCGCGGTGAACTGCGCACGCGTGACCCACCAGTCGCCGCTGACGCTCGATGCCGTGCGCTATCTCGCGGCGCTCCTCGCCGGCGCGCTCGCGGGCGAGCCGAAAGAGGCGCTGCTCGCGCCGATGTTCGCGCCGCAGCCGGGATTCTGGGATCGCGTGCTCCTGAAGCCGCGCGCGCGCGAAGTCGCGGAGGGCTCCTGGCGCGGGCGCAGGCCGCGCGCGATCGTGATCGGCGCGAGTGCCGCGGCGACGGCGCTCGAGGGCGCGCTGCACGCGTTCGACGCGGGCCACGATCTTCGCGGCTGCATCATGGCCGCAGCGGAACGCGGCGGCGCGGCGATGGATTCGGCCGCGATCGTCGGCCAGCTCGCCGGTGCTCATTACGGCGCCTCGAACATCCCCGCGGAATGGCGCGCGACCATCGCGCGCCACGGCGAGATCGTGGCGATGGCGGATGCGCTGGTTGCGGGCGAGGCCGGGCCGGGCGCCTGAACGATGCCAAAGCTCCGCATCCTGGTCCTGGTCCACGAGACGCTCGTGCCGCCGGAGTCGCTCGAGGGCGTGCGCGAGCAGGACGCCGCGGAATATCGCACCGAGTACGACGTGATCACCTGCTTGCGCGCATCGGGCCACGACGTGCGGCCGATCGGCATCGGCGACAGCCTGGCCGAACTCCGGGCCGTGCTCTCGGAGTTTCGGCCTGAGGTCTGCTTCAACCTGCTCGAGGAGTTCGACGGCATCGTCACCTACGACCAGCACGTCGTCGCCTGGCTCGAACTGCAGCGCCAGCCGTACACGGGCTGCAATCCGCGCGGCATGATGCTGTCGCGCGACAAGGTCCTGACCAAGCAGCTGCTGAGCTATCACCGGATCCCGACGCCGCAGTTCGCGGTATTCCCGCGCGGCAACGCGATCCGCATCCCGTCGCGGCTGCGCTATCCGCTGTTCGTGAAATCTGCGACCGAGGACGCCTCGTTCGGCATCTCCCAGGCCTCCATCGTCGAGGACGCGGCGAAGCTGCGCGAGCGCATCGGCTTCATCCACGAGCACACCTCGACCGACGCGCTGGTCGAGGAGTACATCGAGGGCCGCGAGCTCTACGTTGGCGTGATCGGCAACGAGCGCATCCGCACCCTGCCGCCCTGGGAGTTCATCTTCGGCGAGCTGAAGGCGGGGCGCGCCGCGATCGCGACCCGCAAGGCCAAGTGGGACCGCGCCTACCAGGCGCGCCATGGCATCACGAGCGACCGCGCGATGGACTTGTCGGAAGGCCTGGCAGCGCGGCTCGACAAGCTGGCGCGGCGCATCTATCGCGCGCTGCACATGACGGGCTACGCGCGCATGGATTTTCGCGTGCGCGTGGACGGCACGCCGTATTTCCTCGAGGCGAACGCGAATCCGAACGTCGAGAAGGAAGAGGACTTCGCCTATGCCGCGCTGGCCTCCGGCATGGACTACGCGGCGATGCTCGAGCGCATCCTCTCGCTCGGGCTCTCCTACCGCGCGAAGTGGCGCCAGGATTGACGGTGCCGGGTCGTAGTTC
>JANNHT010000253.1:0-2518 GCA_031404555.1 Gammaproteobacteria bacterium
TCGTCCGCGATCTCGCGGAAGCGCTGCCAGTCGATCACACGCGAGTAGGCCGAGAATCCGGCGATGATCATTTTCGGCCGATGTTCCTGAGCGAGCCGCCGCACGGCGGCGTAGTCGATCTCGCCGGTCGCGGGATCGAGCCCGTACTGGACGGCCTTGAACAGCTTGCCGGAGAAGTTGACCTTCGCGCCGTGCGTCAGGTGGCCGCCGTGGTCGAGGCTCATGCCGAGCAGCGTGTCGCCCGGCGCGAGGAGCGCCAGATAGACCGCCGCGTTCGCCTGCGAACCGGAATGCGGTTGCACGTTGGCATAGGCCGCGCCGAACAGTTTTTTCGCGCGCTCGATCGCGAGTGTCTCGGCGACGTCGACGAACTCGCAGCCGCCGTAGTAGCGCTTCCCGGGATAGCCCTCGGCGTACTTGTTGGTGAGCACCGAACCCTGGGCCTCGAGCACGCGCGGGCTCGTGTAATTCTCGGAGGCGATGAGCTCGAGATGTTCCTCCTGGCGGCGCCGCTCCGACGCGATCGCGCCC
The DNA here is from genome assembly GCA_031404555.1 of Gammaproteobacteria bacterium. GTDB lineage: Bacteria > Pseudomonadota > Gammaproteobacteria > Steroidobacterales > Steroidobacteraceae > SCUD01. Next base: position 532 of record JANNHT010000253.1, read on the forward strand.
GCGAGCTCGGGATCGAAGGACTCGATGCGCATGCCGGGACCGAACATGGGATTCCTAGGGATGGGGCCGGAAAAAGAAGGCCCGCAGTCTACCCGAAAGCCCCCGCATCAGGCCGATTCGACGAAAGCCTGCACCACCCGGTTCCAGGCGCGCGCGATGTTGCGCCGGTTGTAGCCGCCGCCGCCGCAGCCGAGGATGCGGCCGGACGCGAAACGGTCGGCGATTGCGCAGAGCCGCTGTGCCGCGTAGGCATGCGCTTCTTCGGTCAGGCGCAGGTGGGTGATCGGATCGCCGCCCAGGCTGTCGGCGCCGCATTGCAGGACCAGGAACCCCGGCGAGTGCCGTTCGAGGTGCGACTCGACGGCGGGCCAGGCCGCCAGGAACTCGGCGTCGCCGGCGCCCGGCGGCAACGGCAGGTTGAGTTTCAGGCCGCGCGCCCTGCCGGTGCCGGTCTCGCCGGCGGCGCCGGTTCCCGGATACAGGAATTCGCCGTCCTCGTGCAGATCCGCGAAGATGACGGCCGGGTCATCCTCGAATCCGTAGTACACGCCGTCGCCGTGATGTGCATCGATGTCGACATAGGCGATGCGTTCGAGGCCGTGCCTGTGCTTCAGGTGCTCGATGACGACGCCGCAGTCGTTGAGTACGCAGAATCCCGCCGCGTGGGCGCGGCCCGCATGATGAAGCCCCGCGATTGGCACGAAGGCGCGGCGCGCCTGTCCGCTCATCAGCGCCTCGGTCGCGACGAGGGCGGCGCCGACGACGTCACAGGCGGCTTCGTACACGCCTTTCGCCGCCGGCGTGTCGCCGCCGTCCAGATAGCCCTCGCCGGACGCGGACTGCGCCTGCACCCGGTCCAGGAATGCCGGCTGGTGGAAGAGTTCGAGTTCGGCGCGCGTCGCGGCGCGCGGCGCCAGCTGCAGGACACGCTGGTCGAGGCCCATGGCGACGAACTCGCGCCAGAACGCCTCGTGGCGGTCCGGACCGAAGGGATGGCCGTCGCCGAAACCGTAGCGGGCGATCCGCTCGCCGGCGACGACGCAGGTGCCGCTTGCCACAATTCCTTCCATGCCGTCGCTGCCGGGTGAAACAGCCGCCGGCAGACTAGCACGCACCGAACGGCGCCGTCTGGCGGTGGCGCGGCGCATCGCGGATAATCCGCGCCCCGCAATCCCGGTGATCGCATGGCCCAGTACATCTATACGATGAATCGCGTCGGCAAAGTGGTGCCGCCGAAGCGCCACATCCTGCGCGATATTTCGCTGTCGTTTTTTCCCGGCGCCAAGATCGGCGTGCTGGGGCTGAACGGTTCCGGCAAGTCCACGCTGCTCAGGATCATGGCGGGCACCGACACCGACATCGAGGGCGAGGCCCGGCCGCAGCCCGGCATCAAGGTCGGCCTGCTGCCGCAGGAACCGCAGCTCGACCCGGACGCCGACGTGCGCGCGATCGTCGAGGAATCCGTCAAGCCGGTGAAGGACGCGCTGGCGCGCCTCGATCAGGTCTACACGCTCTACAGCGAACCCGACGCCGATTTCGACAAGCTCGCCGCCGAACAGGGCCGGCTCGAGGCGTTTCTCGCGACGGTCGACGGCCACAACCTGGAACGCCAGCTCGACGTCGCGGCGGATGCGCTTCGACTGCCGCCCTGGGACGTGAAAGTGTCGCAGCTCTCGGGCGGCGAGCGCCGGCGCGTCGCGTTGTGCCGGCTGCTGCTGTCGAAGCCCGACATGCTGCTGCTCGACGAGCCGACCAACCACCTCGATGCGGAATCGGTTGCCTGGCTCGAAAAATACCTCGAGCAGTACCCGAGCACCGTCATCTGCGTGACCCACGACCGCTACTTCCTCGACAACGTCGCGGGCTGGATCCTCGAGCTCGACCGCGGCCACGGCATCCCGTGGCGCGGCAACTACACCTCGTGGCTCGAGCAGAAGCAGGCGCGGCTGGCGAACGAGGCGAACGAGGCGAAGGTCGACTCGCGCCG
>JANNHT010000254.1:0-12702 GCA_031404555.1 Gammaproteobacteria bacterium
GACCGCGGCGTCATCACCTCGCGCGGGCCGGGCACGGCGCTCGATTTCGCGCTGACGCTCGTCGCTGAGCTCGCGGGCGACGCGGTCCGGCGCGAAGTCGAGGACGCCCTGCAGCGCGATCAGGCTCGGCCATGAGCGACGCCGTGGACAAGCCGGACGGAACGGATCCGCTGCCGGGCACGCGCCGCGAGGTGGTCGTGCGCGACGAACACGCGAGCATGGTCCAGAGCCTCACGCGCGTGGACTGGCTCGTGCTGCTCGTGGTCGCGCTCTATTCGCTGGTGCCGCACGCCGCGCTGACGTCGCCGCGCTGGCTGTACATCGCGATGGCGACCTATACGCTCTTCGTGCTCGCATTCCGCTGGCGCGGATTCCCGGTGCAGGACACGAGCGCGCGCATCGCGCTGGGGGCCGCGGCGATGGTCGCCTTCATCACGGCCGTCGCGATCCAGACCGGCGGCTCGGCGAGCCCGATGGTCAATCTCTACCTGCTGCCGATCGTGCTGGTCTCGATGACACTCGGCGGACGCGGCGCCGCCGTCATCGTCGCGGGCGTCGCGCTCGCCTGGCTCTCGGTCATCGTCGGCGAGGGCAAACTGCCGCCGCTGCCGGAACTGCTGGCACGGCTGTTTGGGGAGCTTGGTCCGTATGCGCTCGTCGCCTACCTGACGCAATCGCTCGCCGGCACGATCTTGACGGCGCGGCGTCGCATCGAGGAGATGGCCGAGCGTGACGGGCTGACCGGCATGCTGAATCTGCGCACCTTCAAGTCCATCCTGAACCGCGAGCACCAGCTGCGCGCCCGCGGGGCGGGCGGCGGTTACGCGGTCCTGATGGTGGACCTCGACCACCTGAAGGCGCTGAACGACGAGCACGGCCACCAGGCCGGCAATCGCGCGCTGACGACCGTGTCCGCCGCGGTGCAGCGCGCGATCCGCACGACCGACATGGCCGCGCGCTACGGCGGCGACGAGTTCGTCGTGTTCCTGCCGGGCGCGACGCCGGAGGTCGCCGAGACGGTCGCGCAACGCATCCGCAACAACGTCTATCGCAGCCTGTTCCCGGTCGGCGAGCGGCTGCAGCGCATGACGGTCAGCGTCGGTGCCGCGAGCTACCCGCGGGACGGCGCCCAGCAGGAGGACATCGTCGCGGCGGCGGATACGCGCATGCGCAAGGACCGCGAGCTCCGGCGGAGCGTCGCGGAAGAGGGCGGCGGCAACGGATTGCGCGGCGGCGGCTGAGCCCGCACCCGAGATGCGAAAACAGGCACGCGGCTACATGCAGGGATTCGACACGGGCGCGAGCGCAGCGGCGCTGTGGCGCGCGCTGACCGATCCCGCCATGCTGGCGCTCTGGTATGCGAGCGAGGCCTCCGTGGAGCCGCGGGTTGGCGGGCGCTACCTGACCGAGTCGCGGCTCTTCGGACGGCGCGATGCGCACATCGAACGCTTCGATCCCGGCTCGCGCCTGACGCTGCTGTTCGAACCGAACCCGCAATGGCCGCCGGCCGGAGAGAGCGCGCTGATGGAGGATTTCATCATCGATGAACGCAAGGGCCAGCGCATGATGCGCGTGATGGGCTCCGGCGTCCCGGCCGGCGAAGAATGGGGCCAGACGCTCGTGCGGCTGCGCACCGGCTGGGCGCTCGCCTTCGCGCAGCTCCAGATGCGCCTGCGTGACGGCGCGATCGCGGAGCCGCCGGCATGAGGCGGCTCATTGCATTCGTGGCCTGCTGCCTCGCCCCGATCGCGGCGAACACAGCCGCGCTCGTGCTGTCCGGCGGAACGGTCATCGACGGTTACGGCAATCCCCCGATCGCGAATGGCGTGGTCGTGATCGACGGCGACCGCATCCTCGCGGTCGGCGGCCGCGATCTCGTCGCGATACCCGACGGCGCCGAGGTCATCTCGACCGAGGGCATGACGGTATTGCCCGGGCTCTGGGACATGCAGGTCGGACTCATGCGCCTCGGCCACGGCAACGCGGCGCGCTGGATCGAGACCTACGGTCCGCTCGCGGAGCGCGTCGTGATGCCGATCGCCGCGGGGCAGCTGCTCCAGGCGGGCGTGACGAGCGCCCGCGATGTCGCATCGCCGCTCGAGGCCGCGATCAATGTCCGTGCCCGCACGCGCGACTACCTGGTCGCGGGCCCGACGCTCTATGTCTCCGGCCCGGTGCTGCGAAAGCTGGTCCCGCCCGGCACCGAGAGCTGGCAGTGGGCGGTCGAGGGCATCCCGGACGCAAAGGCGAAGGTCCAGCGCCTGGCGGATGCCGGCGTCGATTACCTGCTGCTCGCGGACGTGGAATTCTGGACCGCCGATGAGCTGGCCGCGGCGGTCGGCGAGGCGCGGCTGCGCGGCCTGCCGGTGCATGCGCTCGCCGAGCGGCCGGCGGACGTCGAGCGCGGCGTAGCGCTGCAGTTCGACGGTTTCCTCGGAACGCAGATGGGGATCACCGGATTCCCCGACAACGTCGTGCTCACGCTGCACCAGCGGCTGATGAACGGGTCCGCGCGGCCAATGTCCTGGACGCCGGCGATCTCGGCGCTGCTCAACCTCGAGTCGCTGCGCACGAATGCGGAGCCGCTTGACGATCCGCGCGCGATCGAGTTGCTGCCGCCGCTGGTCGCCACCGACATCCTGGGATCGCTCGGGAATCTCGACCGCGTGGACGGCTTCGAGATGCCGGCCGCGAAGTCGCAGTCGCTGTGCGCGAAGCTGCACCAGCTCGAGGACGCCAGGGTCACGCTGCTCGTCGGCTCCGACGCGGGTGCCGCCGGCCACCTGCATTCGCGCGCGACCTGGCAGGAAATCGATTTCTGGGTGCGACAGTGCGGCGTGCCAGCGCTCCGGGCGATCCAGGCCGCGACGCATGATGCCGCGACCGCGATGGGCGTCGGCCACGAATCCGGCACGCTGTCGCCCGGCAAGATCGCCGACGTGATCGCGGTGCGCGGTGACGTGCTCCGGAATCCCGGACTGCTCCAGTCCGTGGACATTGTCATCCAGCGCGGGCGGCGGGTACGCTGAGACAATGGTGGCGCCCCACTCCCACACGCAGTCACTGATTCTCGCGAAGCCTGCGGGCGGCGAGGCGACCGCCGCCGACTACGCGCGTGCGCTGGAGAAAGGGGTCAAGTGGCTGCGCTTCGTGCCCGCGGTCGAGGCCGAATTCCGGCATTCGCACATCCTGCGGGTCCGCACGCAGGCGCGTTTCTGGCAGGTGCTTCAGGTCTGTGCAGGGCTGGTCGGCACCCGGCTGGTCCTCGAAGGCGACCTGGCGGCCGGCGCAGTGCAGTCGCTGCTGTTGGGCTGCATGGCAATGCACCTGGCGGTTTCGTCGGCGCTCACCCTGCTCGTTTTCAGCCGGTTTTACGTCCGGTCGTATCACCGGATTGCGACGATGCTGACTCCCTTCCGGGCGATCGGTTTCGCTGTCGTCGTCGCAGCGATCATCGATACGGGCGGCAGCGGCACGGCCGTCATGACCATCAACATGTTCGGCCTGCTGTTCTTCTCGGGCCTGCTGCTGCGTCAGGCGCTGCCGGCCGCGGCAGCGATGACCGGCACATTCGTGATCGCGCTGACGGCTTTCGACGCGCAGCCCGCGCTCGCCGCCTACTCGATCACGTCGTTGCTGATCGTGACGGGGCTCGCGACCTTCGTCGCCTGGGATATGCAGCGCGCCGCGCGGCACGCGTTCCTCGAGCACGGGCTCACGCGCGCGGATGCGACGCGCGATGCGCTGACCGGTCTCGTGAACCGGCGGCATTTCGATTCGCGTCTCGAAGCGCTGTGGAAGGCGAGCGCCGCCGCGGATCGGCCGCTCACGGTGATGCTGATCGACGTGGATCATTTCAAGGCCTACAACGACGGCTATGGCCATCAGGCGGGGGATGAGGCACTGCGCCGCGTCGCGCAGGCGCTGTGCGCCGCCTCGCGACCGGAGGACCTGGTTGCGCGCTACGGTGGCGAGGAGATGGCGTTGCTCGCGACCGGTCTCGGCGAGCACGAGGCGGAAGCGCTCGCCGGGAGGCTGCGACGCGCGGTGGAAGAACTGGCCATGCCGCACGAGGGCGCGCCGGATACGGGAAAGGTGACCGTCAGCATCGGTGGCGCCTGCATCGTGCCGCTGCCCGGCCGCTCGGCCGCGGGCGCGCTGCAGCTCGCCGACCAAAACCTGTACGAGGCAAAGCGTCGGGGGCGCAATCGCGTGATGTTCCATTCCGACCGGTACGCGATGATGCAGACCGGCGTGTTCCGCCATCCCACCGCCTGAAAAAAGCGGGTATCCTCGCGCCGTGACCGCCTTCATCCTCCGCGCGCTGATCGCCGCCCTCGGGCTCTGGCTCGCGACCGAATGGGTCGACGGGATCTACGTGAAGAGCGCGACCACGCTGATCCTCGCCGCGATCCTGCTCGGCATCGTCAATGCGATCATCAAGCCGATCGCGGTGCTGCTGACGCTTCCGTTCACGCTGCTGACGCTCGGACTTTTCCTGCTGGTCGTGAACGCCGCGATGCTCGGACTGGTCGCCGCCTTCCTGCCCGGCATGGGCATCAGCGGTTTCTGGCCAGCATTCTGGGCAGCGATCATCGTCAGCGTCGTGAGCTGGATCGGCAGCGCGATGTTCCAGCCGAAGAAACGCGACGACTGACGCCGCGACGGGGAATTCCACGATGAGCATCGCACTCCGCCTCACGGTGATGAACTTCCTGCAGTTCTTCGTCTGGGGGGCGTGGCTCATCTCCCTCGGCGCCTACATGATCGTGACGCTCGGTTTCTCCGGCGGCCAGGTCGGCAGCATCTACGCGACCATGGGCGTCGCCGCGCTCTTCATGCCGGGGCTCATGGGCATCGTCGCGGACCGCTGGCTGAACGCGGAGCGGCTGTACGGCGTCCTGCACCTGATTGGCGCCGGGCTCCTGCTCTGGGCCTCGACGGTGCGCGACTTCGACACGCTCTACATGATCATGCTGCTGAACGCGATGGTCTACATGCCGACCATCGCGCTGAACAACGCGGTCTCGTACAAGGTGCTCGAGCAGGGCGGGCTCAACGTCATCCAGAAGTTCCCGCCGATTCGCGTCTGGGGCACGGTCGGGTTCATCGTCGCGATGTGGATGGTGGACCTGGCGGGCTGGAACAAGAGCCCGTTGCAGCTCTACATCAGCGCAGGCGGCGCGGTGTTCCTCGGACTCTATGCGTTCACGCTGCCGAAATGCCCGCCGGCGCGCGACGTTGCGAAGAGAAGCGTCGTGTCGGCGCTCGGCCTGGACGCGTTTATCCTGTTCAAGCGCACGCAGATGCTGGTGTTCTTCCTGTTCGCGATGATGCTGGGCGCGGCGCTGCAGATCACAAACGCCTTCGGCGGCGCTTTCCTCGCGGATTTCTCGACCGCGTATCCGGACGCTTTCGGCGTGCGCTACCCGAACATCCTGATCTCGATCTCGCAGATCTCCGAGACGCTGTTCATCCTGACCATCCCGTTCTTCCTGCGGCGCTTCGGCATCAAGATCGTGATGCTGATCAGCATCCTGGCCTGGGTGTTCCGCTTCGGCCTGTTCGCGGTCGGCGACCCGGGAGCGGGACTCTGGATGCTGGTGCTGTCGATGATCATCTACGGCATGGCCTTCGACTTCTTCAACATCTCCGGTTCGCTGTACGTGGACCGCGAGGCGAACTCCACGATCCGCGCGAGCGCGCAGGGCCTGTTCATGATCATGACGAACGGGCTCGGCGCGTTCTTCGGCAGCGTGGGGGCCGGCATGGTCGTGGATCACTTCACGGTGGACGGCGTGAAGGACTGGCCGAGCATCTGGTTCACGTTCGCCGGCTATGCGCTCGCGCTCGGGATCCTGTTCCCGTTCCTGTTCCGGTACAAGCACGACCCGGCCGTGATGGCGGCGGCGCGGCACTGAGAGGGGAGCTGAGAGGGGACGCATCCCTTTCTTTAGCAGAGAGGGGACGCATCGCCTTTCAAAGAAAGGGATGCGTCCCCTCTCTGCTCCCCGCTCTCAGCTCCCCTCAGGTCTTTTCGGCGATGATCTGGAGCACGAGCGGGGTCACCAGCAGTGATGCCGGATCCGATGTCGCGTCCGCGAACTCGCGGCGCACCGCTTCCGCCCAGGACGCCTCGATGGCGCCGAGCTCGGTCTGCTGCTCGAGGTGGATGCGGATGAAGGACGCCGGCCACTGCCACATCGCGTCGGGCGGGCGGAGCGAATAGATCCGCGGGATCATCTCGCGCATCCTGAAACCGCGCTCCTCGAGGAGCTTCGTCACCGGCTGGGCGATGTCCGGTTCACCGCCGGCCGCGCGCCATCCCTTCATCACCTGCTCAGCGAACTCGCGCTGCCGCGGGAGCGGTGGCGCGAAGCTGAAAGTCCTGTAGAGCAGGTACTCGTGGAAGATCGCGACGCCGCCCGGGCGGAGCGCCGCGGCGATCTTGTCCATCAGGAGCGCGGGGGAGGAGACGAAGCAGGCGACCCAGCGGCACCAGGTCGCGTCGTAACCGCCGCCCGGCAGCGGGTCGGTCATCAGGTCGAGTTCGTGATAGCGGGCGTTCGCGAATCCGTGTTTCGCCAGCATGCCGCGGCCCGCGGTGACGAAGCGCGCCGAACGCTCGACCGCGACGACTTCACCTGTTGGCCCGACAATCTCCGCGAGGTCCGCGGCCGCGAACCCGGGCCCCGCGCCGATATCGAGCACGCGCGAGCCCGCGCGGATCCCGGCGCGCTGCCAGCAGTCCAGCACGGCGGGCCGCCACACGCGGTGCTGGAGCCCGAGGCGTTCGAGCTCCTCGTCGTGCGTGCCGAGAAAGTAGTCGCGGTCCCCGCTCATAGCCACTTGGCCTTTCGCAGGCGATAGAAAAGATAGCAATCGATGCCGACCATCAGGCCGGTCGCCAGCGCATAGCCGTAACGCCAGCCGAGTTCCGGCATGTGCTCGAAGTTCATGCCGTAGATGCCCGCGATCATCGTGGGAACGGCGACCAGTGCACCATAGGCCGCCAGGCGTTTCACCGTCGCGTTTTCCTGAAGGCTGATCACCGACAGGTTCACCGCGATCGCGGTCGCGATCGTTTCGCGGATGGTCTCGATCGTCTGGTTGAGGCGCTGGAGATGATCGGAGACATCGCGGAAGTATTCCTTCATGCCTGTGCAAACCATGGGCACGCGGGCTCCATAGAGGTTCTTCACGCCGTCGAGCAAGGGCGCGATGGCATGACGGAAAATCCCCAGCCGCTGCTTGAGTGCATAGAGCGCCTCCACGTTTTCCTGCGGGTCACTGCTCGCGAAGATCCGGTCCTCGATCGCCTCGAGCTGGGTTTCAACTTCGTCGAGCAGCGGAAAATAGCGATCCACGACCGTGTCCATCAGGGCATAGAGCACGTAGCCGGAACCGAAGCGCAAGAGTTCGGGTTCGCGCTCGCAACGTTCACGCACCTCCTGGAAGCCCCGTTCCGCATGGCTGCGGATGGTGAGCACGTAATTCGGGCCTGCGAACACGTCGACCTCGCCGAGGCGGATTCCACCGTTCTCCGGTTCCAGCAGGTGCAGGACCGCGAACAGCGAATCGCCGTACTCCTCGATCTTGGGTCGCTGGTGTCCGTGCCTGGCATCTTCCACGGCGAGCGGATGCAGGTCGAACTCCGCCTGCATGAGTTCGAGCACTTCCGGGTCCCGGTCCAGCAGGGCCACCCATACGAAACAGCCGGGCATTGCGACGTAGCGGTGGATCTCCTGCGGTTGTATCTCCGCAAGGCGCTTTCCGTCCTGGTAGGCGACGCAGCTGATCAGCATGGTGTCATCCCTGCGGGCGGCCCATCATGCGCCCGAAGACATTTCAGGGCGGTTACGTGGAACAACCCATCAAATCGGCTTTGAAGGATCCTCAGTCTCCCGCGCGCAGCGCCACGCCGTGGGCAAGGTAGTGATTGATCCGGTCTTCCCATTCGCGCATGAACTGCACGTAGTACTCGGCGGTGAACGAGGCGACGAACACGTCGCCTTGCGGGCCGAGGCTGGTGTGGCTGTAGGTGACGTCCGCTTCGCTGCCGTCGGGGGCATCGCGCACCTCGATCGACAGCTTGCATGCGGTCACGCCCGGCGTGATCTTGATCATCTCGACGAACCGGCGCGCCGGTTCGTGGCGGGTGATGTACCAGATGGCGTCGTGCGGCTCGGCATCGGTGACGAACACGCAGTCGGGCTCAGCGAGGCCGGAGGTGCTGAACACGACCAGCGGATTCCAGCCGTCGATCCAGTCCGCCTCGCGCACCGGGCAAAGCAGCGGGAACACCTCGGCCGGCGGCCGGCAGAGCTGCTGCGTGTAGCGGTGCGCGACGCGATTGGGCTGGCGGATGTTCATGGCGGCGGCTGTGGGAGCGCCTTCAGGCGCGCGATGATGTCCTTCTGCACTTCCTGGATGCGGGGAAACATGATTTTCAACTGTTCCTGCATCGCCGTCATCGTGTGCTGCATCACGAGCGGCATCTTGGCGATGACGGCGCGGCCGGCGTCGCTGCGGTAGAAGTCGAGCATGCCCTGCGCCTCCTGCTGCGTGAACGACTTGCGGTAGATGTCGATCGTCATCGGCTCGAGGACCTCCCAGCCCACGCTCTCGCGCATGATCGCGACCATGCGCTCGCGCATCTCGTCGAGCAGGGCCTGCTGCTCGGCCGTCACGGCTTTTCCACCCAGCGCGTCCTGCATCGCCTGGACCATCATCGCGTCCATCTGCGCGTAGACGCCGTCCAGCATCTTCTCGGACTCGGTGACTGCGAGCAGCTCGCGAATGATGGCCTCGTCGGCCGGCACATCCTGCGCGAGCGCGCCTGCCGGCGAGAGCAGCCAGGCGGCGAGTATCAGCGCGTACAGGCGCATCGCAGTCTCCGGTGGTGGGTCAGGCGGATGTGGGCGACGACGTGACGCATCTCAGCTCCCCGGCGAATGCCTGGCGTCAATCATAGAGCCGCCCCTCATGCCTCAGCCAGCCCGGCTCGTGATTGCCCTGCGGGTCGTGATGGGTCCAGTGCACGACGCCGCCGCGGTCGTTCCATTCGTACACGCCATTGAACGATACGGAATCACCCTCGCGGATCGCCTCGATACGGGGCGCGAGGTCGATGTTGTGCGAGACCAGCAGTGTCTGGCCGGACTCGAGCCGCAGGATGAATCTCTGGTGGCGGCTGCCGTCGTTGTCGTCCGCCAGGATGCGCGAGACCGCGCCCGAGCCCGTGACCTGGACGCCGCTCTGCTGCGCATCAAAGGCCGCGGTGATCGAATCGTCATGCGTCGCCGCTTCGACGCCGCCGCCGGGATCCGCGGCGGGCGCCGCATCGCCCTGGAAACGCTGCCAGAGCAGCACGGCGGCGACGGCCGCGGCCAGCAACAGGATTTTCTTCATCCGGCGTCAACCCGCGTGCGCGGGCGTCGCCCGCTTGCCGTGCAGGGTAGGCGGTTATCGGATACCGGTGAAGGGGGATGCGGCTACGGCGCCGGCTTGACGTCCTGCAGCGTCGGGTAAAACTGGACAAACGTCATGTCCACGGCCGCATTCGCGGCATGGCAGGCGAAGCAGCCGCTTTTTGGTTCCGGTGTCGCCGTGCGGGAATCCATGCCGAAATCGAAGTAGGCCCAACGGCCGTCGAACCGCTTCGAGTCCTTGACCGACACCTCGATGCCGTGGACCTCGGTCTGGAAGTAGCCGCCGTTGTTGGGCGGGCGATTCGTCTCGGTGCCGCGCAGTTCCAGCACGAACATCGTCCCCTCCGGCCACACGCCTTTCTTCCGGAACTCCCGGTAGGCCGCGGGCTGGACGAAGACGTTGTCGAACATCACATGGCCGGTGAGGGCGGCCGCCTGCGCTGCCGGGCCGTAGCTCATGCCGAGACCGCTCGTGACGTACTGCCAGTCGCGGTAACCCGACGGCCGCTGCAGGCTGCCGTCAGCCGCGAACAAGGCCCGCTTCAGCGGCGCAGCCGCCGCCGGCGCGCCGCCCGGCGGCTCCGCCGCGAGCGCCGCGAGCACCAGTCCGCCGGCCGCGATGCAGCCGAGAGCCGTCAGTTTCAGCATCGGTCGTCACCCCGTCTAGAATGTGGGTGGATTCTGGCGGCCGCTGCAGCGAGGCATCTTGAACAAAGGCAACCTTTCCTTCCGCGAGAGCCCGCTTGGGGCCGGGCAGTTCTTCGGCGCGACGCGGGGCCAGTTCCGGGGCGGCGGCTTCGTCGTGAGCGCCGTGACGCACCCGGACGCGCGGGTCGTGCCCTTGCACATCCACGCCAATCCGTTCTTCTCGATGCTGATCCGCGGACGCTACCGCGAATGGTTCAGGGGGCGGCACTGGGACGTGCGGCCGCTCGACATGGTGCTGCGCCCGCCGCTCGCTGAGCACCAGGATGAGATCGGTCCGGGCGGCGCGCAGTTCCTCTGCGTGGACGTCGCCCAGTCGTTCTGGGATGCGCTGGCTGAGGCGGGCATCCGCATCGAGCCGCGCGCGTTCGAGAGCCGCCCGATGTCCGGCACGGCGCTCCGGCTGCTGCGCGAGATGTGCGACCAGGCCCCCGGCTGGCAGGCCGCCGCGGAAATGCTGATCGCCGAGCTCGTCGCGGAATACACCGCCGCGGACGACGTGCCGCGCCGGCGCGAGCCGCGATGGCTCGGCGACGCCACCGAACGCCTGCACCAGGCGCCACTGACCGCGAGCCTCAGCGGCATCGCGGCCGAGCTCGGCCTGCATCCGGTCCACGTCTCGCGCGCGTTCAAGCGTCACCGCGGCATGACGCTGTCCCGCTACCTGCGGGGCCTGCGCCTGCACGACGCGACGCGCGCGATGCTCGAATCCGCGGAGTCGCTGGCGGCGCTCGCGGACGGCCACGGCTTCGCGGACCAGAGCCACCTCACACGCGCGCTGCAGCGCGAGACCGGCTGGACGCCCGGGCGGCTGCGCTGCGCTTGCGAGTCGCTTCGCTGACGGGCGGTGCCGCGCCTGGATTCCTGACGCACAGAAGCAAGCCGACGCCGCAAACTGATCACCGGGCCGCGACGCCAGTCACCATACTGGGCGCCGCGAGGCCCGGCCTCGGCAGGAGAGCGACCATGGATGAGCCGAAAGCAGCGCCCACCGCAGGCCGTCGCCCCAATGCCCGCGACGCCAAGCGCGCGGTGCGCGCGGCGCAGGCGGGGCACTCGATCCCGTACATCACGCGACAGATTCCGTACTACGAAGTGCTGGGCGAAGAGGGGCTGTCCCTGATCGAGAACAATGCCGACACGATCCTCGAGGAGATCGGCATCGAGTTCCGCGAGGACCCGGAGGCGCTCTCGATCTGGAAAGCCGCGGGCGCCGACGTGCAGGGCGAGCGCGTGCGCATGCCGCGCGGTATGTGCCGCCAGCTGATCCAGGCGACCGCCCCGCGCGAATTCACGCAGCACGCCCGCAATCCCGCACGGAGCGTACCGATCGGTGGCAAGAACACCGTATTCGCCCCCGCCTACGGCTCGCCGTTCATCCGTAACCTCGACGAGGGGCGGCGCTACGCGCGCATCGAGGACTTCCGCAACTTTGTGAAACTCGCCTACCTGTCGAAGTCGCTGCATCACTCAGGCGGCACCATCTGCGAGCCGGTGGACCTGCCGGTGAACAAGCGCCACTTCGACATGGTGTACAGCCACATGAAGTACAGCGACAAGGCTTTCATGGGCTCGGTGACGCATCCGGAGCGCGCGAAAGACACGGTCGAGATGGCGAAGATCCTGTTCGGCGACAGCTACATGGATCCACTCACCGGCCGGCCGAACACCGTGATCGTCAGCCTGATCAACGTCAATTCGCCGATGACCTACGACGCGACGATGCTGGGCGCGCTCAAGGTGTACGCGCGCGCGAACCAGGCCTGCATCGTGACGCCGTTCATCCTGGCCGGCGCGATGTCGCCGGTGACCATCGCCGGCACGGCGACACAGACGCTCGCCGAGGCACTCGCCGGCATGGCGTTCATGCAGCTTCTGAACCCCGGCTGCCCGATGGTGCTCGGCAGTTTCGCCTCATCGCTCTCGATGCAGTCCGGCGCGCCGACCTTCGGCACTCCGGAGCCCGCGCTCGTGCTCTACATCATGGCGGCGCTGGCGCGGCGGCTCGGCGTTCCGTTCCGCTCGGGCGGGAGCCTCTGCGCGTCAAAGATCCCGGATGCCCAGGCCGCGTTCGAGTCGGCGCAGACGCTGCTGCCGACCTGCCTCGCCGGCGTGAACTTCGTGCTGCACACGGCCGGCTGGCTCGAGGGCGGACTCTCGATGGGCTACGAGAAATTTGTGATGGACGTGGACCAGGCCGGGATGATGCACACGCTGCTTGCTGGCGTGGACCTCTCCGACAACGGCCAGGCGCTCGACGCGATCCGCGAAGTCGGGCCCGGCAAGCACTTCCTCGGCTGCGCGCACACGCTCGCGAATTTCGAGACGGCGTTCTACCGCTCGCCGCTCGCCGACAACAACAGCTTCGAGCAGTGGGAAGCGGAAGGGGCGAAGGATATGGCGGTACGCGCGAACGAGTCGTGGAAGAAGCAGCTCGCCGAATACGTCGCGCCGCCGCTCGATGTGGCCGTGGACGAAGCGCTCCAGGACTACATGAACCGCCGCAAGGCGTCGTTCCCGGACTCAAACGTCTAACGGTGCCGGGTCGTAGTTTCGTAGTTCCTGC
>JANNHT010000255.1:0-11885 GCA_031404555.1 Gammaproteobacteria bacterium
AACAGGATCTGCGGGATATCGTCTCCCACCATCGTGTACGTCGCACCGGTCGGCCGGTTGAAGAACGACGTGCCCACGATCTGCGCCAGCCACGGGAAGCCATTCGCGGTCGGTGTCAGCACCGGCACCGCCTGATAGTCCCCGACGAAGCCGGCATACGGCACGCTCAGTTCTTCACCGCCGTCCTCCGGCGTCAGCACGACATAGCCGCCGTACTGGCCGAGTGCCGGGCCAGTCGCCGCGGTGATCGTGACGTCTACCGTGGCCGATCCGCCCGCCGGCACCGTCACGCTGTCGGCGCTGAATGCCGCCGTGGCGTCGGAACCGAAAGTCGAAACGGTGGCGAAGTTCACCTGGCTCTTCGGGCCGGTGGACAGCGCCGCCTCATGCGACAGGTCGAGCGTGACGCTGGACGCGCCGCTGTTGCTGATCGTCAGCGTCCGGGTCTGAGGACCCGCTTCGCTTTCGCCCAGCGACAACTTGCCCGGACGGACGTCGACGGTCGCGAGGATCGCGGCCTCGATGTCCAGCAGGCCCGCGCCCTGACGATGCGCCTGCTCGAGGAACCCGAGTGCCGGGTTGCCCGACCACAGCGTCGGATTGGCGCTGTTCTGCAGGCGCGCGGCGACGTCGATCGCCGGGTACGCGTGACGCTGCTTCGGGCCATTCTTGGCCTGGAGCAGCAACGCCGCTGCGCCCGCCACATGCGGCGAGGACATGGAGGTGCCGCTGAGCACGGCATAGCCGCCCAGGTCGAGCGGGAACGTCGAGAAGATCGCGCCACCCGGCGCGCCGATGTCCGGCTTCAAGCTCAGGTCCGCGGCCATGCCGAAGGAACTGAATCCTGAAATCAGGCCACCGGAGCCTTGCGGGAACACGACGGACTGCGAGGTCCACGTCAGAGTCTGCGGACCCGATGCGATGGCCGCATCGATCGCTGCGCCATGAACGGCCGTGATGGCCACCACCGGAATGGTGATTGCCGGCGTGCCTGCCACGGTCGGGTTCAGCGCGCCTGCCGCGTTGTTGTACAACACGACAGCCGATGCACCCGCGTTCTGCGCATTCGTCGCCTTGACGAAGAAGCCGCAGGTTCCGCGACGGATCAGCACGGCCTGGCCGGTCAATGACCCGGCAACGAGCGCCGCACAACCGTCATTGGTGGTTGTCGGCGTGCCGGTCTTGGTGATCGGCAGGCTGCCGCTCGTCGGCGCAGCTGGCGAAGCACTCGCCTGGTTGTAGCCGTAGAGGATGCCGTTCACTTCGAACGCGAGCTGGCCATTGTCGTAGGCCGCAACGCCGATCACGCGTTCACCGACGCCCGGGGCGCCGGCTGCCCACGGACCGTCCGGCGCGGAGCCGCCGGGGCCGTTGTTGCCGATCGAGGCGACGACGACCATGCCCTTCTTCACGAGGCGGCTCGAGGCCGCAGCCGTCGGATACTGCGGCCACTGGGCCCGCGAGCCGATGCTCATGTTGAGGATGTTCATGCCATCCGCAAACGCCCGCTCCATCGCCGCCAGCATGATGTCGGAAGTCGTGGATCCACCGCAGCCGAACACGCGATAGGCGCCGAAGGTCACGCCCGGGGCCACGCCCGTGATCGCGCCGCTCGCGCCGACGATGCCGGCGACGTGCGAACCGTGGCCGTTGCAGTCGTCCGGATACGCATCCGGAATCGGGGTCTGGTCGAAGTTGAAGGCGTCGCCGACGAAGTCCCAGCCCGCAACCACGCGCGCGGTCGGGAACACCGTGCTGTTCGCGCGATCGACGCCGTCGCCGCCGAGGTCGGCGTGGTCGTAGTCGACGCCCGTGTCCATGACCGCGACCTTGATGCCGGTGCCCGTGAAGCCCAGGGAATTCTGGACGACGTCGGCACGCGTCATCGCGATCGCCTTGTCGAGGTTCGGAGACGATCCGGTGATCGGATCGATCTCAGGCGCATCGATGCGTTCGATGGGCCACAGGGCCTTGACGCCCGACACGCCCGCGAGCTTGGCGCGTTGCGCCGCGCTCACGCTGACGGCATAACCGTTGAACAGCGTGTCGTAGGAGCGACGCTGAGTGAACTGCGCGCCGGCCAGCGCCGCTGCGCTCATGAACCGCGCCTTCTCGGCACGGACGCTCTCCAGGCTCGCACCATCTGCAACCGGCTTGCCGGTCAATTCGACGAAGTACAGGTCAGTATTTTCGGCCTCGCTCCGGGATACGGTCTCCTGGGCGTGGGCCGTCGCAAAGCCGAGTGACAGCACGAGAGCGCTGCACATGCCGGCTGCGAAGGACGACTTTTTCATCGCGTATAGCTCCGTTTAATGTGCCAGCGCGATACTTCCCGTCATCGCGTGACCGCTTCGTTTTCCGATTCCGATGCGCGAGACTGGAAACCGCCCGAAGGCCGGCCTCCCCGGAAATCCGCACACCTGAAACCTTCTCCCCTGAGCTGCGGCGTATTGGTTTGCCGTTCGTTCAGTGCAGCGTTCTATACCACTATCTGCGGACATCGTCACATTTTTGGCAGTGCGGTAATGACATAAGCTGTTCGCGTGTTTTTTCGGCCACAGTCAGGTGGGGGAAACTCATTTTCCAGAATGCGGTGAAAACGCCGCAGTGCGCTGATTGGCCGCGGATTATCCCGGATTCCGGGCCTGCCGCGGAGCGAACGGTCAGACCCGGGCCAAACGGGCAACGACAAGCGCCGCGCGCAACTACGAACCGCCGGAATCCTGAGTCGGGTTTGCGAGCAGCGAGCCCGTCAGCCGGGCCACGGAATCGATCCCGGACGAACACAAGTAGGCCGAGATTCCCGCGTTGATCTTCCGGCACAGCAGCGGATCGTAGAAAAGCGCCGTGCCGAGGCCGATCGCGGTCGCGCCCGCGAGCAGGAATTCGATCGCATCCGTCGCATTCGCGATGCCGCCCTGGCCGATGATCGGGATCTTCCTCGGTCCGGCGACCTCGTGGACCCTGCGGACCATCAGGAGCGCGATCGGCTTGATCGCCGGGCCCGACACGCCGCCCTGCACGTTGCCGATCACGGCGCGGCGGGTCTTCACGTCGATCGCCATGCCGGAGATCGTGTTGATCACGGCAAGCGCGTCGCTGCCGGCTTCGATGCAGAGCCTGGCGTTCTCGCGGATGTCGGTCTGGTTCGGCGAGAGCTTCGTGATGAGCGGCTTCCTCGTCGCCTTGCGGCAGGCTGCGACGACCCGCGCGCTCATCTCCGGGTAGTTGCCGAACTGCACGCCGCCTTCCTTGACGTTCGGGCAGGAGATGTTGATCTCCATCGCGTCGATCGGCGAATCGTCGAAGCGGCGCGTGACCTCGGCGTACTCATCGATGGTCGAGCCGCAGACGTTTGCGATGAAGCGCGTCTCGGAGAAATCAAGCGTCGGCAGGATGCGCTTCACGACCGCATCGACGCCGGGATTCTGCAGGCCGATGGCATTGATCATGCCGCCCGGCGTTTCGGTCACGCGGTGCGGCGGGTTGCCGAGCCGCGGCGCCAGCGTCGTGCCCTTCAGGACGATCGCGCCCGCATCACGGTTCGAGAAGCCCTCGACGCGGGTGTACTCCTCGCCGAAGCCGACACAGCCCGAGAGCAGGACGATGGGGGATGCGAAGCGCAGGCCGCAGAAGTCGAGCGCGAGGGAGGGGGCGGGTGAAGTGACATCCACGCTGGGTATGATAAGAGGGGACGCATCCCTTTGCGCTCTGACAAAGGGATGCGTCCCCTCTGACAGGGTGACTGCCCGTCTAAAATGTTCCACATCATCCTGTTCGAGCCGGAAATACCCCCGAATGCCGGCAACGTCATCCGGCTCTGCGCCAACACCGGCGCGACGCTGCACCTGGTCCGGCCGCTCGGCTTCGCGCTGGACGACACGCGCGTGAAGCGCGCCGGGCTCGACTACCACGAGCTCGCGCGGGTGCGGGAGCACGCGGACCTGGCGGCCCGCCTGGCGGCGCTCGGGGATGTGCGCGTGTTCGCGGTCGAAACGACGGGCGGCGAACGCCATGACCGCCCGAGCTACCTTGCGGGGGACGCTTTCCTGTTCGGGCGAGAGACGACCGGCCTGCCGCAGGAGCTGCTCGCGGACTGGCCGGCTGACCGGCGGATCCGGCTGCCGATGGTGCCCGGCAACCGCAGCCTCAATCTCTCGAATGCGGTCGCGGTCGTGGTGTTCGAGGCCTGGCGGCAGCTCGATTTCGCGGGCGGCGCCTAGGGCGCGGCGGCCGCGGGGCGCGCATCAGTTTTCCGGCGTCACTTCGCGCTGGAGCATGGTCTCGACGACCGACTTGAGCGGCACGCCGAGGTGAAGGACTTCGTATACGTGACGGCAGATCGGCATGTCGACGCCGTGTTGCTCCGCAACCATGTGGACGGCTTTCGCGGCGTGATAGCCCTCGACCACCTGGCCGATCTCCGCGATCGCGGCGTCCACCGGCTTGCCGGCCGCGAGCGCGCGGCCGAAGCGGCGGTTGCGTGACTGGTCGTCGGTGCAGGTCAGCACGAGGTCGCCGAGTCCCGCGAGCCCCATCAGCGTCTCGCGCTTCGCGCCGAGCGCGACGCCGAGGCGCACCAGCTCGGCGAGCCCGCGCGTGATCAGGAACACGCGGCTGTTGGAACCGTAGCCGAGCCCGTCGGACACGCCGGTCGCGATCGCGAGCACGTTCTTGACGGCGCCGCCGATCTCGACGCCGACGATGTCGGTTTGCGTGTAGGCGCGGAATCCGCCGGAGGAAATCCGCTCCGCGAGCGAGAGCGCGAAACCCTCGTCGGGCGATGCGACGGCGATCGCAGTCGGGAGCCCCATGCCGACTTCCTTCGCGAAGGTCGGCCCGGACAGCACGGCGATCGGCACGCTCGGGCCGAGCACTTCGCCCGCGACCTGGTGCGGCAGCTTGCCGGTCGAGAGCTCGAAACCCTTGCTCGCCCAGGCGATGCGAGGACGCGGGCCGAGCATCGGCTGGATCTGCTTGAGCACGGTGCGAAGCGCACTCGATGGCACGACCAGCACGATGTCGTCGCCGCTGCCGAGCGCTTTCGCGAGGTCGGGTTCGATCGCGAGCGAGGGCGGGAACTCCGCGCCAGGCAGGTAACGATCGTTCCGCCGCACGCGCGCGAGCAATTCGGGTTCGTCTTCCTCGCGGCCCCACAGCACGGTGGGACCGCCGCCGCGCGCGAACTGGATGGCGAGCGCCGTCCCCCAGGAGCCGGCGCCGAGCACCACGATCGGCCGCATCAGGCCGGGCTCAGTTCGGCTGTTCGGCGGCCGGCGGCGCCTGCGACTGGCGCGCGGCCTGTTCCTGCATCGAGCGCTCGAACAGCGCGTCGAAGTTCACGTGTGGCAGCAGGAACGGCGGGAAGCCGCCCTTGCTGACGACGTCCGACACGGTCTGGCGGATGTACGGGAACAGGATGTTCGGCGCGAACGACCCGAGGATGCGCCGCGTCTCGTCGGCGCCGAAGCCGCGGACGAGGAACACGCCGGCCTGCTTGACCTCGGCGAGGTACACGGCGACGTCGCCGTTCTTCGCCTCGAGCGTCACGGTCAGCACCACTTCGTGTGCGTCCTGGCCGACGGTGTTCGACATCGTGCTGAGGTTCAGCGAAATCTTCGGGTCCTGGGCCTGCGCGGCCACGAACGGACCCTTCGGCGCCTCGAACGACAGGTCCTTGATGTAGACCGTCTGCAGCGCGACCGCCGGTCCCTGGCCGTTCGCGGCGGCTTCGCCGATGCCGGTCGGGGGGGTGTTTTGGTCAGCCATCGTCATTCCTCACTTGGTTCAGTTTCGAAAGTTCGCCGCGCTGGTCGAGCGCCGTCAGTTCTTCGGCGCCGCCGATAAATCGATCGCCGACATACACCTGCGGGAGCGTGCGCCGTCCGGATCGGGCGAGCAACTCCTCACGCAAACCCGCATGGTCCTCGACGCTCACCTCGGTGAACGGGATGCCGCGCCGCTCGAGCAGCGCCTTCACGCGCAGGCAGTAACCGCAGAATCCGGCCGTGTAGACCGTGACCGCCGGGTCCACCACCGGTCAGCCCTTCACGACCGGCAGATTCTCCTGTTTCCAGGCCGCGAGCCCGCCGCGCAGGCCGTGCACGTCCTTCGCGCCTGTGCGGGCGAGCGTGCGCAGCGCCGCGCCGGTGGTCGCACCGTTGTCGCAATAGAGCACCAGCGTCTTGCCGGCGAGCCGCTCGAGCGCCTTCGGGTCGGCAGTGATCTGGTCGCCCGGAATGCTCTTCGCACCCTCGATGTGGCCGTCCTTGTAGAGGTTCGCCGAGCGCAGGTCCACGAGCACCGCGCCGCCATTCATCATCCGGATCGCGTCGTTCGGCGCGATCGTGGCCGCGCCATCGGCGCGTCGGCGCAGCTCGAAAGCGAGCACGAAGAACGCCATCACGACGGCGGCGCCCGCCAGGAGCGGATGATTGGTGAAATAATCGAGCAGTTGGTCCATGGCGCCAGTCGCGGGTCGGCCGCGCGACCTCGGGCTCAAAACGGCCGCGCATTATATCAGCGCCGTCCGCCGCCACCGGTGAGGGATATTCCCTGATAAAACAAGGTATTGCGCTTTGCCTGATCGGCCTCGTCCTGGCGGCGGGCGGGCCGCGCGCGGACGCCGCCACCGCGGAGCGAGATCCGGAGCGGGAGCTGCGCGAGGTGCGCGAGCGCATCGAGGCGCTGCAGCGCACGGTGCGCCGCGACTCCGACCGTCGCGACGCGCTGTCCGGCGAGCTGCGCGACGCCGAGGAAAACGTGCGCGGAGCGCGCGGACGCCTGCGCACCGTGCGCGAACGCCTGGCCGCGAGCGACGCCAGGCTGAAGAAACTATCCGAGGAACGCGAGCGGCACGAGCGGGCGCTCGGCGAACAGCGCCGCGCGCTCGCGAGCCAGCTCCGCACCGCCTACATGGGCGGGCAGGAAGAGCAGGTCAAGCTGCTGCTGTCGCAGGAAGACCCGGCCGCGTTCGGTCGTATGCTCGTCTACTACTCCTACCTCGGCCGCGCGCGCATCGGAAAGATCGCAGAAATCCGCGACCTGGTGACGGCGCTCGAACAGGCCGTCGCGCAGGAGGCGGACGAGCGCGAGCGTCTCGCGGCGCTCGAGGCCGACAGCCGCCGCGAACTGTCGTCGGTCGACTCAGCGCGCAATGAGCGGAGCACCGCGCTTCGCAAGATGAATGCGCAGATCAGGAGCGGCAGCGACTCGATCGCGAAGTTGAAGCGCGAGGCGGGCGCGCTCGAGAAGCTGATCGCGGACCTGCGCCGAGCGCTCAAGGACCTGCCGCCGACCGGCGGCCAGGCATTCGACCGGGTCCGCGGCAAGCTGACCTGGCCCGTCGCGGGAAAGATCGCCGCCAGGTTCGGCAAGCCCCGCGGCGGTGGCCTCAAGTGGAACGGCGTGCTGATCGATGCCGCGCGCGGCACCGAGGTCCGGGCGCTCTATGACGGGCGGGTCGTCTACGCGGACTGGCTGCCGGGCATGGGACTCCTGCTCATCATCGACCACGGCGGATACATGAGCCTGTACGCCCACAACGAGCAGCTCTACAAGGCCGCCGGCGACCGGGTCGAGGGGGGCGAAGTCGTCTCGACGGTCGGGGACAGCGGGGGCCGTTCCACGCCCGGCCTGTACCTCGAAATCCGTAAGGGCGCCAAGGCCATAGACCCGATACCCTGGTTCCGCCGGCCGACGCCCTGAGGCCGGTTCCGGGTCCCGCAAACTGCGGATTACGTCAAAGACGGCGGACCCGCCATCGGCGAGGCTGCGTTACAAGGCCGGCACTGCGCCGGCGGGAGCTATTGGACCCTCGTGGCGACACCCGCAAGCAACGACCTGCCGCTGCATCTGGTCAGTGCGAAGCCGAACCTGGACCCGTACGGGCACCTGCTTCGCATGCTGATGCCGCGCGCGCTCGGCATCGGTTTCTACGATGCCACGGGCATGCCGCTCTGGATCGCCGACGGCTATGACGGACCGGATCCCACGCCGCTCGTGCAGTCCGCGCTCACGAAAGTGCCGCCCGCGACGACGGGCCGCATCGACGGTTTTGCGCAGGATCACCAGGGCGCGCCGGCCTACGTGTTCCGCATGCGCAACCAGGATGGCGAGGTCATCGCGATCGCGACGCTGCTGACGCGCGACGGCGACAACCGGCCCTACTCCTTCGTGCTGTCGCTGGTGCAGCCGGCGCTCGAATGCCTGCAGCGCGAGCTCGAGTCGCGCGAGAGCGTCGTGCTCCTGACCCGCGACCTGCGCTCGCGCGACGACGACCTCGACCTGCTGCTCCGCATCGCGCCCGACGACCCGGAAAGCCAGCCGCAGGGCGACGAGCTCGGCGCGCTGGTGCAGACCTGCGTGGACCACCTCGACTGCATGCTGGGCGCGCTCGTCGTGCCCGAGCGCAACGTTGCGATCTGCAAGGCGCCGCGCGGCGAGAAGCCGAAAGTCGAGATCCTGACCAAGATCCACCGCCACCTGCTCAACTGGGCGCAGCTGCAGCGGCGCAACCTGGTGATCAACAAGATCAAGGTGCGCCCGATCGAGCTGCCGCCCTACAAGATCCTCTGCGTGCCGGTGCGGCACGCCTCCGGCCGCGTGGTCGGCTTCCTCGCCATGTTCCGCGAGGAGGAAGCGCCGAACTTCGAGCCGCGCACCGAGCGCCTGGTCGAACTGCTGTCGCGCAAGACGACAACGACACTCCAGAACAACTTCGACGCGCTGACGGCGCTGCTGACCCGTTCCGCATTCGAGACCAGGTGCGGGCGCTGCTGGCCTCGCGCCGCGAGCCGGCGCGCGACTGCGTGCTGTACCTAGACCTCGACCGCATGCACGTCGTCAACGACAACTTCGGCATGCACGTCGGCGACGAGCTGATCAGCAAGGTGGCGGAGGTGCTGCGCAAGAAACCGCGCCCCGGCGCGCTCGCGGCGCGCATCGCCGGCGACCGCTTCGCGGTGTTCCTGCCGGACTGCGCACTCGAGTTCGCGCACCAGATCGGCGACATGCTGCGGCGCCAGGCTTCGGAACTCACTTACCTGCGCGGCGAGGGGACGGTGCAGGTGTCGATGAGCGTCGGCGCGGCCGAACTCCAGGATTCGCAGAACCCGCTCGCGCACGGCCTTGCGAATGCCGAGCTCGCGTGCAAGGCGGCCAAGGACCGCGGCCGCAACCGCGTCGAGATCTTCCAGGACGCGGACCAGAGCATCATGCGCCGTCACACCGACGTGCTCGTGGTGCAGCGTCTGCACGACGCGCTCGCGAACGACCGCTTCGTGCTGTTCGCGCAGCCGATCCTGCCGCTCACGAGCGAGCGCACCGAGCCGCGCTTCGAATTGCTGCTGCGGATGGTCGCGGAGGACGGCGAACTGCTGCCGCCCGAGAAATTCCTGTCGGCCGCGGAGCGCTACCAGATGCTGCCCGCGATCGACCGCTGGGTGGTCAAGCACGCGCTCGCGGCGCTCGCCTCGCACGCCGACGTGCTGCGCGGCCGCGGCATGAGCTTCTCGATGAACATCTCCGGTCCCT
This sequence comes from Gammaproteobacteria bacterium, assembly GCA_031404555.1. GTDB lineage: Bacteria > Pseudomonadota > Gammaproteobacteria > Steroidobacterales > Steroidobacteraceae > SCUD01. The sequence goes on from JANNHT010000255.1 coordinate 9,535, forward strand.
CGATCGCATCCGAGGATTTTCTCGAGTTCCTGGAGACGAGCATCCGGGAATCGGGGCTGCCGCCCGAGGCCCTTTGCTTCGAGTTGACCGAAACCGCCGCGGTCTCGAACCTCGCCCGCGCCGACCGGCTGATGCAGCGGCTGCGCACGCTCGGCGTCAGCTTTGCGCTCGACGACTTCGGCACGGGGCTCTCCTCGCTCGTGTACCTGAAGTCGCTGCCAGTCTCGATCCTGAAGATCGACGGCGCGTTCGTGCGGGACGCCTGCACCAACCAGCGCACCGAGGCGATGGTGCGCGCGATCGCGCAGATGGCGCGCACGATGGGCATGGAGACGGTCGCGGAGTACGTCGAGACCGACGAGCTGCGCACCCGCATGGCGAGCCTCGGCGTGGACTTCGGCCAGGGTTTCGCGATCGGCCGGCCGGTGCCGCTGCCGGACGTGCTCGGCGACCTCGCCCTGTACGAGGCGATGGCCGCGCAGGAACCCCCGATCGCCTGAGTTAGCGGGAAGCTGCCCTGCATCGGCGGGCGCGGGTACCATAAACGCATGAACCAACCGAGACGCACCTTGCTGGCTGCCCTGTCGGGCTGCCTGCTCGGCGTGCTGCTTGCCGCCGCCGCGTTCTGGTATTCCGGCCGCGGCCAGCGCATGGCGGAGCTGCCCGTGCAGGATGCCCGGCTGCTGGCGGAGGTGATCGGTCGCATCCGGGAAGACTATGTCGACAGCACCGACCGCCACGAGCTGATGTCGAAGGCGATCCGCGGCATGGTCGGCGAACTCGATCCGCATTCGGCGTTCATGGACGCCGACGAGTTCGAGGACCTGCGCATCGCGACCGAGGGCAACTACTCCGGCATCGGCGTCGAGGTCGCACTCGAATCCGGCGTGATCGTCGTGATCGCACCGATCGATGCCTCGCCCGCCGCGCGCGCGGGCATCCGCGCCGGCGATGCGATCGTCGGCATCGGCGGGCGTGCCGTGGAGGACATGGAGCTCGGCGAGGCGATCGCGCTGATCCGCGGCGAGCCGGGTACTGTGGTGACGCTCTCGATCGGGCGCGAGTCAGTCGGCCGGCCCTTCGACGTCGAGGTCGAGCGGGCGATCGTGTCGGTGCACTCGGTGCGTGCCGAGCTGCTCGAGCCGGGCTATGGCTACCTTCGCATTTCCCAGTTCAGCGAGACGACCGGACCGGACATCGGCCCGGCGCTCCGCGCGCTCAAGCAGCAGGCCGGCGGGCACCTGCGCGGGCTGGTGCTCGATCTCCGCAACAACCCGGGCGGCGTGCTGGATGCGGCCGTCGAGGTGTCGGATGCCTTCCTGGACAGCGGCATCATCGTGACGGCCGAGGGCCGCTCGGCGGAATCGCGGTTCCGCATGGAGGCCATCGCCGGCGACCTGGTCGATGGCGCGCCAATCGTCGTGCTGGTCAACGAGGGCTCGGCATCCGCATCCGAGATCGTCGCCGGGGCGCTGCGCGACAACGGGCGCGCGAAGCTGCTCGGCCGGCGCACCTTCGGCAAGGGCTCGGTGCAGACCGTGATGCCGCTTTCCGACGGGCAGGCACTGAAACTCACGACGTCGCGTTACTACACGCCGGCCGGCGTCTCGATCCACGAGCGCGGGCTCGAGCCGGACGTGCTGCTGCCGGAACCGCAGGCGGTCGCGCCGGCCGGCGAGCAGGCGCTCATCGCGCGCGACGCCGAGGTCCGCGCGGCGCTCGCGCTGCTCAAGACCGGCAACGCGGCGCTTGCGATCGCGCAGGCGCAGCCTGCACCGCGCTGAGCCATGAAGCGCGTCCTGGTGCCGCTCGCGGAGGGATTCGAGGAGCTCGAGGCGGTCACGCTGATCGATGTGCTGCGCCGCGCCGGGCTCGAAGTGGTGGTCGCATCGCTCGGCGACAGCCCGGTCGCGGGATCGCACGGCATCCGCATCGCCGCCGACACGCCGCTCGCCGCGCTCGTCGAACAGGAATTCGACATGATCGCGATGCCGGGCGGCATGCCGGGCGCCGAACACCTGAAGAAGGACGCGCGCATCGCGGCCCTGGTCCAGCGCCTGCACGCCCAGGGCAAGCCGGTCGCCGCCATCTGCGCGGCGCCGATGGTGCTCGAGGCCGCGGGCGTGCTGGATGGTCGGCGCGCGACCAGCTACCCCGGCTTCCTGAAGGGCGCGTCGAAGGTGACCGTCGTGAATGAAGCCGTGGTCAACGACCGCGGCGTCATCACCTCGCGCGGGCCGGGCACGGCGCTCGATTTCGCGCTGACGCTCGTCGCTGAGCTCGCGGGCGACGCGGTCCGGCGCGAAGTCGAGGACGCCCTGCAGCGCGATCAGGCTCGGCCATGAGCGACG
>JANNHT010000256.1:0-1944 GCA_031404555.1 Gammaproteobacteria bacterium
ACGAAGAACAGCACGAAGAATTTCAGCAGCTCGTCGATCACTCGATTCGCCCCGCGGATCCCAGCGCCCGGTCGATCATGCCCCTTCTCATCATGAACCAGAACAGCAAGATGCCGGGCAGCGCCGCCACAGTCGTCACGAGGTAGAAATTGACGTAGCCCAGCGATTCAATCAGGCCGCCCGAGGTGGTGCCCGTCAGCAGGCGTCCGAGCACGCTCGCCGCCGCCGAGATCAGCGCGTACTGGGTCGCGGTGAACTGCAGGTTGCAGAGCGCCGAGAAGAACGCGACCACGACGACCCCGCCGTAGCCGCTTGCGAGGTTCTCGAAGCCGATGGCGGCGGCAAGGCCCTCATTGCTGTGCCCGGCCGCGGCGAGCAGCGCGAAGCTCAGGTTGGAAACGCCCATCAGGACGAGCGCGAGCAGGACCGAACGCTTCAGCCCGAGCCTCGTGTAGAGGATGCCGCCGACGAAGATGCCCGCCAGGAATGCCCAGAATCCGAAACCGACGTCGTACAGCGCGATCTCATCGTTGCTGTAGCCGAGGTCGTTGAACAGCAGCCGGAGCGTGAGATTCGCGAGCGTGTCCCCGATCTTGTGCACCAGGACGAACAGCAGCACCAGCCAGGCACCCGTGCGCTGCAGGAACTCGGTGAATGGCCGGACGATCGAGACCCACACCGCCGCAAGGCCGCGTTCGCCGGTCGCGACGTGCCGCTCGGGCTCGCCGACGATCAGCCCGGTCAGCATCGCGGGCAGCGCGAACGCCGCACAGACAATGTACGCCGCGGCCCAACCCATTCGCCCCGCGACGACGAGCGCCAGCGCGCCCGCAGCCGCCGAGCCGATGCGCCAGCCGTACTGCGACATGCCGGACCCGACGCCGAGCTGGCGCGGCTTCAACGTCTCGATGCGGTAGGCGTCGATGACGATGTCATAAGTCGCCCCCGCGATGCCGACCAACACGGCGGCGACGACCGTCGCCTGGATGCTGGCCGCGGGATCGACGAGCGCCAGGTTCACGACCGCCGCGATCACCGCAGCGCCGGCCACCAACAGCCAGGACACGCGCTGGCCGAGGCGGCCGAGCAACGGAATGCGCACGCCGTCGACGACCCATGCCCAGAAAAACTTGAGGTTGTAGGCGAGGAAGGCCAGCGTGAAAGCTGTGATGGTCTTCTTGTCGATGCCGTCCTGCGCGAGGCGCGTCGTCAGCGTCGCGCCGATCATCGCGTACGGAAATCCCGACGAGACGCCAACGAAGAATGCCGCCAGCGACTCGCGCTCGAGGTACGGCTTGAACGCGTCCCAGGCCTTCAAAGTTCGTAGTCCATCGTGAGCGGCGCGTGGTCGGAGAACCAGCTGTCGCGGTAGATCGAGGCGCGCCGCGCGCGGCCCGCGAGCGAGCGGCTCGCAATCTGGTAATCGATGCGCCAGCCGACGTTCTTCGCGCGGGCCTGCCCGCGGTTCGACCACCAAGTGTACTGGTCCGGCCGCGGATCCACCTCGCGGAATGCGTCCACCCAGCCGAGCTCGCCGAATACGCGGTCGAGCCAGGCGCGCTCTTCGGGCAGGAACCCGGAATTCCTGCGGTTCGACTTCCAGTTCTTCAGGTCGATCTCGCGATGCGCAATATTGATGTCGCCGCAGAGCACATAGTCGCGGTCGCGGCGTCCGAGCTTCTTCAGGTACGGAAAGAATGTGTCCAGGAAACGGTACTTCGATTCCTGGCGCTCGGGCCCCGACGAACCCGAGGGCAGGTACATCGACACGACCGAGAGCCGCCCGAACTGGAACTCGAGGTAGCGGCCCTCGCGATCGAACTCGGGCACGCCGAAGCCCGTGATCACGCGATCCGGCTTTAGCTTCGAATAGACCGCGACGCCGCTGTAGCCCTTGCGCTCGGCGTCGTAGTAACGGCAGTGATAGCCCGCGGGGCGGAAAGC
>JANNHT010000257.1:0-14589 GCA_031404555.1 Gammaproteobacteria bacterium
GCAGGATCTACGCGAAGAAGAGATACGCGACCGGCAGCAGTACATGATTGCGCACGCGCGAGACGAGTGCGCCGAAGATCGGCGTCAGAATCAGCATGGCCGTGAATGTCGCGGTGTAGAGCCACGCAAGGTTCTCGAGCCCGGTGTTGGCCGGCAGCGCATCGCGCAGTGGTCGCATCAGGTAGTAGGCGCACATCAGCAAAAAGAAATAGAAGAAGGCGAGCCCGACGGCCCGCTCCTCCCCGGCCCGGGCGCGCAAGACTTTTTGCAGGAACCATTGCAGCATCGGTTGGGTCAGCCGGGCTGCGCCGAGCCCGCAAGGTGCGGCCGCTCGCTCACGGCATCCTTCAGGACGAACAGGCGCCGGCCGTCACGCGGCCAGTGCTCGAGCCGCGTGGCCGCCGGCAGGAAGAGCGGCAGCTTGAAGTCCACGTGGACGCGCACCGGAGGCGCCAGCAGCCCGGGGCCGAGTGCTGCGAACGCGCGCGCCATGGACCACATACCGTGCGCGACCGCGCGGTCGAAGCCGAACAACCTTGCGCCGCGATCGCCGAGATGGATCGGGTTGAGGTCGCCCGACAGCCAGCCATAGCGCCGCCCGACCGAGCGCGGCGCCTCGATGTCGGCGGACTCGATCGTGTCGCCCGCGGCCGGCTTCTCGTAACTGAGCGTCTTGCGGGCGCTGCGCGCCGCTTGCCCGCCGCTCGCCGCTCGCCGCGCGAGCAGCGTCGACGTCTCGCGCCAGGCGACGCCCGCTGCGTCATCGCACTCGGTGAAGACCTCGAACTCGTGGCCACGGTCGCCGTCCCTGTATCCCTCGATCCAGCTGCGGATGCGGAAGTCCCCATCAGCGGGCAACGGCCGGATCAGGTGGATCTCGTTCGCAACGTGGATCAGGCCCATCAGGCGCACGACGAAACGAGGGTGGGTCAGCATGGCGATGTGGAGCGGCATCGCGAGCACGTGCGGATAGGTGATCGGCAGCCGGCCGTCGTCAGCGAATCCGCAGACGTCGCGGTAGCGCCGGACGTGGCTCGCGCGCGCGCGCACGGAGGCGACGCTGCCCTCGATGCGCGGGACGGACCCGCCTGCCGGGACCAGCGCCGCGCGCCCGCCGAACACTGCGCGCGGGTAGTAGCGGAACGTGGATGGCAGGCGATCGAACTGGTAGCTGACGGCAGCGCGGCCCATCGGACTCCTAGCGGCCGCTGGATTACGGAACGATCCGGTCGATGGTCAGGAGCACCGGACTGGCCGAGGAGAAATCATACTCGACCTCGCCGATGAGGTCGCCGCTCGCCGCGATCGGCTCGCCTTTCTTCGAAATCCGGGCGATGAGCCGGATCGGCCCGCCGCCGACGAGCGAAATGCCGGGCAGCATCGCGTTCGCGTCGGACATCGAGAGTTCGAGCGGCCAGCTGCCGACGGCGCGGCGCACGACCGCGAGCGGCGGGCCGCCCTCGCCGCGTCGCGCGATCAGGAACAGCGATTGCCCGGCTGTCGCCTGCGCGGCGAGCGACGGCGCGATGTCGATGCGGATCGGGATCGCTGCCGCTGCTGGTGCGGCGCTGCCGGCGGCCGGCGGCGGCTCCTGGCCCTGCGCGCGCGCGACATCCGCCAGCCGCTCATCTAGCACGCGGCGCAGCTCCGGTTGCAGCTCCTGGCCCTGGAGCGCGAGCCAGCGTTGCTGCGCGAGCGGGAAGTCGCCGCGCCGGTAGGCGACGAAGCCGCCGTACCAGAGGGCACGCGAGTTGCCCGGCGCGAGCGTCAGCGCGCGCTCGAAGAGTTCGGCCGCCTGACCGTCGATCTCGCGCTCGTCGTTCAGCACCAGGGCTTCCGCATAGCCGACGACCGCGGCGGGATCGGCGCCCTTGCTCCGCGTGTACGCCTCGCCGAATGCCTGGCGCGACAGCGGATAGTCGCCGAGCACGGCCGCGGAACGGCCGAGCAGCTTCCAGCCCTCGAGGTCTTCCGGCTGCCGCGAGAGCCGGTCTTTCAGGAGCGCCACCAGCTCGCGGAGATTCGGGGCGGTCAGCGACTCGCCCTGCGGCGGCGGGTTCCAGGACCAGTTGCTGGCCCAGAAATAGAGCCCGAAGGCGGCGAGCGGAAGCAGCGCGGCCACGATGACGGCGGCGAGCGTCGATCGCGGCGCCACCGACTCTGCGCCCGGCGCGGGCGCGCGCAGCAGCGGCCACAGCACGGCTATCACCGCGAGCGCAACCAGCACGGCGCAGATGACGATGAACAGCGTCACGACGGATCCGCGTCCTCGTCGAGCGACGCCGGATTGTTTCGCGCCACGCGGGCGCGGCGCAGCACCACGACGATCGCCGCTGCCAGCCCGCCGATCAGCAGCAGGCCCGGCGCCGCCCACAGGAGCCAGGTGCGGGCCGAGAACGGTGGCCGGTAGAGCACGAAGTCGCCGTAGCGGTCGGTCATGTAGCTGCGGATTTCGGCGTCGGTCCTGCCGGCTTCCATCAGCTCACGCACTTCACGTCGCAGGTCGCTCGCGAGCGTCGCATTGGAATCGGCGATGCTCTGGTTCTGGCAGACCAGACAGCGCAGTTCCTGGATCAGGACCTCGTAGCGCTCCTGCTGCGCCGGATCCGCGAATGCCGGGCCGGAGTCGATCGCGTGCGCGGGCCCTGCTGCGAGCCACAGCGCGGCCAGCAGCGCGAGACGGCGCATCACGGGCCGCTCCCGGCCGCAAGCAGCGGCAGGAAATCGCGCTGCCAGATCTCGGGTGTCATCGGGCCGATCAGCTTGTGCAGCACCCGGCCGTCCGCGCCGATCAGGAAAGTCTCCGGCGCGCCGTACACGCCCCAGTCGATCGCGGTGCGACCCTCGGGATCGAAGGCCACGGAAACATACGGATTGCCGAGCTCGGTGAGCCATTGCAGCGCGAGCGCCCGATCGTCCCACGAGTTGAGTCCCATCATCGGCAGCCGGTTCTCGCGCGCGATCGCGAGCAGAGCATCGTGCTCATCGCGGCAGCCGGCGCACCAGGTCGCCCAGACATTGAGGAGCCAGGGCTTCCCGGCGAAATCATCGGACCCCACTTTCCACGCCGGGTCGCCGAGCGACTCCAGCGAAAACGCCGGCGCGGCCTTGCCGATCAGCGGCGACTCGATCCGGCCCGGGTCCTGGAACAGCCCGATGTACAAGAACACTGCGAGCACGAGGAACGCGGCGGCCGGCAGCAGGAATCGCAGCGCGCCTTTCATCGGGACGCCGAGGTCGCGAGCGCCGCCGGTGCGTCTTGCGCGACCTCCTTCCGGCGATATCGGCGGTCAAACGCCGCGATGCCGCCGCCGAGCGCGATCAGGAGTGCGCCGAGCCAGATGTAGCGGACCAGCGGCTTGTACTGGAGGCGCAGGCTCCAGCGGCCCTGCCCCAGGTCGTCGCCGAGCGCTGCAAACAGGTCCCGGGCCGCGCCGACATCAATGTCGACCTCGGACATCGGGTTGCCACCGGAATTGTAGAGCCGCTTCTGCGGGCGCAGCGTCGTCACCGCTTCCCCGTCCCGCGAGACGACAAGCGTCGCCTCGACGCCGATGAAGTTCGGACCGTCCACCCGCTTCAGTTCCGTGAGGCGGAAGTCATGGCCGGCGATCGTTGCGGCTTCGCCGACCGCGAGCGAAATGTTTTCCTCGACCTTGAAAGACGTCACGCCGGTGATGCCGAGCGTCGCGAGGCCGAAGCCGAAGTGCGCGATCACCATGCCGAGGACAGCTGCCGGAAGCGCCTGGCGCGCCCGCAGGCGCGAGATCGGGATCAGCAGCGACGATCCCATGACCCAGATCGCGAGAGCGAAGCCGATCGTCGTCATCGGCCGAAGGTCGCCGTAGACGGCGAGCCCCGCGACGACGGCACCGACGACGGCGATGACCGCGACGCCGGTGAGCCGGCGGCGCCAGGATTGGAGCAGTCCGCGCTTCCAGGCCGCGTGCATGCCGACACCGAGCAGCGTCAGCAGCGGCAGCATTGGCACCAGGAAGACGAGGTCGAAGTACGGCGGCCCGACTGACACCGGCGGAAGCTCGAGGGCCTGGATGAAGAGCGGGTACAGCGTGCCGAGCAGGATCAGGCCGAGCGCCGCGACCACGAACACATTATTGAAGAGCAGGAAACTCTCGCGCGCGGTCCACTCGAAGCCGGCCGTGGACTTGAGCCGCGGCGCGCGCCAGGCATAGAGCCCGAGCGCCCCGCCGATCACGGCGATCAGGAATGCGAGGATGAAGACGCCGCGCGCCGGGTCGCTCGCAAAGGCGTGCACGGAGATCAGTACGCCCGAGCGCACGAGGAACGTGCCGAGCAGCGAGAGTGAGAACGCCGTGACCGCGAGCAGCAGCGTCCAGCTCTTGAACAGTCCGCGCTTCTCGGTGACCGCAAGCGAGTGGATCAGCGCGGTGCCGGCGAGCCAGGGCATGAAGGACGCGTTCTCGACCGGGTCCCAGAACCACCACCCACCCCAGCCGAGCTCGTAGTACGCCCACCAGCTGCCGAGCGCGATGCCGACCGTCAGGCAGAGCCAGGCGGCGAGCGTCCAGGGCCGAGTCCAGCGCGCCCAGGCGGCGTCAAGCCGGCCCTCGAGGAGCGTCGCGCAGGCGAAGGCGAAGGCGACCGCGAAGCCGACGTAGCCGCAATACAGGATCGGCGGGTGCACGGCGAGCGCGAAGTCCTGGAGCACCGGGTTCAGATCGAGACCGTCCGCTGGCGCGGGCACCAGGCGATTGAACGGATTCGAGGTCAGCAGCATGAAGAGCAGGAAGCCGATGCTGATGAGGCCCAGGATGCCGATCACGCGGCTGCGAAATGGCGCGTCGAGCCCGCCGCTCAAGGCCGTGACCGCGAGCGTCCAGCCGCCGAGGATCAGCGCCCAGAGCAGCAGCGAGCCCTCGTGCGCGCCCCAGACCGCAGCCACGCGGAACAGGAGCGGCAACTGCGAGTTCGAGTGGCTCGCGACGTACTCGACGGAAAAATCGTATTGGACGAAGGACGTGGTCAGGGCGCCGAAAGCGAGTGCCACGAACACGAACTGGCCGACGACGGCCGAACGGCCGGCGGCCATCCAGGCCGGGTGCGACCGCATCGCGCCGGCGAGGCTGAAGATCGACTGCGCGAGCGCGAGCAGCAGCGCGAGGACCAGCGCGAAATGGCCGAGCTCCGGGATCATCCGGCGGGTTCCGGCGGCGGCGGCCGCTTCAGCGAGTTCGCGACTTCGGGCGGCATGTAGTTCTCGTCGTGCTTGGCAAGGATCTCGTCGGCGATGAACTCTCCAGACTCCGACAGCTTGCCGTGGGCGATGACGCCCTGCCCTTCGCGGAAGAGATCCGGCAGGAGGCCGTCGTAGCGAACGGCGATCGAATGCTTGTAGTCGGTGACGACGAAGCGGATCGCGAGCGTGCCCGTCGTGCGTTCGACGCTGCCCTTCGTGACCATGCCGCCGATGCGGAAAGTGCGCCCGGTGGGCGCCTCTCCGGCCGCGACCTGCGACGGGTCATAGAAATAGAGCAGGTTGTCCTGGAACGCGACCATTGCAAGCGCCGCAGCGGCGCCGACCCCGGCAACGATCGCGAGTACCGCGAACAGGCGTTTGCGACGCGGCGTCATGACCGGCCCTGCCCTGCGTCGACCCGGCGTATCGCCGCGTCGCGCGCCTGGCGGTGCAGCCGCCGCGCAGCGAGCACGTTGCCGATCAGGATCACGATCACGATCGCGAAGCACGGCCAGACGAATGCCGCATAGCCGCCCATGTCGATCCAGGACAAGTCGTTCATCGTCCGATCTCCGCGCGCAGCCACAAGGCATTGCGCTCGCGCGCCAGGATCTCGGCCCGCAGGCGCACCATCAGCACGGCACCGAAATAAAGCATGAAGGCGAACAGCATCGTGAGCAGCGGCCACAGCATGTCGCCGCTCATGGTCGGCTTGCCGAGCCGGGTGAGGGTCGAAGGCTGGTGCAGCGTGTTCCACCAGTAAACGGAGTAATGAATGATCGGCAGGTTCACGACGCCGACGATCGCGAGCACCGCGCCCGCGCGGTCCGCGCGGTCGCGGTTGTCGAACGAGGACCGGAGCGCGATGAAGCCGACGTACAGGAAGAGCAGGATCAGCTCGGACGTCAGGCGCGCGTCCCAGACCCACCAGGTGCCCCACATCGGCTGGCCCCAGAGCGCGCCGGTCGAAAGCGCCGCGACCGTGAACCAGGCGCCGACGGGCGCAGAGGCCGCGGCCACCGCGTGTGCGAGCTTGATGCGCCAGATGAGGCCGATCGCGGCCGCAACCGCCATCGTCCCGTAGATGAACATGGACATCCACGCGGAAGGCGCATGGACATAGACGATGCGGAAGGCGTCGCCCTGCTGGTAGTCGGGCGGCGCCAACACCAGCCCGCCGTAGAGGCCGGCGCCGATCAGCAGGAATGCCGGCCAGCCAAACCAGGGCGCGAGCCGGCCCGCGATGCGATACGCATGCGGTGGCGAAGCGAACTTGTGCAGCCAGGTCCAGTTCATCCCGTTACTCCGCGCTGATCCGCAGCGCCGCAGCGATGGCAAACGGCGCGAGCGTCAGCGCCAGCACCAGCATGGCAGCGAGCAGCAGCAAAGGCCCGCGCGCACTGTCGCCAAGCACCGCCGCATCGATCGCCCGCGCCCCGAAGATGAGCGCCGGCATCACGAGCGGGAGGACCAGCAGGGACAGCAGCATGCTGCCGCGCCTGAGCCCCAGCGTCAGTGCCGCGCCGATCGCGCCGATCGCGCTCAGTATGCCGGTGCCGAGCGCGATCGACAGCACGACGGCGCAGAGCGCCGAAAACGGCACGCCGAGCGCGATCGCGATGAAGGGCGAAGCGAGCACCAGCGGCAATCCGCAGACAGTCCAGTGCGCTGCTCCCTTGGCGGCGGCGAGCAGCGCGACCGGCTGGCCGGACAGGAGCAATTGTTCGAGGGCGCCGTCGGCCTGGTCGGAGCGGAACAGGAAGTCCAGCCCGAGCAGCGCGGCGAGCAGCGCGCCGACCCAGAGCACGCCGCCGGCGAGTGAGCGCAGCTCGTCGAGTTCCGGCCCGAGCGCCAGCGGAAACAGCGTCGTCACCATCGCGAAGAACAGCAGCGGCTGGAAGACCTGGTCCCAGTGACGAAACGCGAGCACGAGGTCGCGCCGGTACAGGAGCGCCATGGCCTGTGCTGCGCTCACGCGGTTCATGCGGCGAGGTCCAGGCGCCGCGCCGGGTGGCGCGGTATCGAGGGCGGCTGATGCGCGGCCATGATCGCGGCGCCGCCAGCATCGAGGTGAATCGCAATCAGTTCCGCCGCGACGCCCTGCCCATCCGAGTCGAGATTGGTGAAGGGCTCGTCGAGGATCCAGAGCGGGGCAGCCGACAGCGACACGCGCGCGAGCGCAACGCGCCGGCGCTGGCCGGCCGACAGCGACCGCGCGGGCTGGTCGCCCGATGCCGCCAGGCCGACGCCCGCCAGCGCGTCGGTGATCTCCGCCGCCGACACCTGTCGGCGCAGTCCGACTTCGTAACGGAGATTTTCGCGCGCGGTGAAGTCCGACTTCAGCGCGTCGCTGTGGGCGAGAAAACTGAGGGAGGCCGCGTAGTCGTCGCGGCGTGAGTCGATCCGGCTGCCGCCCCAGAGCAGCGCGCCCTCCTCCGGCACCAGGAGGCCCGCGAGCACGCGCAGGAGCGTCGTCTTGCCGGCACCGTTGGGGCCGGCGACATGCAGGCAGTCGCCAGCCGCAGCCGCGGCAGAAACCCCGCGCAGGACGTGGCGCTCACCGCGCCAGACCTGGACACCGCTGGCGGAAATCCCTGAAAAATTAAACGCTTGCACTCGCTTTTTCGCCGGACTCTTCAGGTGGCGCGGACTATACCAGACTGGACCGTACGAGTACTCTCTAGCGAGTCAAAGGGGGACATCATGCGCATTGCAGCCGTCGTGCTCGACCGGGCGGCCGCAGTTCGCGCGAATACGAAGCGACCGCGAGTCCGGATGCCTATACGAGCGGCGTCACCGAGTATGGCGTAGCCCTCGAGTCCGCCCTGGTGTCGATGGATCAGCCAGCAGTCGCCGGCCAGGCGAAGGAGTAGCCGATGAGATACGCAGTCACGATGGCGACACTGTTGATGCTCGCCGCTTGCGGCGGGGACCCAGCGCCGGGCGCGGCTGGCAGTGCGGGCAGCAGCGCTGACGCGGCCGGCGGCAGCACGGACGGCCCGGACACGAGCGGGCTCGCCGACATCGTGCTCGGCAAGATCAACGCGGACCCGACGCGCCAGGAAATGAAAGTCACCGGCAAGCTCGTCGAGTTCAATGTGACCTCGGCCAAGACCGAGGTTTTCCCGGGGATGGGTGCCAGCGCTGTCGTCGAATGCGCGGGAGTCGTCGTATTCGATGGCGATGTGCAATGGAACTATCAGGATACCGGGCCGCGAAAAGCCGGAGAGCCGGCGAAGTTCGAATGCCAGGCCGAGTACCAGAACCAGGGCAACGGCTGGCAGCTGTTCGGGCCGATGGGGATCTACCCGCTCTGACGAAGTTGGTGCCCCGGGCTGGATTCGAACCAGCAAGCCCTTGCGGGCAACGGATTTTAAGTCCGTAGCGTCTACCCGTTCCGCCACCGGGGCCGTGCCGGTCGTGGCAGGCTGAAGGCTAGTCGTTCGGTCGCGCAAACAGCAAGGGTGACGCCCTGTTCAGGGCCCCCTGAGTCTCCCTTGACGATGACTCGCTGGCCATGCCCGGCCCTGCGGCGTATGGTGCGACCAACTGCTCGTGAATGCCCGCTTTGGTTCGGTGGGCGCGACACACACGGGCGGAGTTGGCAACGGGGTTTTTGCTGACAGGGAAATCCAGATGACGCGATCTGGCGTCGATGTCGTGCACCATCGCAACGGGTTGATCGAGTTCGACGATCCCGATACGGGCAATCATGTCGTCATCCTGGACGGCATGACGGTTGAGACTGCCCGCGGCGAGGCCATCGGGATCGTGTCCGTCGCGGCCATCGTCAGTTGCAGCGCGTGTTCCAGACGCCGGATCATGCCGATCGAAGAGTACCGTCACGGCTGGGATACCTGCGGCCACTGCGGCGCCCGAATATTCCTCCCGCCCCTCCCGGTCCCCGACTGACGAGACCGACCTTCGATTGATTGCTGCTGCCGGGCCTGGTTTCGGTTCTCGAAACCGCGAAGCCCGAAATCGCTCTTGCATATCGTTTATCGATGCGCGTAATATCGTTTTACGATATAGCCGGAGACCATGCCATGACCCGCACCAGCGCGAACGCCCTCGCCGTCGCGCGACCCGTCATCCAGGGTTTGATCCTCCTCAACGCTCTCTATGCCCTCGTCATCGCCGGGTTGCTGGTCTTCAGCTTCTTCATCGAAGGCTGGCCGCAACGGCCGCTCGGCATTGACCTGGTGACCGCACACCCGCTGGTGGGTCACGGACTGCGCGGGATCATTGTCCTCGGCGTGATCGGCGCTGCGATCTTGCACACGGTCCTGCGGCGACTGCTCGCGATCGTCGACACGGTTCGCGTCGGTGACCCCTTCATACTCGAAAACGCTCGCCGCCTGAACGTGATCGCCTGGAGCATCGTGGTGCTCGAGGTGCTGCGGATGGCCATCGCCGCGATCGCGGCGGCGGTGTGGGAGCCGGGTCGGATCGACGCATTCTCGTTCGAGCCATGGCTGGCCGTGCTGCTGCTGTTCGTGCTCGCAGGGGTATTCGCGCACGGCGCGCGGATGCGCACCGACCTCGAAGGCACGGTGTGACATGGCAATCCTCATCCGCCTCGACGAGAAGCTGCACGAACGCCGCATGACGCTGACCGAGCTCGCCGCTCGCGTCGACATCACCGTCGCCAACCTGTCGATCCTCAAGACCGGCAAGGCGAAGGCGATCCGCTTCTCCACGCTCGAGGCGATCTGCGTCGCGCTCGACTGCCAGCCCGGCGACCTGCTCGAGTTTCGCCGGTAGGATCAGGTACTGCGATGGCCATGACCGAGAGATCAGGAAGCGAAGCGGCCCACCTCGAACAGCTGCTCGACGATGCATTGGCCGGTACATTTCCGGCCAGCGATCCGGTCAGTTCTCTGGGGGGTAGCGCTCGAACGCCTCCAGCAGATGCGCGCTCTCCATCCAGCCGATCCGCTCCGCGATCTGAACCTGCATCTGAGGCGCCACCGCGCCTGGATCATCGAGCGTAGCGGTCTGGATGTCGGCGAGCCCGGGCAAAGCGACGTCATTGGTGTAGAAGAGCCCCGTGCCACAATCCGGACAAAAGTGACGCCGCCCGTGCTCCGACGAGGCATAGACCTTGGCCGCACCCTGCAGGACTTTGAAGCTCGCGGCCGGGTAGATGGTCCAGCCGACCACCGGCGCGCCGGCATGCCGGCGGCAATCAACGCAGTGACAGAGCGCGCTGCGTATCGGCTGGCCATCAACTTCGTAACTCACCGCACCACAATGACACTGGCCTTTGGGCATGGATTCTCCTTTCTGTCGCTTGCCAACATACCAATTGTTTGGCGCATAATAAATTAAGGGTCTGGCGCAAGTTCTTGCTGGTTTGTCCATACCAAACGCTTCAGGGAGTGCGAAATGAAGAACATCTTTGCAGCCGCGCTGTTGGCATTGGCGATGGCGGCGACCATCAATTGCAGTGGCAGCAAGGACGCGGTACCCGCGACGGCGGAGGCGCAACCTGAAACGCCGGCCCAGCCGGTGGCCGCTGCGCCCCAAAAATCGCTCTACGACCGACTGGGTGGCGAAGCTGCGATCAAGGCCGTGGTGGACGAGTTCGTCGCCAACGTGGGCGCGGATACGCGGATCAACGGTTACTTCGCGAATGCCGATCTCGACAGGCTCAAGGGACACCTGGTGAATCAGATTGGGCAGGCCGGCGGCGGGCCCCAGATCTACACGGGTCGTGACATGAAGACCACGCACGCCGGCATGGGCATAGACGAGCCGGCGTTTAATGCCCTGGTTGAGGATCTGGTCAAGGCGCTCGACAAGTTCAATGTCCCTGAAACAGAGAAGAACGAACTGTTGGGAGTGCTCGGATCCATGAAGGCCGACATCGTCGAGAAGTGATGCCAGGTACGCGGGGTCCTGCGAATGGCATCAAGACTCCTGGCTTGGGGTGACAAACATGGAGGGTAGGGTCGGAATCGAATGCCTCTCGAAACACCTGATTTTACGCAACTTTGCGCGGCCGTTTTCCCTGTTACCTCACCACCTGCGATCCAACATTCGATTTGTGCGCTGGCTTTCCGCCTTAAGTACCCAGAGGCGGAACGGCCCCTGAACGCGACAGCTTGCGGTGTCGCATCCAGATATAGAGCAGCAAACCCACGGCCGGCATCACCGGAAACGTCGGGAATATGTACCAGTAGCGCAGTCGGTGTTTCTTCGCGTCCTGGTGGATGAACAGCGTCAAGATGCCGAGCACCCAGCCAAAGTCGTAGAGCGTCGTCTGCATGATGGGATGCGTCAGGTAGAGCATGAAACCGTCGAGGTCCCATGCCGACCAGCGTCCCCAATTGAGGACGACGAGCGACGCGACGAAGAACACGAGCAGCCATTGGGCGTGCAGATGCGCCTTCATTCTTGCCTCGCAAGCCGGCACAGGTGTGTGTGGGCGTACTCATGCACGAGCGCATGCCGGTTGAGCGCCCGTGGCACATCACGATTGATTTCCAGCCAACTCAAGGACTGTGGCGTACCCCAACCGCGAAATACGTCGTCGCCGGTGATGTCGGCCAAGTGGGTCAACAATGATTCATCGAGAGAGAATGAATTCACGGCCTGCTCGTAGATGTCCTCGGAAGTCAGCAGCGCGAAGGGAATGTTCATGAAATAGAGCGCTGTGCCCAGGTCCAGATTGATGAGGCGAAAGGATTCTTCATCCGGCCTGATGTCTGGCACATCCAGCATCGAGAAATCGGGAGACGCGCGCGGGTCGCACCGCAGCCTGCCCGAAGCTCGAAGCGCCTGGCCGGTGTCGATGATCAGGCGATACATGTTGATGTCATGCTGAATCACGGCATGCCCCATCAGCCCCTTGAATGTCGTCGGCATCAGGGCAGGCTCCGGCACACCCGGCACGCCGCAGTTCCGCGCGACAAACCGGATCAATACGGTCTCGACGATGAAGTGGCGCAAAAGCAGTTCGCCCCCTTCGCGCGAAACGCAGTGGCGCAGAAACCGGACGCTGAGCCAGTCCAGCCCGCTGTGCCAGGAGAACTGAAAAGGCAGCAACCGCTTCAGACCGACGATCACCCAAACCGCAGTCAGCGAGACCAGGCGCGCGACCGGCCGTATGTAGCGCCGGGTCCAGCGTTGCAGGTCGCGGTGGAGCAGTTCCGCCGTGCGATCCGAGAGCGGCATCGCGGGGTCCGCGCGAAGCGCATCGAAATGCAGCGGTAACGTGCGTGCGTGCATTCAGAAGTTGTCCATCTCTTCGAGTTGCAGTGCATACAGGCGTGCCACGACCTTGGCGGTCTTGACGATGCGCCTGGCGACGTTCTCATCGACGACGCCGGAGGCCAGGACTTCGCGCAGCCGGTCGAAGTGATTGTCGTCGTTCTGCCCGTGATAGTTGAGAAAGCTGACCTGCTCGTCCGTCAGCCTGAGCTGCGCTTTCAACGCCTTGGCCCACTGCCCCGCCTTCTGTCGGCCCAGGCCTTCGATCACGAACATGGCACCAAGGAGGTCGAGCGGGTCGGGCTGGCTCGCCCGATGAAACATGAATGCCGACAGCGCTTCGGAACCGATGTTCTTGGGCGTACTGACGATCTCCTCGAAGGTACCGCCGACGGCGCAATAATCCCGCTCGAGCATCTGGAAGTCGCGGTGTTCGTCGCCGGCATGAGAGATGAACATGGAGCGAATGGGAAACAACTCGACGGAAATATTGGACGCGGCGCGGGCGATCCAGCGCGCGCCTTCCATGACCTGCTGGCGCATGTTACGGAGCAGCATCCTGTAGTCCTTGACGGTCGCCTGCCCCGCCTCGATGCGCCGGACGATGGGCGTGGCCCGCAGCATCCGTTCGAAGTCCGCCCAGACGATCGCGAGGTCGAGGAGCAGCCGGCGCAGTACCGGATCGATGCTGGCAGTCACGCTGCCATCGAGCGGCGACTCGACCGCGCGGCATGCGATCTCCGGCTTTGCTTCCGGGTGCGCCTTCGGGCCCACGCAAGTCAGCAGCGCGAAGGAAATAGTGAATCGCCCGGATTCGGGCACCATCAGCAGTATCTTTTCGCCCCGCTTGAAGCGACCGCCGTTCAGAGCCTCCTCCAGCATGATGAAGATGCTGGCCGCCCCAGTGTTCCCCCGCGTGTACAGATTCGTGAACCATTTCGCTTCCGGGATGGCGAGCCGGGCTTCGTCGAGCAGCTTGACGATTTCGCTCTTGAAGAAATGCGAGCTGTAGTGACAAAGAAAATGATCGAGTTCCTCCGGCACGATACGCCCGCGCTCGATGAGCCGGAGGTACTCCTCGACGCCCAGTTTGACGATCTGCGGCAGCAGCCCGGTGTCTTGCCGGATACGCATGAGTTCGGCTTGGTCAGCTTCGGCGATCGTTGCCATGTCAAGCCAGGTATGGCCGGCGCGCGGAGCCTCTTTGTGCGCCATACCCGCGTACATGCAGGTTTCGTATTCGTGGGCGAAGGATTTCAGTTCAATCCAGTCGATGCGCAATGACAGCTCCGTGCCATGCGGCTTGCTTTCAAGCACAACGCTGCCGGCGCCATCGGACAGCATCCAGCGCAGAAAGTCGGCGTCGAAGTCCCGATACGAGCCGCGCATTTCGTCGAGCCGCGCATCTTCGAGCGGCGCTTCACTCGCGCGCCGGAACCGCGTTCCCTTGAGACTGCGGCTCACGAGTTCGGAGCCGACCACCACGGCGTTCTTTCTCTGCTCGGTCGCCACGGCACGGTAAGCACCCGCAAGGGCGGCCATCGAAGCACAGCAGACGCCGCCTGCACTCAGGATTTCCAACGGTCGTCCACCGAGCCTGCCGTGAACCATCGATGCAAAACCGGGGATCGGGACATCGCCTTGCGTGGTTCCCGCGGCCAGCATTTCGACTTCGTCGAGTCTGAGTTCGCTGCGACCCAGGGCGGCGCGTACGGCCTTGACGGCGAGTTCCTCGTTCAACTCGGTGGTCCGCCCCTGCTCGTCCAGCGCATAGTGGCGCGTCCTGATGCCGTTCGACTTCAGAATGCGTTTCTTCAGCCGGCTCGGCTTGCCGTCGATGAGTCCCAGGACACTCTCGATGCGGTCATTGTCGACGGGCGCGCCCGGAAAGTAGGCGCCGGCGGCAGTGATGAATACGTCCATATGTCGAGCCACTTTCGCCGAACGTCATTGCGGCGTGCAGTGTCTTGCGATGGACGACCGCGGATCGCCGCCGAGCTACGACATGGACGGACGGACGCCGTTACCGAACGCCGCGAGACGGCCATCAGGGGCGTTTGGGGGCGAAATTCTGTTGGAGGCTAGGGTCGGAATCGAACCGGCGTACACGGCTTTGCAGGCCGCTGCATGACCACTCTGCCACCTAGCCTTCGGGG
>JANNHT010000258.1:0-8027 GCA_031404555.1 Gammaproteobacteria bacterium
GATGCCGTTCTGCCATCCCGCCTCGTGTGCCTTGCGCGCTCGCTCGTAGAGATCTTTCTCTTCGGTGACGATGATTCCAAAGTCGTCCGGGCGTCCGACATAGTGTTCCGAAAGCCGCGCGGTGCGCTCCGAAATGGAACCATCGCAGGTCTGCTTCATGCCGCCGACGCGCACCCAGTCGTTGCCGAGCCCTGTCTGCACGCCGGCCTCGAGCATCACATCGATGTGCTGCGAATAGATAATGCAGTTGATCCGGGTCACCAGTTCGCCGGCCGCATGGGAATCCTGGTACGCCCGCAGATCGCTGGGCGTGCCGATAGCGTCGGTCGCGGAAGTCACGCCGGCCTTCGCGAACATGTTCGAGATGAGCTTGACGGCCGTGCGGTCGTCCGCCCGGCTGTAGGCGCCGAAGGCGGGTATCAACGCCTCGAACGATTCGGCTGCGGTCTCCAGCAGGCGTCCGG
Source organism: Gammaproteobacteria bacterium (assembly GCA_031404555.1). Classification (GTDB taxonomy): domain Bacteria; phylum Pseudomonadota; class Gammaproteobacteria; order Steroidobacterales; family Steroidobacteraceae; genus SCUD01. Next base: position 465 of record JANNHT010000258.1, read on the forward strand.
TCAGGCGGCCAGTGGCGGGGTCGCGACCGAGCTTTCCGCCCGCCGGGTCGGGGGATTGCTCGGAAAGTCCCGCTCGTTTCAAGGCAAGTGAATTGGTGTAGGCCGTGTGCCCGCCGCGATGCGCGATGTACACCGGATGCTGCGGCGCGGCGGCGTCGAGATCCTCGCGAGTCAGGAATCGCTGCTCGGTCGTCTTGGTGTCGTCGTACTTGAAGCCCGCGATCCATTCGCCCGCAGGCGTGACCGCGGCGCGTTCGTGGATCGCCGCCTGGATCGCGCCGATCGAGCGCAGGTCGCAGTCCACGAAGCGCAGATGCCGCCGGCCGGAATAGGCCGGGTGCGTGTGCGCATCGATGAAGCCGGGGACGACCGTGCTGCCACCGAGATCGACCTTCTTCGTGCCGCTGTTGGCGAGGCCCAGAATGTCGCTGTTCGAGCCGACCGCGAGGATGCGATCCCCGGCGATGGCGATCGCTTCCGCGATCGGCTGGGCGGTATCGATCGTAATGATGTGGCCGTTGTGAAGGATCAGGTTCGGACGCTGCTGCAGCATCGCGGCAACGGCCCGATTGGCGACGAGCGGCAGCGCGGCCAGACCGCCGGCATTCCGCAGCAGGTTGCGGCGAGATAGTTTCATGCGTCCCCCTGACTCCCCAGGAGCATAGAGTACTCCCGGTATCGCTATTCGTCCGAGGTCCGGAGCACTGCGCTCCAGCCGTCCTCCGGATCGTGCATGACTTCGACCTGCCACGGCCGGCAGCACACCGGGCAGTCCTCGACGTAGGATTGCGAGCTGCCGCCGCCTTCATCGATGACGAATTCCACGGACTCGCCGCAGTACGGGCAGCTCAGCGAAAAGGGATCGCTCATTGAGTCACGGGCGCATCCATGACCGAATCCACGATGCTGTCCGGATTGGCGTGGATCTGGATCAGGCGACGTTCCGTCGCGGCATAGATCGCGTCGAACTTCACTTTCGTCAACCGCGCGCCCTTGATCATCTCGATGCATTCCATCGAATCGGCCATGCGATGTCCCGCCAAGCGAAGCGCCCAATCTACGCCGGTATCGCCAAGACGTCAGCTTTGCCGACGAGGAGCGGCGCCGCTCAGTACATGCCGAGCACGACCCGAAGGCTGCGCTCGACCGCGGCAAGTTCCGCGGGCGTCAGGATCGTGAGTGGTCCTTCGCCAAGGCGGGTCCGATCGAGCGCTCGCGGCTGATCGACCACGACCTGGCAGTTTTCCCTGAGACGGTCCCGCGCGGGCACCGTGACCCGCCACAGCCTGAACTCTGGGTACACATGCGTCGTCAGCGGCAGTACGACGACCATCGGTGTCGCCGCATCGATCAGCTCATCGGCCTGAACGATCAGAACGGGCCTGATCTTGCCGATCTCGGCGCCGCGGGATGGGTTGAGGTTCGCGGTCCAGATTTCGCCGCGTCTCATTGGCGCTTCTTCCCGCGCCGGCCCGTGGCAGAGCTCCCGCCGTACCGCCCCCGGCTTTCGGCGACGCGCAGCCCTTCATTGTCGAGCGGTAGAGCTTCTTCGGCCAGGGCGAGGGCGTTCTTGCGAATCTTCGGATTCGCGTACGCGGCGCGCGCTTCCGCGACGAATGCAGCGATGGTTCGCTGCCGCTCCTTCTGTGCGAGAAACTCCGCGATTGCTGCGCGCGCAATTTCGGAGCGCGCCACGCCCGCGCGCCGCGCTTCCTCGTCGAGCCGCGATTCAAGGTCCTCCGGGAGCCGCAGGCTGAAGGCTGCCATGTATCACCATATGTATTGCAGAACGTATTACATAGTGACATACGACAGGTGATTCGGCAAGGGTCCGTAACTGCGCCGTGCCGGCCTCTTCCAGTCACTCTCAGGCGAGCGGTGCCACGCCGAACCACCTGGCGTGCAACCACAGAATGAATATCGCGTAGAGCGCCAGCACACCGATGACGACGATCACATCGTTTGCGGTCGAAGCCGGCAGAACGCGTATCGCGCGTGCCGGACGATATTGGAGCGAGATCCGGACGGCGACGGCCCACACGAGGAACGTGCCGAATAGCAGCACATCTGCGACGCTGCCGTTGGTCAGCAGATGCGCAGCCGCCCATAGCATGGTCGCCAGGAGCAGGGGGTGTTGCGCGGCGGTTCGGATGCGCCCGGGAATCACCGAGGCGAGCACGAGGCTGAACGCCGGGAGCATCAGCAGCGCTGCAATGGTGCGAAACGCGGACGGGGTCGCATACAGCACGGCGTCGGATGCCCGCGCGGCCCCGTAGCCGCTGACGAGCAGATAGATCCCTGCGAGCGCAGCGATCGAGTAAATGCCCTGCCAGGTCCGTTTGCCCAGGCGTTCGGCGACCCGATCACGCCAGCCCAGCGCCAGCAATGAAATGCAATGGACGCCGAAGAAAACCGCCAGCCCGAGGATCAGCCGCCCCATGACGGCGCCATTCTCGCACAGACTAGGTATCTTCCTCGCGTTTGCGCCCGTGCAGCATCGCCGCGGGCAGGTTCTCCCGGTGCCTGACGGACGTGAAGACGACGCCGAGAATGTGCAGCGCGACGAACAGGAAGAGTACGTTGGAAAGCGTCTCGTGAAGTTCCTCGACCCACTCGACGCCCCAGAACCGGTCGGTTGTGTAGAGCCAGCCGGTCGCGCCGACCAGCACCACCATCGTCAGCAGCAGGAGCACCATCCACCCACCGAGCGGGTTGTGCCCGACAAAGCGCGCCTCCCGCCCGGAAAATACACTGCGCGCATACGCGGCGGTGACGGAAGCCGGTGCGACGAAGTCGGCAAAGCGCGCATGGCGCGAACCGATGAATCCCCACGTCGTGCGCGCCGCGACGATCGCGAGCGTCGCGTAGCCGAGCCATTCATGCCAGCGACCGGGGCTATGACGGGTGAGCCACGCCGCTGCAACTGTCAGCACGAGCGTCCAGTGCAGGACCCGCACCGTGGCATCCCACACCGGAATCATGCGGCTCAACTGCGACGCGCCCGCGCTCACTCGGCTATTTCTACTCGCTCCAGCGTGACCGGATGGAAGTACGCTTCGACGCGCTCGCCCTTGGCATCGAGCGCGTACACTTCATAGCATCCGCCGTCGACCTTGATGTTGCGCACTTCCCATCCTTCCTTCTTCAATTTCGCGGTCAGCGCCGCCTGCGACTGCCACTTGTCTGGCGGTCCCGAGTCGCAGGTCGCAAGACCGGTCGCGTTCGCGACCTGTGCGGGCATCGTCACGATCGCTGCCGCGATCAGTGCCGCTGCGGATGATCGGTATGACATGACTTTCATCCTTGAGTGGTGGAGATGACTTCATAGCAGACGCGAGCCGACGCGTGTAGAGCGCGTGACGGTATGAATGCTCGTGGCCCGCGTGCGATGGATTCGGACCCGCGCACGGCACATTGCCCGGCCGTTCTTTGCTATGAAACGTCGTTTACGGCGAGGTGGCAGCAATGCCCGCAAACGCGCGCGCTACGACAGGCCCGTTCGCCCGCAAGTCGATCGAGGCCTTGCAGGCCGACGCTACGTCGCACGGATTGCGGCGCACGCTCGGGCCACTGCACCTCGTGCTGCTGGGCATCGGCTGCATCCTGGGCGCCGGCATCTATGTGCTGCCAGGCATGGCCGCCGCGAACTTCGCGGGCCCGGCGGTCATGATCTCGTTCGTCATCGCGGGCACGGCTTGCGCACTCACTGCGCTCTGCTACGCGGAGCTTGCCTCCACGATGCCGGTGTCCGGCTCGTCCTACAGTTATTGCTACGCCGCGCTCGGCGAGGTCTTCGCCTGGGGTCTCGGCTGGATCCTGATGCTCGAATACACGCTGGCGTCCTCGACGCTCGCGGTCGGGTTCTCGAGCTACCTCACGAGCCTGCTGCGCGATTTCGGCGTCATGGTGCCGGCGTTTCTCGCGACGCCGTTCGTCGGTACGGACGGCGGGTTCTCGTTGAACCTTCTCGCCGTGCTTGCGATCGCGGTCGTGACGGCCGTGCTCTGCGCCGGCGTGCGGCAATCCGCCGCGGTCAACGCCTTTCTGGTCGTCGTGAAGGTCACGGTGATCGTGGTCGTCATCTCGGTCGGATTCAGCGCGATCGACCCGGGCAACTGGAAGCCATTCATACCGCCGCACGAAGGCGGGTTCCAGTTCGGTTGGCCCGGCATCATGCGCGCCGCCTCGATCCTGTTCTTTGCCTACCTGGGATTCGAGACGGTCTCGACGGCGGCATCGGAGTCCCGCAATCCGCAGCGCGACATGCCGATCGGTATCCTCGGCGCGCTCGTCGTCTGCACGGCGCTCTACCTGGCGGTGGCCGCCGTGATGACCGGCGTCGTGCCGTACCGCGAGCTCGGCGTCGCCGACCCCGTCGCATTGGCAGTGGACCGGATGGGCCACCCGGGCGTCGCGATCTTCGTCAAGATCGGCGCGTTGATGGGCCTCGCGTCGGTGCTCCTCGTCAATGCGTTCGGCCAATCGCGCATCACGTTCCAGATGTCGCGCGATGGCATGTTGCCGGCCGCCTTCAGTCACGTGCACGAGCGGTTCCGCACGCCGTATCGCGGGATCATCGTGTTGGGCGCCGTGTCCGCAGTCGCCGCCGCGTTCTTCCCGATCGGCCTGCTCGCGGACCTCGTGAGTATCGGCGCGGGCCTCGCGTTCGCGACCGTCTGCGTCTGCACGATGTGGCTGCGCTCGCACCGGCCCGACCTGCATCGACCGTTCCGTGTGCCGCTCGGTGGCTTCACGATCGGCCGGACCTGGATCGGCTACATTCCGGCGACGGCGCTGGTGTTCTGCATCGCGATGATCCTTCCGGTGTTCATCGACATCGGCATGCAGGCGGCCAGGGGCGAGCCGCTCATGGCCCTGTTCCTCGCCGGCTACATCGCCGCGGGCGTCGCGCTCTACGCGGGCTACGGCCGGCGGCATTCGACGCTCGGACGCGAGCCGGGGCCGTCTTGACTGAGCGGGCCGACATCTTCGCGCCGGCGAGCGACGAGCAGGTGCTGCGTCTCGTGCTCGAACACCCGCTCGCCTGGGTCGTCTCCCTCGACGGCGGCAATTTCCGCGCGACGCCGCTGCCGCTGCGCCCTCGCGTCGGCGCCGACCGGCGCATCGAGGCGCTCGAGGGACATATCGCGCGTTCCAACCCGCAGTGCGCGGCCCTGCAGCGCGATGCGCGCTCCCTCCTGCTGTTCAGCGGCCCGCAGGGCTACATTTCGCCGTCCTGGGTAAGCAACCGGACCTGGGCGCCGACCTGGAATTACGCGGTTGTGCAATTCCTCGTGACGATCGCCTTCGACGAATCGCCGGCGCGGCTCGATGCGCACCTGGATGACCTGGTGGGCGCGATGGAGCGCGGTCGTCCCGATGCCTGGCACCCATCGGAGATGGGCGCGCGCTACGAGACGCTCAAACGCATGATCGTGCCGTTCGAAGCGAAGGTCGTGGAGCAGCGCGCAAAGTTCAAGCTCGGCCAGGACGAACGGGAGTCGGTGTTCGCCGAGATCACCGCAGCGCTCGGTCGATCGGATTCGGACGAGCTCCTCGGGTGGATGCGGGAGCTGAACCCGGGACGCTAGGGCGCGCCGTCAGTGATGCTGGTCCGGCGGCTTCCCGCCGGGTATCGAGGCGAGGTACTGGGTTGGCGCGGAGCCGAACGCGCGACGGAACATGGCGGTGAAGGCGCTCGGGCTGTTGTAGCCGACGTCGTAAGCCACCGTCGTGACGGGCTGGCCCACGGCGAGCCGCGACAGCGCTTCCATCAGCCGGACGCTTTGCCGCCACGTCGCAAAGCTGACGCCGGTCTCACGGCGAAACGTGCGCGTGAATGTGCGCCGGCCCATACCGGCGATGTCCGCCCAGCTTTCGAGCGGCTCGTGTTGCCCCGGGTCGCGCAGGATGGCGGTGCAGACCTTGACCAGGCGCGGGTCCTGAGGCATCGGCACGTCGAGGGGCGTCGCCGGCATCGCGATCAGCTCGGTCATCAGCAGGTTCATCACGCGTCCGTCGCGGCCCTCGAGGTCGTACTCGATCGGGATACGGCAGGCGTCGATGATGAGCTCGCGCAACAGGCAGGACACCTCGATCACGCGGCAGGATGTGGGGAGATCAGGGAAAGCAGTCGGATCGATATACAAGGTGCGCAACGACACGTGGCCGCGCATGTGCGCTTCGTGTTCCACTCCCGCGGGCACCCACACCGCGCGCTGCGGCGGGACCACGAAACTCGCCTGGTCGGTGATGACGACCGTCACGCCCGCGCAGGCGTAGATCAGTTGCGCGCGCTTGTGATGATGATGGGGGTCGTGATGGCCGGGCTGGTATTCGTCGGACATGGCCGCGATCGGACGCGGGATGTCCTGGTAGTCGGCGCCCTTGGTGCTGCGGCTCATGGACCTAGCCTAAGCTGGCCCGCTCGCGATGACAAATGATCGCTGGACGACGGCGACCGCCCAAGCGCGACCGGAGGATGTAGCCATGGACCATGCGCGTGGGGAAGTGGCATCCGCCAACGGGAGCGACCTGGACCCGGATATCCGGCGCTTCATCCGCAGCATGGCCGCGTCGGTCGCGCGTTATCCGCAGTTCGATAGCGCTCCCTTCCCGCAGGTGCGCCGCTGGACCGAGGAGGCTCGGGCCCCCTGGACCCGGGGCGGGCCGGCGATGCTGGAGACACTGAACCTCGAGGCCCCGACCCGGCACGGCCAGGTGCGCCTGCGCATTCATCGTCCGGCGCGTGGCGAGCTGCCCGGACTCGTGTACCTGCATGGCGGCGGCTGGACGCTGTTCAGCATCGATACCCACGACCGGGTGATGCGCGAGTACGCGGCGCGCGCCGGCTGTTGCGTGATCGGCATCGACTACGCGCTATCGCCCGAGCACAAGTTTCCGGTTGCGCTCGAGCAGGTCGTGGACGTCGTGCGCTGGCTGGCGGAGCGGGGCCGCGCGCTTGGCATCGACGCGGGGCGCCTCGCGATCGGTGGCGATTCGGCCGGCGCCAATCTGAGCATTGCTGCCGGCCTGGTCCTGCACGAGCTCCAGACCGCGCCGCCGCTGCGCGGTCTGGTCCTCAATTACGGCGCGTTCGTTTCCCACTGCTCCGCGGCAACCTGTCGCCGCTACGGCGGTTCCGAGTACATGCTGGGCTGCGAGGAAATGAGCCAGTACTGGCGCAACTACCTTGGCGCCGACGCCGATGCGCAGAACCCGCTCGCCTGCCCGCTGCTCGCCTCGCTTCGCGGCCTGCCGCCTGCGTTCCTCGCGATCGCCGAGTGCGACATTCTCGGCGAGCAGAGCGTGCAGATGGCCGCCCGGTTGCAGGCCGCCGGCGTGCCCGCCCGGAGCGTCATTTATCCCGGCGCTTCCCACAGCTTCATCGAGGCTATGTCGATCGCCGACGTCAGCAACCATGCCCTGGCGGATGCGTCCGCATGGCTGCGGCAGCTGCTCACCGGACCGGGGGCGGGGGCGGGACCTTGAGCGCGTGGCCTGATCGCGACGGTATCCGACCCTGCCTCGAAATGCGAAAGCTGCGGCGGGGACTAGATTGAA
>JANNHT010000259.1:0-8231 GCA_031404555.1 Gammaproteobacteria bacterium
CGCCGCTCAACGTGCACTACCCACGTGACACGACCATCGCCGTGATCAACGGCGAGCCATACACGATGGCGCACTTGGAGGCCGCAGTGCGCGTCGCGCGCTCGCTCGGAACGTTATCGGCCGACGTCGTGCCTTCGTTTCAAGACGCCACCGCCCTGCGTAAATTCCAGGTCGATATGCTCAAGCGCCAGATCGATATCATATTGATCCGCCAATCGGCGATGTCGCAGGGCACGCTTCTTCCGGATATTTCGCCTGAGCCGGCGATCCAAGGTTTCCTGCAGGCGGTTGGCGCAACGGAGTCTCAAATGGACGACGCACTAGCGTCTAACGGCGCGACGCAGGCGCTGGTTGCCAATCCTGTTGATCGCGATCGTCGGCCTCGGGCTCGGCGGTTGCCCGAAGAAGCCGACCACGGTTCCAGAGTCCGGTGCGGACACTTCCAGCCAGGCGGGCAGCACGGCGGGAACCGGCGAAGGCCAGGTGGGGCAGGGACAGGACCTTCCAGGCGGTACCGTGATCGGCGCGGTCGGCGCAGCACCTGCGGGTGTGGCGACCATCATCTATTTCGAGTTCGACCAGAGCGACATCCGCCCGGAATTCACCGCGCTGATCAACGCACACGCGCGCCACCTGGCGGGCTCCGCCGGCACTCAGGTGCGCCTCGAAGGGCACACCGACGAACGCGGTTCCCGCGAGTACAACATCGCACTCGCGGAACGGCGCGCACAGGCCGTGCGCCAGGCGCTGACGCTCCAGGGCGCGGGCGACTCTCAGCTCACGACCGTGAGCTATGGCGAGGAACGACCGGCAGCCGAGGGCAGCGATGAGGCGGCCTACGAAAAGAACCGGCGCGTCGAGATCGTCTACGGGCGCTGATCCCGTGCGACTCTGGATCAGCAGCGGGGCGCTCGCGCTCTGCGGCGCATTGGCCGCCGTCCCGGCCGCCGCCCAATCGAAGGGCGAGCGCATCGAAGTCCTCGAGGCCCGCGTGGCAGCGCTGGAGCGTCAGCTTGCGAACCAGGGCCTGCTCGAGATGCAGCGCCAGCTCACCACCCAGGACGCGGAGCTGCGCCGCCTGCGCGGCGAGATCGAGAAGCTCCAGCACGACCTCGAGCGCGCGCGGGCCCAGCAGCGCGACCAGTACGTGGATCTCGATGCACGACTGAAGGCGGCAGAAGCCGCGGCCGCCGCGGGCCCGTCAACCGCTGGGCCCACCGCCGGACCGGATGCCGATTACCAGGCGGCGATCCAGCTGCTGAGGGACGGCCAGTACGACGCCGCGGCCGCCGCATTCACCGGATTCCTGGCGCGCTACAAGGACCACGAGCTCGCCTCGAACGCGCTCTACTGGCTCGGCGAGACGCACTACGTGCGCCGCGACTATCCGGCGGCGCTCGCCGCGTTCGACGGCGTGCTGGCCGACTACCCGGGCGCGCGCAAGTCGCCGGATGCCCTGTTGAAGGCCGGCTATTGCCAGCAGGAACTCAAGCGCTACGATCTGGCACGGGCGACGCTCACGCGCGTCACCCGGGACTATGCCGGTACGCCGGCCGCGGCCGAGGCGGCGACCCGTCTCGAGCGCTTGGCCGCCGAAAACCGCTGAGGAGACCTGATGGCCGTCGAAGCTGCGGCCGTGCCGGCTGCGGCGCGGCTCCGGATCACCGAGACCTTCCATTCGCTCCAGGGTGAGGCGGATGCGGTCGGCTGGCCGACGTTTTTCATCCGGCTCACCGGTTGTCCGCTGCGCTGCCGTTACTGCGACACGACCTACGCCTTCCAGGGTGGCGAGTGGCGGACGATCGCGGCGCTCGTCGAGGAAGCGCGTGCCGCCGGCGTACGCCATGCCTGCGTGACCGGCGGCGAGCCGCTCGCGCAGAAGCCCTGCCTCGCCCTCCTGTCCGAGTTGTGCGATGCGGGCTTTCTCGTCTCGCTCGAGACCAGCGGCGCCATCGACGCAAGCCCGGTCGATACGCGGGTGTCGCGCGTCATCGACATCAAGACGCCCGGATCAGGTGAGGTGGAGCGCAATCTCGCGCTTCGCGTGCAGGGGCTTCGGGAGAGCGACCAGCTGAAGTTCGTCATCTGCGATCGCGCCGACTACGAGTGGGCCCGGGCGCGCGTGCGGAAGGAAGGGCTCGACCGCGGTTGCCCGGTGCTGTTCTCGCCGAGCTACGGCGAAGTCGCGCCGGGACTGCTCGCCGACTGGATCCTGGCGGACCGGCTGCCCGTGCGCCTGCAGGTGCAGCTGCACAAGTTGCTCTGGGGAGACCAGCCTGGCCGCTAAGGCAGCGGCGGGGCGCCCGGCGGTCGTGCTCGTCTCGGGCGGGCTCGATTCCGCGACCGTGCTCGCGATCGCGCAGGCGGACGGCTACGCCTGCCATGCCCTGTCCTTCGACTACGGCCAGCGCCATCGCGCCGAGCTCGACGCGGCGCGGCGCGTTGCACAGGCGGCCGGCGTCCTGCGCCATCAAGTGCTTGCGATGCCGATCGGTGAGTTTGGCCACTCGGCGCTGACCGACGCGTCGATTGCGGTCCCGGAATCTGCGACGACCGGCATCCCCGTCACCTACGTGCCGGCGCGGAACACCGTGTTCCTGGCCTGCGCGCTCGGCTACGCCGAGACCGTCGGCGCGAACGACCTCTTCATCGGCGTCAATGCAGTGGACTACTCGGGCTATCCGGATTGCCGCCCGGAATACATCGCGGCCTTCGAGCGCATGGCGAACCTCGCGACCCGCGCGGGCGTAGAAGGCGCGACGCTTCGCATCCACGCGCCGCTGATCGCACTCTCGAAAGTGGACATCATCCGCCGCGGCACCGCGCTCGGTGTGGACTACGCGGTAACAGTCACCTGCTACCAGCCGGACGACGAGGGCCGCGCCTGCGGCCGTTGCGAGGCCTGCCGGCTGCGCCGCCAGGGTTTCAGCGAGGCCGGCCTGCCGGACCCGACGCGCTACCAGGCGCTCAACGTCAGCGCGCGGCCGCCCTGACCGCTGCGACGAACTCCGCATCCCGTTCGGCGCTGACCTGGTCCGTACGGGCGAGAACGCGGCCCTCGGCGTCCAGCAGGACGAGTGCCGTGGTGTGATTGAATTCACCGTCCGCCAGTTCGCGGTAACGGATGCCGAGCACGCCGGCGATGGCGCGCAGATCCGCCGGATCGGGGCGCAGCAGCGTCCAGCGCGTCGCATCGAGCTTTCGCTCTACCATGAGCCGCTGGAGTGCCTCGGGAGAATCCCGCTTCGGATCCATGCTGAACAACACCAGGCCAACCCGCTCGCGTTCGCGCGGTGCGAGCGCCCTCTCGACCGCCCTGACGCGATCGACGATGAGCGGGCATACGTACTGGCAGCTCGTATAGAACATCGTCACCACGCGCGGACGGCCGCGCAGGCTCCGAAACGCCCGCGGCTGGCCAGTCTGGTCCGTCAGTCGGGCATCGAGCTGATAGACGGAATCACGCGGCAGCGGTGCCCTGGCCTGATTCGCCGCGGCCCAAGTCGTGCAGGCGAGCAGTACCGACAGCGCTGCGATGATCCGGGCTAGAATCATGGGTCGCGCGCGCATCGGAAGCCCAGGTTGGCGGTCGCATTCGCTCCCTCAAGCGAGGACAGCATCGCAATCCGCATCAGGACAGCGTAGTTGTCGCGGTCCGAGGTCGAGATCGAGCCCGCTCCGCAGAATCGCAGTTCGTCCGCATCGCCCTGTTCGCGATTGTCGGAGGACACCAGCATTGCGGAGTAATCGTCCACCCATTCCCAGACCATCCCGTGCAGGTCCCGGATTCCGTAGGCGTTGCGTTCGCCCAGTCCGACCGCGGGCAGCGGGACGTTCGATGGCACCGAATACCAGGCGAGAATTCGCTCGCGCCACGCGGGATCGGTTCTCGCGTCTCGCCGCGTGGCGTCCGCAGCCGCCGCGTATTCCCATTCGGTCCAGGTGGGCAGCCGCGCTCCCTGAGCCTCGCAGTAGGCGTTCGCGGCAAACCAGCTCACCCAGATGACCGGCCGATCCGCCAGCGCCGCCGCGCCGAGGCGCGCCGGACCCTCCCAGTGCGACAGGTAACGGGGTTCAGCGAGCGTGGTCGGTGCCTGGTGGCGCTGCCAGCGTGGGTTCGCCCGGACAAAGCTGAGGAACTGCCCGTTCGTCACAGGCGTTTCCATCATGACAAAGGGCCTGACCTGCGCTCCCTGTGACGAGTCGTCGAGAGCCAGCGCCGAGCGGAACCGCCCACCCGGAAGCGTCGCCCACACGCCCGGGCTCCCATTGGCTGCCAGCGACGGCGCGGCGAGCAACGCGAGCGCGAGCCATTCGATCGCAGGATTCAGGTCAATGCTCCGCCGAGGCAGCCACTGCTTGCTTGCGCATGGTGGCGACGTCCGCCTTGGTGATTCTGCCGCCCGGGTTGCCCCAGGTGTTCAACACATAGGTCGAGATATTCGCCACCTCATCATCCGTCAACTGCGTCATCGGCGGCATGACCGAGTTGTAATCCCTGCCGTTGACCGTGAGCTTTCCCTGGAGTCCCTTCAGCACCGCGAGCGGCACCTTGCTCGTGTCCCTGGCAAACCAGTCGGACTTCGCGAGCGGAGGGAATATTCCCTCGAGACCACGCCCATCGGCCTGGTGGCAAGTCGAGCAGGTGCCGGCAAACAAGGCCTTGCCAGCCTCGATCTGCTGCTGGACCGTGAGCGCGCCGGATTTCGCAGCTGCCGCTGCAACCGTGACGGCTGCAAGGTTCGGCAGCGCACGGTCGCCGAGATACATCTCGTCCACTTCCTTGCCTGAATAGATCAACTTGTTCTCGGGACCCTCGGCCTTGAGAATCGCGAGCGCGCCCTTGTTGAAGGCGCGGAAGATGCTGTGGTCCACCAGGATGTAGCTTCCCGGGACTTCGATGTGAAAGTCCATCATCGCGGCACCACCCGCCGGGATCAGCGTGGTCTGAACATTTTCCTGAAAGCGCGTGCCGCCCTCGAACCATACCTTGTCGAAGATCTCGCCGATCACGTGGAAGCTGGAAACCAGGTTCGGTCCGCCGTTGCCCACGTAGAGCCGGACGTTTTCTCCGGTCTTTGCCGTGAGCGCCTTGTCGCCGGTCATTGAGCCTTCCGAGCCATTGAACAGCACGTAGGTCGGACGCTCGTCGATCGCCTTCTCCATGTCGAAAGGCTGGTTCCCTTTCTCGCGGTAGCGGCCCGTGGTGTAGAAGTCGCCCTGCATGACGTAGTACTCGCGATCGACGGCCGGCATGCCCTCCGGCGGCTCGATGAGGATGAGGCCATACATGCCGTTCGCGACGTGCATGCCGACCGGCGCGGTGGCGCAGTGGTAGACGTAGAGCCCCGCATTGAGCGCCTTGAAGGTGAAGCGCGAGCGATGGCCGGGGGCCGTGAAACTCGATGCGGCCCCGCCGCCGGGACCCGTCACGCCGTGCAGGTCGATGTTGTGAGGCATCTTGCTGTCCGGCGCGTTCATCAGGTGGAACTCGACTGTGTCGCCCTGACGCACGCGGATGAAGCTGCCCGGCACCGTGCCGCCGAAGGTCCAGAACGTATAAGTCGCGCCCTCGGAGATCGCCATCTCCTTCTCGACGACTTCCAGCTCGACAATGACTTTCGCCGGCGCGCTGCGGCCGGTCGGTGGCGGCACGTTGGGCGGGGAGGTCAGCAGCGCCTGGATGGGCTCGCCCTGCGGCGGACCGAAATCGCCCTTGGCCGAACCGCCGGTGTCCGCGGTGCTTTCCGAGTCCGGACCGGAACCGCAGCCGGCAATGACAAACAGTGCGGCGACAAAAACTGGCAGGCGAGTGGTCATGACATTCTCCGGTTCGAATGGCCGATCCCAGCGTGCCGGCAAGCCGCTCTCGTCGCACTGACCTGGATCAAGGCGCCATTCTCGAATCGGACTGGCAAGCCGGCCCTGATCCAGGTCAAGTGCCGAGCATGCGCTCCGCGAGGCTTGCCAGGCCAGCGGCGTCCTTGAGTTCCACTTCACGCCTGCGCACGGCGATCCGGCCCTCGTCCTGCAACCGCCTGAGCACCCGGCTGACCGTTTCAGGTGCGAGCCGGAGATAGCTTGCGATATCGGTGCGCGGCATCGTGAGCTGGAAGCGGCTCGCCGCGAATCCGCGGGCGGCCAGCCTCTGCGACAGGTCGACGAGGAAGGCGGCAATCCGTTCGTCCGCCGAATGATCGCCGGCCATGCGCTCCGCGTGACCGATGTCCCGGCTCAGGAGGCTGAAGAGCTTCTTCTGGAGGCCCGGCATCCGCCTGGCGAGGAGTGCGATCTTCGGGAACGAGAAGTGGCACAACTGCACCGGGTCGAGCGCAATGGCATTGCAGGGGTAGCGCCCGCGATCGATGGCACTGAGTCCGATGATCTCGCCCGGCAGGTGGAAGCCGAGCACCTGTTCGCAGCCTTCCCGGTCCACGCGGCTCGTCTTGACGGTACCGCCGCGCACGGCGGCGATCGCATCGAATCGATCGCCCGCGCGAAAGATGTGGGTCCCGGCCGGGATCGGCCCGACGTGTTCGACCAGCACGTGCAGTTCCCGCAGGGCGCCCTTGTCCATTCCTTCGGACAGGCAGGCCTGCGAGAAGGCGCAGGTCGAGCAGAAGCGGTAGGCGTCGCCATCGTCACGGACGATGGTCCGGGCGACCGACGGAAAGACGGCCGAACTCACGCCGCGCCCGTCGCAGGGCTCAATGCGGCATCCGGGCCTCCTGCGGCGCAGTCCCGTTGTGCTCGTGGACATGGAAACACAGCGCAATACTACGCAGCCACGGCCGTGCCCGCGAGACGAACGCCATCCGGTTGCCCAGCTCCGGTTCAGAATGCAGCGCCCAGCTGGACCCAGAACTTCTGCGTATCGGTGAAGAGTCCGTCCGCGGCATAGTCCGAGTACTTCACGAGCAGGTCGTAACGGCCGGCGAATTGCCGGGAGACCTGGAGATCGAGTTCCGTTCCGTATCGGACGCCGGTTGCATCCGCCGAAAAGCGGTGCCAGGCGGCCTGGACCTTCCAGTCCGCGACCCGGGTGTCGAAACCCAGATAGCTGTCTTCGACTCCGGCAGGAGGCGTCGTCAGGAACTTGTCCGCCCAGCCCTGCCACTTGTGCAGAGTTGCCAGCGGCGTCTGGAACGCGGCATTGGCCGCAGCAGGTGTAACGCTGCGTTCGCCTGACAGGACTTCGTGGCCCGCGATGAACGTCACCGCGGAGTTCTGCATCCGGACCTCGACCAGCGAGTGATGGGCATCGATGTCGGTCGCGTTATCGCCGGCCTCCTGCTGGCGCGCGTACTCGAGTGCCCACGCGAGCGTCCAGTCCGACCCAAACTTTCTCTTGCCGTCAAAGCCCAGGCCGAGCGTATCGGACGACAACTGCGGGGCATTGTCGAAATCCAGGTGATAGCCATAGGCCGACAGCGCACCCAATGGCAGCGATGTCAGCTTCAAGTTCAGCAGGTGGCTGTCACCGTCCAGTGTGGCGGGCGGACTGCCCGAATCGGGGCCGAATACACGTTGCACGCGATCGATGAATGCGTAGTTGAGGGTCGCGCCGGGCAGCGCCTTCGTTTCCAGTCGAAGGGCATCGTAAGTCTGTTCGTTCTGCCGCCAGCCCGAGGCCCCAATGTAGCGCTCGTTGTCGAGATTGATGCGCTGCCGCCCGAGCCGCAGGATCGTTTCCTTGCCGCCCGCGACCTGCAGCCAGACCTGGTTGAAGTCGCTGCCTTCCGGATCGGCGACCACCGGATAGTCGACATGGCCATTTCGCGTGTCGTCGAAGCGCTCGGTGCCGAGCGACTCGATGTGATCGAATTCCAGCAGCCCGGAAATGCCATGGAAGCTGCCGGACGCGAGATTGAGCCGCAGCCGCAGCGTGTTCGCGGCCGCCGTCAGCGGCTTGTCCTCCTGCTCGACGCTCTCGTACCGATAGCGCAGGTCGAGGCGGACTTTGCCATCACCGAGCAAGCGATCGATGGCGTCGCCGGCGTGCGCCTGACCCGGCAACAGGATGAAAAGCAGCAACCATGCTTGCGGAAGTCTCACGACGGGCTCCTCCGCAAGCATCATCCTGTGGCCGCACAGCCGTCGCCCTGATCTGAGTCAATCCCGGTCCGTCAGGTGATCGGTGATTCACGCTCAGGTATGATTCGCGCCCTCCGGCGGGCCGTTAGCTCAGTGGTAGAGCATCTGGCTTTTAACCAGTTGGTCGGTGGTTCGAT
>JANNHT010000260.1:0-11708 GCA_031404555.1 Gammaproteobacteria bacterium
GCCTGCTTAGTTGATCATGTTCGACCTTGGCGACCCACTATGCGACCCGGTAGGTTCCCCTCGTCACCGTCCGCTCCTGGCCGGATCGGGTGCCCGGCAGCTCAACGGAAAGCGGTCACTCGATGCGCCGCAAGTCCGAACGCATGTTCCCAAGTCTTATGCGGCCATCGCAAACGAACTCAGCACCGTCAACCCCGCCGGGCCGCTTCAATCGCCGCCATGTCGATCTTTCCCATCTCCATCATCGCCTCGAAAGCGCGCTTGGCTGCGGCGGGATCAGGATCGGTGATCGCGGCGATGAGGGCGCGTGGCGTGATCTGCCACGACAGGCCCCACTTGTCCTTGCACCAGCCGCAGGCACTCTACTGGCCGCCGTTGCCCACGATCGCGTTCCACAAGCGGTCGGTTTCGGCCTGGTCGTCAGTCGCCACCTGGAACGAAAACGCCTCGTCGTGCTTGAACGCCGAGCCGCCGTTCAGGCCCAGGCAAGGGATGCCGATGACGGTGAACTCGACCGTCAAGACATCGCCCTGCTTGCCCGCGGGGTAGTCGCCGGGCGCGCGATGGACCGCTCCCACCGCGCTGTCGGGGAAGGTCTGGGCATAGAACTTGGCGGCGTCCTGCGCGGTGCCGTCGTACCAGAGGCAGATGGTGTTCTTGGGGATCACATTCGTTCTCCAACTGATGACCGGTATGTTCTTCCTAAACGCAGGCTGAGGTTCCGGCGGTGCGCGGCATGGGCCTTTCAGGCGGCAAGGTGCAGCACTCTGAGGCCCGCCCTCAAGGCGCCACCACGTCGAGCGTCGGAAAGTAGGTTCTGAACCAGCTGGCGTCGCGCGTCAGCAGGGGCCAACCCTCGACGGCAGCATGGGCGCCGATGAAGAAGTCCGGCGGCACCTGCAGCTTGCTGCCACCGCGCCTGCGGTACCGCGCGTAAGCCTTGGCCGCCAGGAACAGGGCGGGCCGCGGTATCTCGCGCAATTCCAGCGCCAGCGTGTCCACGACATCGTCGAGCGCTTCCAGGGTCGAGAAAGACAAGGACATCTCGGCGTAGATGATGGGGTTGATCACCAGGGCGTGAAGGCTGGACTGCGCGCGCATCTGGGCGATGGACCAGTCGGCCCATTGCGGGTCGTTCTGCAGAACGTCCACCAGGACGTTGGTGTCAACCAGCAGCATCAGTCGTCGGTGCGCAGCAGCTTCATCAACTCGTCGGTCCGCCAGCGCACGTCGGCGCGGCCCCGCACAGCGTCGAATCGGTCGGGCTGGGGGCGGCGCAGGCCCTTCGCCGGGCGTGGCCGGTGCAGGACCACTTCGCCGGCCGCGTTGACCGAGAACTTGATCGCCTCGTCGCCAGAGTCGAGGAGCGCGCAGCACAGGTTGAACACCGTCTGCTTGGCGCCGCTCGAGACGAGAATCTGGTTCCGCGCGTACTCGAGGCCGTTGTCGCGCCGGAACTTCGCGATGATCGCGTCCTTGAGTTCATTCGTGCCGTCGACGTTCGTGTAGCGCGTGTGTCCGGCGCGGATGGCTGCGACGCCGGCATCGGCGATGTGGACCGGCGTGTCGAAATCCGGTTCGCCGGCCCCGAGCCCGATGATGTCCTTGCCCTCGGCCTTGAGCCGCGCCGCGCGCGCGGTGACAGCGAGCGTCGGCGAGGGCTTGATGCGCTGGACACGTTTGGCGAGCCGGATGGTCACAAGGGGGTACCTTGGCGTGGCGAACCCGGCTAAGGTACGGGAAGGAATTTTGCGTTGCAATGCGAGGGCAGGGCGATCGAACCTAGGGCATTCGAACTCAAGGCGGATTACACACCCGCGGGCGACCAGCCGGCGGCCATTGCCGCATTGGTGGACGGCATCGGTTCGGGACTGGCCCACCAGACGCTGCTCGGCGTGACGGGATCGGGCAAGACCTTTTCGATCGCCAACGTGATCCAGGCGATCCAGCGGCCGACGCTCGTGCTCGCGCACAACAAGACGCTCGCGGCCCAGCTCTATGGCGAGTTTCGCTCGTACTTCCCGCACAACTCGGTCGAGTACTTCGTCTCCTACTACGACTACTATCAGCCGGAAGCCTACGTGCCTTCCTCGGACACCTACATCGAGAAGGACGCCTCGATCAACGAGCACATCGAGCAGATGCGGTTGTCCGCGACCAAGGCGCTGCTGGAGCGCCCAGATTCGATCATCGTCGCGACGGTTTCCGCGATCTATGGCCTCGGCGACCCGGAGGCCTACCTCCGCATGGTGCTGCACCTCGTCCGCGGCGACCGCATGGACCATCGCCAGCTGCTGCGCCGCCTGGCCGACATGCAGTACACCCGGAACGAAGTGGATCTCCGCCAGGGGACGTTCCGCGTGCGCGGCGACGTCGTCGACATCTTTCCCGCCGAGTCCGAGCGCGACGCCGTGCGCGTGCAGTTCTTCGACGAGGAGATCGAGGCGCTCTCGTATTTCGATCCGCTGACCGGCGAGGTGCTCCGCAAGGTGCCGCGCCTGACCGTTTTCCCGTCCACGCACTACGTGACGCCGCGCGAGCGCCTGACGGCGGCGATCGACGAGATCAAGGTCGAGCTCCGCGCGCGGCTGGCGGAACTGCGCGCCGCGGACAAGCTGCTCGAAGCCCAGCGGCTCGAGCAGCGCACACTGTTCGACCTCGAGATGATCACTGAGCTCGGCTATTGCGCGGGAATCGAGAACTACTCGCGCTACCTGTCGGGCCGCCTGCCGGGCGAGCCGCCGCCCTGCCTGTTCGATTACCTGCCGAAAGACTCGCTGCTCGTCATCGACGAGAGCCACGTGACGATCCCGCAGCTGCAAGGTATGTACCGCGGCGACCGTTCGCGCAAGGAAACTCTGGTGGAGTACGGATTTCGCCTGCCATCGGCGCTCGACAACCGGCCGCTGCGCTTCGACGAGTTCGAGCAGCTCCAGCCGCAGACGATCTACGTGTCGGCGACGCCCGCCGATCGCGAACTCGCGAAGTCAGGCCAGGTTGTCGAACAGGTCGTGCGGCCCACCGGCCTCGTGGATCCGGCGATCGAGGTGCGCCCGGTCTCGACGCAGGTGGACGACCTGTTGTCCGAGATCCGCATCCGCGTCGAGCGCCTGGAGCGCGTCCTCGTGACGACGCTGACTAAGCGCATGGCGGAAGACCTGACCGGCTACCTCGACGAACACGGCGTCAAGGTGCGTTACCTGCACTCGGACATCGAGACGGTGGAGCGCGTCGAGATCATCCGCGACCTGCGGCTCGGCAAGTTCGATGTGCTGGTCGGCATCAACCTGCTGCGCGAGGGTCTGGACCTGCCCGAGGTGTCGCTGGTCGCGATCCTGGACGCCGACAAGGAAGGATTCCTGCGATCCGCGGGTTCGCTGATCCAGACCGTGGGCCGCGCGGCACGGAACGAACGCGGCTCGGCCATCCTGTACGCCGCCCGGATGACCGGTTCGATGGAACGCGCGATCGCCGAGATGAGCCGGCGCCGTGACAAGCAGCTGGCATGGAACGCGGAGCACGGCATCGTGCCGACCTCTATCCGCAAGTCGGTGCAGGACATCATGGAGGGCGCGCGCATGGTGCCCGCCGGCGACTGGGTTCGGAGCAAGTTCGTGCGGATGACCCCCGATCAGGCGTTGCAGCAGATCCGCAAGCTCGAGGCCGAGATGTTCAAGCTCGCGCGCAATCTCGAGTTCGAGAAGGCGGCCAAAGTGCGCGACGAGATCTCAGCGATCCGTCACGCCAGCCTGGGCGCCGACGCCGACCGGCTGGCGGGCTGATCCCGCTCAGGCGCAAGACAGCGGGGTCTTGGCGGTGGGCGTATTGCCATTGATTGTCAGTTTCCACTGCCCGCAGCCGCTTCCGGCGAAGTGGCGGATCTCGATCACGATCGCAAACGTGTTTTCGGCAAAGGTATCCGCGCGGGTCACATCGATTACCTCTGTCGCGCCGAATCCCTGCTTGGCGGTGAACGCCACCGGACTCACGCACGACGTGCAGCGGACGATCAGGTCATAGTCGACTTGCGGCGGCACCTGGAGTGTCACGCGGGCATTCAGCGGGCGCGGATGCACGCCGGACGTTTCCTGGACCTGGACCGTGAAGAACGCTTCACCGGTGCCGACCCGAGTGATGCCCTGCGAATCAGCGTCGCCGGATATCGTCCCCAGGTTGATCGCACTGACGCAGGCCGGATTGCCGTTCAGAGCGCATTCCGTGCCAGCCGCGCCGGCCGCGGTCTGGAGCATCGCGAGCGCAATGGCGCAAGCCGCCGTCATCCGCAGTCGTGAATTCATGGCAGTGCTCCGATTACCTACCGTACAAACGACTATCATGGCCAATCTGGCCTGGGGGAACTCGAATCGATGTCCGGCACGCAGTCATCGCGCGCTGACGGCAAGCCCCGCACGGCATTCCTGAGCTATGCCCGGGCCGATCAGGAACGCGCCTCCCGGCTGGCGGAAGCGCTGAAGGCAGCCGGGCTCGAGGTCTGGTGGGATGCGCTGATCGAGGGCGGTGCCGCGTTTGCCAAGTCGATTGAAGCGGCGCTCGACAACTGCGATGCGGTCGTCGTCGTCTGGTCGAAAACCTCGGTCGCTTCCGACTGGGTGCTGGACGAAGCGGCGAGGGGCCGGGACCTGCGCAAGCTCGTGCCAGTGTCGCTGGACGGCACGCTGCCACCGATCGGATTCCGGCAATACCATTCCATCGACCTGTCGCGATGGCGCGGAGAGCCCTCGGACCCGGCGTTCGACGCGATCCTCCGCGGCGTCGCCGCCGCCGGCCAGTCTGGCCAGCCGGCGCGCGATACTTCCAGCTCAGCGCCCGGGCGCGCAATGTCGCGCCGTGGCGTGCTGATCGCAGCGGCAGGTGCGTCGGTTGCCGGTGTGGCCGGCTACTTCGCCTGGAGGCAGGGTCTTCTGGGTGGCCGGTCGAGGGCTGCCGGCAACAGCGTCGCCGTGTTGCCGTTCGCGAATCTGAGCGGCGATGAGGGCCAGGCGTACTTTTCCGATGGCTTGTCCGAGGAACTGCGCGCGACGCTCGCGCAGAGCGACAAGCTCCAGGTGATGGCGCAGGCATCCGCCGAGACATTCCGGGACAGCACGGCCGATGCCACGTCCATCGCGGAACAGCTCGGTGTCGCATATCTCCTGGACGGCAGCGTGCGGCGTTCCGGCGACACGGTGCGCGTTGCCGCGGACCTGATCGACGGCGAGACCGGATTCAGCCGTTGGTCGAAGACCTTCGAGCGCTCGATCAACGACATCTTCAAGGTGCAGACCGAGATCGCCGGCACGGTCGCATCGGAACTCGTTGCGAGGATGACGCCCGGCGGTCAGACGGATGGCGACATTGCCCTGGCGGCAACCGGTGGAACCCGGATCGTCGCCGCATACGATGCGTACCTGCGCGGCCGGGCCCTGTACGACCTGAGCGCCGACGAAGCCTCGGAGCGCGCGGCGCTCGTACAGTTCGATGCCGCCATCGCCGCCGATCCGTCCTATGCGGCGGCCCATGCCGCCCGCGCGCGATCGCTGACGGCAATCGCGAACCAGTACGGCTCAGTCAGCGAAGTGGACGGACTCTACGATGCTGCGATCGCATCGGCCGAGCGCGCGATCGCAATTGCGCCGGACCTGGCCGATGCCCATTCGACGCTGGGGTTCACGCTGTTCCAGGGACGCCTCGATGCGCGCGCCGCGCGGGCGCCCTACGAGCGCTCGAGGGAGCTCGGCAACGGCGAGGCCACGGTGATGGCGCGCTATGCCCAGTACAGTGCGCGCTGCGGGCGGAAGCGCGAGGCGGCCGAGGCGATGCAGCGCTCACTGCTGCTGGACCCGCTCAATCCGCTGATCCATCGCGCTGCCGCATCGATCGAGTTTGCGGCCCGCAGCTACGAGGCCTCGATCGCACCGGCCCGCAAGGCGCTCGAACTGAATCCGCGCCTGTCGCGCGCCCACGCCGCGATCGGCGACGCGCTCTCGTTGCTCGGACGCCTCGATGAGGCGCGTGCCGCCTATGAGGCGGAACCGGTCGACGACTTCCGGTTGAGCGGTCTTGCGATCCTCGAGCAGCGACTCGGCGACGGCGACGCAGCCCGTTCAACGCTCGCCGGTCTGGCAGCCCAGCACGGCGATCGAGTGCTGTATCAGCAGGCCCAGGTCCTCGCCCAGCTGGGTGAGATTGACGAGTCCATCGCGCGGCTCCAGCAGGCCCTCGCGGCGGGTGATTCGGGACTCATCTACCTGCGCAATGACCCTTTCCTGGACCCGCTTCGTCAGGATCCCCGGTTCCTGCAGTTGCTGAACAGGATCGGGTTCGACTAGTCTCGATCCGGCTTGGGGTTGATCCACATCCAATCATTACAACGGGGGGGTGAAAGCCCATGACATCGTACAAGTCGATATGCGCGGCGATCGCCGCGGTCATGCTGCTTGCGGCATGCGCGAAGAACGAACAAGCGGCGCCGGAAGCCGCTGCCGAGGCTGCGCCGGAACCGGCACCTGTCGAGGTGGCGCCGGCGACGGACGCGAATTCCGCCGATGGCGAACAGTCGGGCGGCGACAAGGTATCGGATCCGGAACCGCCGCCGGCCGGCGGCTGACCAACGGTCGCGGGGCGATTCATCCCGGTTCGGGCCGGGGTGAATCGCCTTGTTCACTCAGCTATCAGGGCAGGGCGCTTCTCGACGCATCGAGCGTCATCGCCTTGCGTATCCAGTCCGCGTGGGCCACGACGCTCGTGTACACGCTGGGCTGTCCATCGCCATTACAGCGTGACTTCCCCCAGCTGATGATGCCGACCAGTCTCGGCGCCCCGTTGGTCAGCGTGAGCGGACCGCCGCTGTCGCCGCGGCAAGTGGACTGGCCTTTTCGAGCCGCGCAGATCACCGTGTTGTCGACGCGTTCGGGGCCGTAGTTCGGGAGTCTCTGGCAGGTCTGGACGTCCATCACCTGCAGATCGACCTTCAGCAAGACGGCGTTCGGCGCGTGCTGATCGACAGGCTGAGTCTTTCCCCAGCCGCTGCCAGTGACCTGCGTTCCCGAAGCGGGCGCCGCTCCCTGGTACAGCGCGATCGGGCGAATCTGGTTCGGGTCGCGGGGTCGCCGCGGACCGTCATCGACGATATGAACGAGCGCGATGTCATTCGCATACATGTTCGGCTGTGGCAGCGGCGCCGCGGGCGCATCGGGATGGGCGCGCTGGGCGTAGCCTGAATGCCGGACGATTCGGTCGATCCGGAAGACCATGCCGTCATCCTTTGAAATGTCTTCCGCCCCCAGGCGAATGCGGTAACCGGCGCGGACCATGCTGTCATCGATGCAGTGGGCGGCGGTCAGCACCCAGTCGTCGGCGATCAGCGTTCCGCCGCAGTAGTGCTGCTTCTGCCACAGCGGCATGCCCTTCTGGAGCTCTTCCTCCCAGCGCGGATGCCGGCGCGGATAGAAGATCTGCGCCTGCCATGGGGCGCCCGCGTCGCGGATCGGCTTGCCGCCGATCGAATAGGGCGTATCTGCGCCGCCGCCAGCGGGAGCCTGCTTCGCCCGCGGCTTCACGACCGGCATGTCGCCCGAATCATGAATGCCGTCGGCCGGGACGGCTTCGACATCCTCGACGCCGTCGCCGTCATTCTCGAACGCGACGACTTCCCAGCCTTCGCCCGTCGCGTCGAGTTCAGCATCGACCGGGATCGCGTCGTCGGACTCGTCGAATGGCTGGTCGATCCACCAGTCGCCGTCGTCCTCATCGTCGGACGCGATCGCATCAAGCATGGACCCGTCGCCCGAATCCCCATCGGTACCGTCGGTCGCGTCCTCGTCCTCGACGGCCTCTTCGTCAGGTTCATCGGCGTCGACCCGTTCATCGGCGCCGTCGCTCGCTTCCATCGCAGGATCCGGTTCAGGCGGCGGATCCTCGGGCTCCTGCGCGCGAAGTGGCATGAACAGGCCCGGAAGGGTTGCAGCCAGGAACAGCAGCGCGAAGCGCAAGTGCCAGCCGGTCAAGGTTCGCATAACGATTCTCCAGTGCTCGGTCGCGCTACCAGCGCAAGCCGTCGATGCGCTTGTCGCGGTGCGACAGGATCCATTGTGCATGCTCGGCAAGGCAAGCCTGGCCCAGGGCGCGCAAGATTCCAATGCGGTCGGCGGCGCGGCGCGCCGAGCTCAGCTCGCGTGCGGCGTGAACGAACAGCGCACCCATGTGCCGATACTGCCGGATCAGGGTGCGATCGGCTTTCTCGGCGAGATAGATCTCGAAGATGGCCGTGTACGCCGTCAGCAGGGCGAGGGCGGTGAGCGCCAGGCCTCGCGGTCCCGGCGCCAGGACGAACGGCTGGTCGAGCAGCCGCAACGCGACATCCGCAGCGAGCGCTACCGCCAGCAGCAGTCCGGAGACCAGCATCACTTTCGAGATGCGTTCGGCAATCGTCAATCGGCGATCCAGTTTCGCCGCGCTGCGGCGATAGTAGTGCAGTTGCCCGGGACCCGCGGGCTGGTCCGGATCGCCGACCCAGGCCGACACGCTGTGCTCGAACCCCTCGTTCGTCGGCGATCGCCGGTAGAGCGCCGATCGCAGGTTCACCGTCCGCATGGCCGCGCGCATCCATTCGAGCTGCGCGTAGCGATGCAGGAATCCCTCATGCGCGAACGAATCGTCAAAGCGGGCGCGCACGCCGGCGAGTTCCCAGTAGAAATCGACGCGTAATCCTTCGGCGAGCGCCCGGTAGTCGAGTCCGCGGCGATCCCAGCTGCGCCGACGCGCCCAGTAAGCGAGCAGCGAGCCGAGTGCGAAGCAGAGCAACACGCCCGCGATACACAGGAATCCGGGAACGCCGTCCGGGGATTTCTTGAAGGCGAGCAGCAGCCAGGCGACGAGTGCCCAGAGCGTGAAGCGGGCCGCGAGCGCGCGCGTGAAACTCCTGCGGTAATGCACGGCGAGCCAGTCGGCGGTCGTGAACAGCCCGTCGAGATGACGGAGCGCGGGTGACAGTGAATCGGGCGCATCCGCTGCCAGCGATCGGCCCTCCGCCGCGATCCGCTCCCGGTATTCGAATCCGTCGCGATTGAACTGCGCGGTCCGCGCGAGCTGCGTTGCCAGCATGGCCGGAATGCCCTTGCCGATGTCGCCCAGCGTGGCCTGACCGGAAATGAAGCCGATGATGCTCGCTCCGGCTTTCCCTGCCGCCGGGCCGGAGTGGCCGAGGCGGGAGCATCGAATCTCGTAAGTGAGGTCGTTGACCGCCGCGTCGCCCAGCGCGTTTCGCTGGGCCAGGAAGGACTCGTCCGCGGCATCGGCCTGGCCGCGCCGGCGCTTGATGGACTGGGCGGTGCCGGCGCGATGCTCCGTGTCCTGCCCGTCCCAGACGGCGATCAGCAGCGAGCTGTGCAGCGCGATCAGGTCGCCGGCGCGCTCGAAGCGCCGATCGCGCGAGTCCTCCGGCAGCCCTTGATCGCCGTAGCTTGTGCCCGTGAGTTCCAGCTTTTCCGCGCCGGCCATGGTCCGCTCGAATGCGGCGCGAGCCGCGTCGCTCGTCAGCTCGGCCCGGCATTGCGCCTCGGGATGTGGAAGCAATGCGACGATGCCGACGCCGAGTTCAAGCGCAACTTCGGCAACCAGGAGATCAGCACCTTCGGCCTGTGCCGACAACAGCTTGACCGGCACGTCCGGTTCGGCGTCGCGGATGGCCTTCAGCAACGCTACGGCCGCGCGGCGAATCGCTGGTACCTCATCGGGCACGAGGTCACGGTGACCGACGACACCGACCAGCAAGGGGATGCGGGGAGATTCTGGACTCACGGATTCCTCAATTGGCGCCCAATGTTACTTCGCCGGATCGCGGCAGTTGCACGAACGCCGGAATGCGCTACCATTCCACGCCTTTTTCGGGCGCGTAGCTCAGCGGTAGAGCACTACCTTGACATGGTAGGGGTCACAGGTTCGATCCCTGTCGCGCCCACCACTGTGCGGTGTGGATAGATCAGCTCGACCGTGCTGGCGGTGCGCGCAGGCGAGTGTCGCGCCCGTAATGGTCGGGGTAGGCTGCAGTCAGCCCCTTGAAGCGGCGGTGCAACCACAAGTACTGCTCCGGATGGTGCCGTATCTGGGCCTCCAGCAGTGCACCGAAACGCGCGGTGTCCGCAACGGGATCATCGCTCGGAAAATCCTCGAGCTCCGGCCCGATCAACACCCGATAGCCCTGGCCATTGGGAAGCCGCTGGGGGAAATACGTCAATACGGCGGCACCGGTCATACGGGCGAGGCGCGAAGTCGCCGTCGTCGTGGCCGCAGGTATCCCGAAGAACGGGACCATGGCCGCGCCCTTGTTGCGATAGCTCTGATCGGGTGCGTACCAGACGGCACTGTTTTGCTTCAGCGCGCGTACCAGCGTGCGGACATCGTCGTACTGAATTGCACGCTGGGCATGGCTGGCGATCCGATCCGACATGAATCCGGAAAGGACTTCGTTCTTGGTCGGCCGGAACAATACATTGAGCGGTACAACGGTCGCCAGGATGCGGGTGCCGATCTCGATGGTCGTGAAGTGGCCGCCGACGAGAATGACACCACGGCCCCGCGCGAGCGCGCGATGAAGATGATCGAGTCCCTCGACCTGCGCGAGCGATCGCACGCGTTCGGCGTTACTCCACCAGGTCATCGCTGTCTCGCAAATACCGATTCCGAGACTCTCGAAGTGACGTCTCAGCAGTGTCTTGCGCGCATCGGGGGAGAGCTCGGGCAGGCACAACTCGATGTTTCGTCGCGCGATGCGGACGTAGGCGAGCGGCATCACGCGCCCGATGCAGCCGAGAATCCTGCCAATGCGCAACTGCCAGGTGTAGGGCAATGGCTCGATCGCGCGAAGGCAACCAAGACCCAGCCACGTCGGCCAGTATCGCGGGGTCAGCTTGCGCAGCCGGCGTTGCACGCGCGACAGATTCAAATTGGATACACCACGATGGACAGGAATCCGCATGTTACATCCCCATGCGCGATCGACTAAAGTAAAAGCCATGCCCATCATCACGCTCCCGGATGGCAGCGAGCGGTCTTTCGACCGCCCGGTCACCGTTGCTGAAGTCGCGGCCGCCATCGGCAAGGGTCTGGCGCGCGCGGCGCTCGCGGGCTTCGTGGACGGGAAGCTGGTCGACACCTCGCACGTGATCGCCGGCGACGCGAAGCTCCGCATCGTGACGTCCAGGGATCCGGAGGGCCTCGAGATCCTCCGTCACTCGACCGCGCACCTGCTCGCACAGGCGGTGCAGTCCATCTATCCAAAGGCGCAGGTCACGATCGGCCCGGTGATCGAGGACGGCTTCTTCTACGACTTCGCGTTCGAACGGCCCTTCACGCCGGAAGACCTCGAGCAGTTCGAGGCGAAGATGCGCGAACTCGTGAAAGCCGACCAGCCGGTGCACCGGCGCGTCCTGTCTCGCGACGCGGCCGTCGCTCACTTCAGGTCCATCGGCGAGCACTACAAGGCCGAGATCATCGCCGCCATCCCGGCGGGCGAGGAGATCTCGCTCTACGGCCAGGGTGAGTGGGAAGACCTTTGCCGCGGGCCGCATGTCCCTTCCACCGGCAAGCTTGGCGCTTTCAAGTTGACCAAGGTCGCAGGCGCCTACTGGCGCGGCGACTCGAAGAACGAGATGCTCCAGCGCATCTACGGCACGGCCTGGGCCGACGACAAGCAGCTCAAGGATTACCTG
>JANNHT010000261.1:0-4600 GCA_031404555.1 Gammaproteobacteria bacterium
GTGACGCGCACCATCTGATCCAATTCAGTGCGGTACGTCGCATTCGAAGCACCATAAGTGCCGGTCACAAGGCGCAGTCTCGCGCCGTCGAGGCAGAAGCGATCAGTGGAGGTCAGTGTGACTGGCGCGGCATTGAGATCCTGCGCGATGGTTTTGCGGCACGGCGTGATGTACGAGAACCCGGACAGCGAAAAACCGACCCCCAGGATCGTGCGCGTGCCGGGACCGGCGTAGGAGATCGCGAGGTCCGGCGTGAGGCCGGCGATTCCGTCCGTGACTCGGATCGGAATCGTGTAGGAAACCGTCCCGTTCTGGGTGACGCCATAGGCGGCTTCGGTGCGGCCAACCGCGGCCTGAGCCCTGTCGCCTGGAGAAAGGGTCGCTAGTGCGCCCAACAGCGCAATTGCCAAACCGCGCGCGATGAGTTGACGGTGCATCCCTTTGTCTCCCTGCTCCCAGTTCTTGGTGGGTTCTTAGCGTTCCAGCGCGCCTAGCGGCGGCGGCAGCTGGTCATGCAGTCCTCCGCGCGGCCGCCGCGCTCGCGGCAACCGGTCATGCACTTCCAGTCGAGTCCTTCGCTCTTGGCGGAGCTCGCAGGGTCCGGAACCCAGCACACCTGGCCGCAAAACTCGGCGTCGTAGCCGTTGGCCGTGCAACGGGCGTTGCAGGCGGTATCTAGCTGGCCCGCGGTACCGTCCTGAGCGGAGGCGAAGCCAAGGAAGCCGCCCAGGATCGCGCCCGCAAGAAGAGCGACAAGAAATCGCAAACGATCAGGGTGTTGCGAGAGATACTTCATGGGAACCTCACGAGATCGCCGAATCGATGCCCATGTCTGGATATCTGTCACGAGTCGACGAAACATCTCGCCCCTAGGAAAAAATAGTGCTCAAAAAATGCAATGCCGGATGCGGCACGCACTGGCTGAACGGCGCGGCGAGACGGTGGTGATCGCCGCGGGATCGCCCTAAGCCAGCTTCGGCAGCCGCGCCCAGGCGTCGACCATCAGTTCCCAGAGCGGCTCGACCGGGCCGACCACGCAGGCGAAATCCGTCTTGTCGCTCAGAATGACGCTGCGGACTTCCGGCTGTCCCGGCGCCGCGGGCCCGTGGCTCCGGCGCTCGATCACGAGGCCGTAGCGCAGCATCCGCGAGGCGGGCTTCGCGCGCCGCACCCACCGCACGATGTCGTGCTTCGCGCCGTCGGCGAGGCGTGCGATCACGACCGCGCCGTCCTGCGCGTCGTCCTTGAATTCGCGGTCGAAGTTGACGAAGCGGAATGGCGGCGAGGCGGCATCGAGCGCGAGGTGCCCGGGAACCGGGAAGTAGCCGCGGAAGACGCGCACAAGCGTCACGCCGCTGGTGTCACGGGCGTTGACGCGCTTCAGTGTCCACTGGGTCTGGGCGATCCGGCGGTCGAGCTGGGCGCTGACGGATTCCGGGCCGAGCGCCGCGATGGCCGCGATCGCGGCGAGCAGGCTCCGGCGGGAGAGGTCGGCGTTCATTTCAGTTCGAAGCTGTCGGCGCTCCCGATCATGCGCTGTTCGTGCTCGAGCAGCCAGCGCTTGCGCGCGAGTCCCCCGCCGTAGCCGCCGAGCTTGCCGCCAGTGTTGATCATGCGATGGCAGGGAATCACGACCGCGAACGGGTTGGCGCCGGCCGCCTGTGCGACCGCGCGAATTGCGCCCATGTCGCCGAGCTCGCGCGTAACGTCCGCGTAGCTTCGCACCTCTCCGGTCGGGATCCGGAGCAGCGAATCCCACACCGCGTTCTGGAACGGCGAGCCGCCCCGTTGGAGCGGCACCGTGAACTCCACCCGCTCGCCTTGAAAGTAGCGCGCGAGCTCGTCTTCGATGCGGGTCGTCGTGCTGGTGGCGCCCGGCGTGAAGTCCGTGCGGATGTGATCGCGCAGCCGCGCGAGCTGGCGTTCACGCCCCGCCTCGTCCGAATACTCGACCGCGTGCAGCCGCTCGCCGTCGCCGATCGCGATCATCGGCCCGATCGGTGTGTCGAACGTCGTGCATCTCACGCGATGAAGTCCGCGATCGCCTGCACGACAGCGGCATTCGACAGGATGTCGCGGTGACCGAGGCCGGTCGTCGTCATGAACTTGAGTGACGGCCAGGCGCTCGCGAGCGCCGTCGCCTCGCTGTACGGGATCACGGCGTCTTCGGTGTCGTGCACCAGCATCCCCGGGATGCCGGCGCCGGGCGCGCTCGAGACAAGGTCGAGGTCCGCCGACGGCCGCCCGACGTGCGCGTCGAGCAGACGGGCGAAGCACGGCATGGCGCGGTGCGGCAGCCCGAGCGCCTTGGCGTAGAAGAAAGGTATGCGGCTCACGTGCGTGGGGCTCGAGACGATCACGAGCCGGTCGGCGCGGAATCCGTACATCAGGCCCGCGCCGATCACCGCGCCGCCGAAGGAATGGCCGATCGCTGCATGCACGGGCCCGACGATCTTCTGCACCTCGGCCACGAGCTCGCCCATCTGGCGCGGCGTCGCGGTCGCGCCGGCCGAACGGCCGTGGCCCGGGAGGTCGAGTGCGATGACACGCATGCCGCGCGCGACAAGCGTCGCCGCGAGTGGCCGGAACTGGGTCGTGCGGCCGCGCCAGCCGTGCAGCGCGAGCACGAGCGGCCCGCTCTCGCCCCAGGACTGCGCATGCAGTCCGGCGCGGACCTCGATCTCGCTGCCCTCGGGACCGGAGGCGATCTCCCAGGGCTGGGTCGGATTGCGTCCGCCCGGGCGCGCGACGAGGTGCGCGACCAATCGCGCGGTCAGGCGGGGCGCGATGCGCCCCGCGATCGCGACGAGCGGCGGCAGATAGAAAGGAATCAGTGTCGCCAAGGGTCAAAAAAGCCGGCGCGGTTGCCCGTGCCGGCTCTCATTCCGGAATGAACTTCCTCAGCCGGCCGGCGGCGCGGTGTCCGCTGCATCTGCAGGCTGCTCGCCTTCCGCGGGCGCGAGCGCATCGACCGGCGCTTCGCCTTCCGCCGGCGCCGCGGCGCCGTTGCCATTGCCGTTGGTGCTGCAGCCCTCGACGCCGTCGACCAGCGCGATCACCAGGTCGCCATCGTTCTGGATGTTCCGCAGGCAGGTTGACGAACCGGAGGCCAGCGGTGCGCTGAACTCCCAGTTGCCCGGCGCCATCGGCAGCGTCTCGCCCGTGCCATTGCACATCGGCGCGCCGTTCTCGTCGGTCGGGCCGGCCATGGTCACCATGACCACCATCATCTTGTCGTTGGCGTACTTGTTCGCCTTGCCGATCAGCTCCTTCGGAACCAGCTTGACCGGAATCGATTCGCAGGCACCCTGCTGCGAGACCGACTTGATCGACACCGTGGCGCGGATCAGCGGCAGCTTGTCATTGGCGCTGCCACCGCAGCCAGCGAGTGCGACGGCCGCCATCGCGGCGGTTCCCAGGGCGCGCAGGCCCGCATTCTTGAGAAACGACATCCGGAATCTCCCCGTGTTGGTGGCCCGTTCCCGGACCTGAATCAGGCGCCGATTTTAGATCAATTCGGCCTGCGCCGGGGCCGACGGGCCGGTTTTTTGACTGTCCAGGGGCGTTCCAGCTCCCAGAGCAGCGGGTCGAAGCCGCGCCGGACCGCGAGCCCGCCGCCGAGCGGCCGAAAACCGCGCAAAAGCCGGGACTTGTACCAGGCCGCCGGGCGCAGGTGCACGCCGGAATCGGTCTTCGCGCGATCGGCCGTGCGCCGCCAGTCTTCCGCCGTCAACACGCTGAAATAGAGCGCGCCGCGGCAGAGGCGGGCGAGGTTCGCGAGCGCCCGCGAGGCCTCGCGATCCGGCAGGTACTGGAGCACGTCGTGGCAGAGCACCAGGTCGAAGGGCTGGCGCGGCCGGTAGTCCGCGACGCTCTCGCGCAACCAGCCGTGGCGGCGGCAGAGGTACTCGCTGGTCTCGAGCCCGACGTATTCCGCGCGCGGAAAGAACTCGCACACCGGTTTCTGCAGGTGGCCGAGGCCGCAGCCGGCATCGAGCACGCGTTTCACGGTGAATCCGAGGTAGGCGGTGTAGCCGCAGATGAAGCGCCCGAGGCGGATCGCATCCGCGCGCGAGGCGACCCGCGTCTGCGGGTCGACGTAGTAGCGCTGGTAGAAGTTAGCGTCAAACATCAGGGAAAGAGGGCGTGAAAGAGGGCGTGAAAGGGGACGCATCCCTTCAGGAGGCAGCAATTCCCAAAAGGGATGCGTCCCCTTTCAGCAAAGGGATGCGCCCCCTTTCACGCCCTCTTTCCCTGTCATTCGACGGTGACGCTTTTCGCGAGGTTGCGCGGCTGGTCCACGTCCGTGCCCTTCAGCACGGCGACGTGGTACGCGAGGAGCTGCAGCGGCAGCGTGTACACCGCCGGCGCCTGGAAGTAGCTCACGTGCCGCGGCATGGTGATGACCCGCACGCCGTCCGATTCCTCGAAGCCCGCCTCCGGATCCGCGAACACGTAGAGCATGCCGCCGCGCGCGCGGACCTCCTGCAGGTTCGACTTCACCTTCTCGAGCAGGTCGTTGTTCGGCGCCACCGCGATGACCGGCATGTCCGAATCGACGAGCGCCAGCGGCCCGTGCTTCAGCTCGCCCGCGGCATAG
>JANNHT010000262.1:0-21909 GCA_031404555.1 Gammaproteobacteria bacterium
GGCCACGCCGTCGGTGCCGGCCGCGATCGAGGTCGGCGACGACGACCTGTTCGAGACCATCGCCCGCCAGGACATCCTGCTGCACCACCCGTACCAATCGTTCGCACCGGTGCTCGACTTCATCCGCGCGAGCGTGACGGACCCGAAGGTCGTCGCGATCAAGCAGACCGTGTACCGCACGGGTGCCGGTTCCGAGATCATGAAGGTGCTCATCGATGCGGCGCGCGCCGGCAAGGAGGTCACGGTCGTCGTGGAGCTGCTTGCGCGATTCGACGAGGAGGCGAACCTCCGGTGGGCATCGCAGCTCGAGGAGGCCGGCGCGCACGTCGTCTACGGCGTGGTCGGCCACAAGACCCACGCCAAGATGGCGCTGATCGTGCGGCGCGAACAGGGACCGGATGGCACGGTGCTCCGGCGCTACACGCATCTCGGCACCGGCAACTATCACTCCGCGACCGCGCGCCAGTACACGGACTTCGGGCTGCTGACCGCGAACGAGGACATCTGCAGCGACGTCAACGAGGTGTTCAAGCAGCTGACGGGGCTCGGCCGCGCGGGCCGGCTGAAGCACGTCTGGCAATCGCCGTTCACGCTGCACAAGCGCGTGATCGAGGCGATCCGGAATGAAGCGCGCATCGCGACAGAGGGCCGCCCGGCCCGCATTGTCGCGAAGATGAACTCGCTACTCGAGGCACGCATCATCGAGGAGCTCTACGCGGCGTCCCGCGCAGGCGTGAAGGTCGAGCTGATCGTGCGCGCGGTCTGCGCGCTGAAGCCCGGCGTGAAAGGCCTGTCGGAGAACATCCGCGTGCGCTCGATCGTTGGGCGATTCCTCGAGCACACGCGCGTGTTCTGGTTCAGGAACGACGGTGCCGACGACGTCTGGCTCTCGAGCGCCGACTGGATGGATCGCAACTTCTTCCGGCGCATCGAACTGTGCTTTCCGCTGCTGGACCGCCGCCTCAAGCGGCGCGTGATCCGCGAGGGGCTCAGGCCGTACCTCGACGACAATTTCCAGGCCTGGCTGATGGACGGCGAAGGCACCTACCGCCGCGCGAAACCGGGGCGCGGCAAGCGCTATTGCGCGCAGGAAGAACTGCTGGCGCTGCTGTCGCAATAAGAGGGGACGCATCCCTTTGGAAAGGGGACGCATCCCCTTTCCCGCCGATCAGCGCAGTCACGGTCATTGCAACAAAAAGGGGATGCGTCCCCTTTCCAAAGGGATGCGTCCCCTTTTATTCTTCGCGCCAGACGCCTTCGCGCCGCGGATCGGCGGCGCCTTCGGTGCTGCCGTCGTCGTGGATCACGACGCCGTGCAGGCCGGATTCCTCGCCGCGGCCGGATTTTACCGTGATGCCGCGCTCGGCGAGGCCTGCCAGGATCGCGGGCGAGAACTTCGCGACCTCGCCGTAATAGTCGGCGCCTTTCGCCATCAGGTTCGGCAGGTCGATCGCCTGCTGGATTGGCAGTTCCCAGGCGAGCAGTCCGAGCAGTGTCTTTGCGTTGTAGGTGAGGATCGCCGTGCCGCCGGGCGAGCCGAGTGCGGCGACTACCGCGCCCTCGCGGTCGAGCACGATCACGGGCGCCATGGACGAGCGCGGGCGCTTGCCGCCGGCGACCGCATTCGCGACTGGATGGCCGTCGATCACCGGGCGGAAGGAAAAATCCGTCAGCTGGTTGTTCAGCATGAAGCCATCCACCGCGCGGCCGGAGCCGAACAGCGATTCGATCGTCGTCGTCATCGAGACGACGTTGCCCTTCGCATCCACCACCACGAAATGGGAAGTCCCCGCAGCTTCCTTCGTTGCATCGGCGCCGCGTTGGATCGGCGCCAGATTGCCCGCGGAAGGAGGCGAACCCGCGGCAGCGCCGATCAACGCGGATCGAGCGCGGACGTAGTCAGGCGCCAGCAGCCCCGCAACCGGCACGTCGATGAATGCGGGATCGCCGATGTACTGGTCGCGGTCGGCGTACATCAACCGGCTCGCCTCGGCGAACAGATACCAGGCCTCGGGATCGGTCGGCTCGAAGAGCCCGATCTCCTTCTCCTCGAGGATCGCGAGGAGCTGCAGCAGCATCACGCCCGATGACGGCGGCGGCGGCACGCAGACGACATAGACCAGGAACGGGCCACAGACGGCGTCGCCGATCCGCGGCTGGTACTTTTCGAAATCCGCGGCCGCGAGCGTGCCGGCGCGGGGCTCCGCATGTGTGCGAGCGATGATCCGGTCGCGGATCGGCGGCAAGAGCAGCGCGCGCGGACCGGCCGCGGCGACCTGCTGCATCGTCGCGGCATAGGCGGGATTGCGGAACGCATCGCCCGCCTGCACCGGCGTGCCGTCGGCGCGCGAGAAGAGCGCGCGCACGTCGGGTTCCTGGGACTGCGGGAAATCACCGTTCGCAAAGCGCGCGAGCCGCTTCGGCACCGCGATGCCCTGATCGGCGGCGCGGAGCGCCGGCTTCAGCAACATCGGCCAGGGCAGCGCGCCGTGGCGCGCGTGCAGAGCGCCCAGCATCGCGAGCGCGCCCGGCACGCCGGTCGAGCGGCCGGAGAGCACGGCGTCGCGGTAGGACATCGGCTCGCCGTTCGCATCGAGGAACATGCCCGGTGTCGCGCCCGCCGGCGCGGCTTCGCGGCCGTCGAAGGCTGTGATGCGCCTCGTCGCCGCGTCGTAATAGAGCAGGAACGCGCCGCCGCCGACGCCGGAGCTCTGCGGCTCGACTAGGCCGAGCAGTGTCTGCACCGCGACCGCGGCATCGGCCGCCGTGCCGCCGGCGCGCAGTACCTCGAGCCCGGCCTCGACCGCGTAGGGATTTGCGGCAGCAATTCCCGCTTCGAACCCCGGCCGTGCGGTCGCGACGGCGGCAGGTGCGGG
The DNA here is from genome assembly GCA_031404555.1 of Gammaproteobacteria bacterium. Classification (GTDB taxonomy): domain Bacteria; phylum Pseudomonadota; class Gammaproteobacteria; order Steroidobacterales; family Steroidobacteraceae; genus SCUD01. The sequence continues at coordinate 2,877 of JANNHT010000262.1, forward strand.
CACCTGCGCCGGAACCGGCGCGCAGGCGATGAGCGGGAGTGCGATCAGCCAGGCGTGATTGCGCATCCCGCTATTCGGCCACGTTCGGTGCCGCCTGCCAACCGCCATCGCGCGCCGCGCGTTCGGCGTCGGCATCGAGCGGCTCGCCCGCGATTGCCGCATCCACCGCCTCGAGCACCGCGAGCGGCATCGCGCCCGCGGTCTGCAGGCCGTCTTCGCGCGGACCCGCATCCGCCATCACCTTGAGCTGCCATTCCGCGCCGCTCCGACACGCGAGCCCCGCAACCGGCGCCTCGCGTTCGAGGTGGAAAGTCCGGCACCAGGCGCCGTCGCGATCCTGGAAGCTGATGCCGATGCGCGCAGCGCCGGCGTTGCTCGCGAGCTGTTGCGTGAGCGCGGTGTCGAGTTCCCCGCGGGCGACGAGACCCACGGCCGTTTCTTCCCAGGGATCCGATTCGTTGATCATGAATAAAGAGACCACCACGCCGAGCACGAGCGACGCGGCGACCGCCATCCACTGCGGCAGGCGCGAGCGCGAGGTGACGGCGGCGCGCGCCACGCGATGGGCGGCGAGCGGCGTCACGTTCGAGGCCGTCGGCTTCGCGACGAGCGCCGTGAGCCGTTCCGGCACAGGCTCGTCCAGGACGCCGGCATAGGCGCCCTGCACGCGCCCCGCGAGCGCGCGATGGCGTTCAATCGCGCGCGTGAGAACCGGGTCGACCGCCATCTCCGCTTCAATCGCTGTGCGAGTCGCGGCGTCGAGCTCGCCGTCCGCATAGGCCATCAGCGTTTCGTCTGAGAATCTCATCGGGCCTCCCCGAGCATGGCCTGCAGCGCTTCACGCCCGCGCGCGAGCCGGCTCGTCAGCGTGCCGACCGGAATGCCGAGCGCCTCGGCCGCTTCCCGGTAGGACAGTCCCTCGACCAGCACGAGCCCGACCGCAAGACGCTGCTCCTCGGGCAGGCGCTCCATCGCGACCTGCACCGACATCGCGATCTCGCGCGCCGCCGCCGATTCGTCGCCGACCGAGAGGCCGGCCTCTTCGGGCGCAAGGATGCGGTCGCGCCGTCGGCGCGAGCGGATTTCGTCGATCCAGGCGTTCTTCATGATGCCGAACATCCAGCTGTCGAGCCGCGATTCCGGCCGCCATTGCGCGGCGCGGGCCAGAGCCTTTTCCACTGCCACCTGCACCAGGTCGTCCGCGTCGTGGACGTTCCTTGTGATAACCCGGGCGAAACGCCGCAGCCGCGGCAGCATCTCGCCGAGCTGCCCGCGCACCTGGTCGACCGGCGATGGTGTACTCATGGAGTGATACGTCCGGCGTGACCGGTTCCTTCCCTCGGGATGAAACTCATGGGCTGAGACGTATTCGAAATGGAAGCCGCGCCCGGGATGCTAGCATTTCCCGGTCGCGGCACGGCCAAGGAGCGGGTGCATGAAACGGCTGCGCAGGACCTGGATAACGCTGACCGCGGCGATCGCCGCGGCGACCGCGTCCGCGCAGGTCGAGCTGCCGGGCCTGCCGACCGTACCGCTGCCCCTGCCCGCGGTCACCGACCCGGCGACCGGCGCGCTGCGCACCGCCGGATCCGTACCGCGCGCCGAGCTGCGGCGCCTGCGCATCCGCGAGCTGCTCCGCACCGAACGCGGCCGCTACGAGACGGACCCCGCCGGCCAGCCGATCGTGAAGAGCCAGGTCGGCGCGCTGTCGCCGACAGCCGAGGCGCTGGCGCGCGCGAGGGAGGCGGGCTTCACGATCCTGAGTGAGCAGACGCTCGAGGGCCTGGGCCTCCGGCTCGTCGTGCTGCATGCGCCGCCCGGGATGTCGACGCGCCGCGCGTTGAAGAAGCTCCGCGAACTCGATCCCGCGGGCAGCTACGACTACAACCATCTCTATCTCGACAGCGGCGTCGACGCATCGTCCGAAGAATCGCCGGCAACAGCGGCCGCGATGGCCTCCGCACAGGCAAGCGAAATCCGCATCGGCCTGGTGGACACCGGCGTCGATGCGGCGCACCCGTCGCTCGCCGGTGCCGCGATCCGGACGCATGGCTGCGACGGCAAGCCGACGCCCGCGTATCACGGCACGGCGGTCGCATCGATCCTCGTCGGCAACGGCGGCGGCTACGAGGGCATGCTGCCGGGCGCGACGCTCTTTGCGGCGGACGTCTTCTGCGGCCACGGCGCGGGTTCGCTGTCGCTGCTTGCCGTCGAGCTCGACTGGCTCGCGCGCGAGGGCGTGCCGGTCATCAACATCAGCCTGGTCGGCGCGAAGAGCGTGCTGTTGACGGCGCTCGTGCGCGCGATGGGCGCGCGCGGACACTTGCTGGTCGCCGCCGTCGGCAACGACGGGCCCGCGGCTCCGCCGCTGTTTCCCGCGGCGTACCCCGACGTCATCGGCGTGACCGGCGTGGACGACGAGGATCGCGTGCTACCCGAGGCCTGCCGCGGCAAGCACGTGGACTTCGCCGCGCGCGGCGCGGATTTCCGTGCGGCGCAGATCGGCGGAGGCTATAGCGACGTGCGCGGCACCTCGTTCGCGACACCGATCGTCGCCGGGCTCCTCGCCGCAGAGCACACTGCGCTCGATCGCGACGATGCGAAGCGCACGCTCGATGCGCTGGCACAGGCCGCCGCCGACCTCGGCCGGGACGGGCCCGACACGACCTATGGCCAGGGCCTGGTCGGCAGGGAATATCGCACCGGCTGGAAGAAACCGGCCCCCTGAGACGTCCTTGCTACTGAGAACCGCGGATGGTCCGCGGGACAACAGGAGTAAGGCCATGAAAAACCACAAGTTTTTGACCAGTATTGCGATTTCGGCCCTGCTGGCGACGGGCATGTCGGCTGAGGCCCAGATCCTGGGCGGCGGTGCCGGCGGCGGGCTCGGCGGCTCCATGACGGGCGGCCTCGGCGGCATCAGCGGGACCGGCAACGGTTCGCTGCACGGCACGCTGGGCGGCAGCACGGATGCGCTCGGCCGCGTCCGCGACACCGGTTCGCAGGTCCGCGATCGCGCACGGGAAACCGTGGACAGCGCGCGTGACCAGGCGGATTCCGCGAGCGCCGGTGTCGAAGCGACGGCCGGCGGCGCGGTGAACGCGACCAGCGGCACGCTCGATGCCGCAGCGAATGCGGGCTCGGACCTCGATCTGTCGGCGGGACAGCCGGCGATGGACGGTGCCCCCGCGATCGTCGACGACGAGCCGGCCCCGGCGAAGAAGCAGGCGAAGCGCACGAAGCGCAGCAAGGGTGCGACCGAGCAGGTGGATCCGGTCGAGCCGGAGCCTTCGGAAGCGCCGGCACGCGAGCGCAAGCTCCAGACCCGCGGCAATGCGGGCGCCAACGGCGGCCTCGGGGTCTCCGGTGACGGAGAGGCCTCGGCGAACGCCGACGCCTCGGCGGAAGCGGAAGCCTCGGTCCAGAAATAACCGTGGACCGTGACCAGGCGGCGGAAGCCCTTGCTTCCGCCGTCTTTTTTTGGGCTTGCGAGCCGGCCTGTCGAGGCGTGTAATCTGGAAGCGTGGACAAGCCGTAGGAGGATCCTGCCAATGCACGACGAGTTGACCACGTTGCCCGGTATCGGGCCGGCGATTGCCGCCGATCTCCGACACCTTGGCATTCACTCGATACGCGAACTCGCCGAATCCAATCCAGAACAACTCTTCCAGCGACTACAGAAAATCACCGGACACGAACAGGAGCCCTGTCTCCTGTACACGTTCCGCTGTGCGACGTACGCAGCGCGCACGCCGGAACCGCAGGCCGACCTGCTGAAATGGTGGAACTGGAAAGACCGCCGCCTCGACGACTAAGAGGGGACGCATCCCTTTTCCTGACGCGCATGTGAGAAGGCCCCCTTTCGGGGGCCTTCGTATCTGCGTCGTGCAGAAAAGGGATGCGTCCCCTCTTAGTCGTCGTCATCGCCGCCGGGCGGGTCGGCATGCTTGAAGATTGCCATCAGCTCGAGATCGCCGTCCCGGACCATGCCCACGTTCGGGCAATAGAACTTGAGGGACTCGTGTCCCGGCTCGAGCGGGCTCGTTTCGACGATCTTAATGCAATCCCGGAACACGCCGGCCGGCACCTCGATCTCAAGCCCGAGTTCGGCGTGCGTAGCGCGGTCCTGCGCGTTGGTCGCGATCTCCTGGTAGTACTTTGAGCCGAGCAGGAAAGCGCGATCCGGCATCAGGATGCCGGGGCGCGCGCCATCCCGGCCCGCGAGCCAGGCGTCGGGCAGCGGGTTGCCGTCGCCATCTTCCACGTCCTCGCCGAAGTAGTAGACGTCGTTCATCGGGGAGCAGGACGCGACGTAGTTGCGCGAGACTTCCTCGACCTCGCCGTCGGCCGTCTCGTACTCTTGCATGACGCGCGTGCGCGCGAAGCGCTGCTTGCCGCGGTCGAAGTAACGGATGACGCGGGTCTCGTCCAGCATCGTGATCCAGAGCTCCTTGAGTTCGTCACATTCCCCGGCGCCGACGCAGCGGACATTGCTGAAATAGAGCTGGCGTCCGGCCGTGAGGTTGAGGAAGGCATTGCCGCCATGCGGCTTGAACTCGCAGGCCGCGAGCGGGAACTGGTCGGTGAAGCTGCCACCCTGGGCGCTGGCGGCGGCCAGCGAGGCCAGGGCGAGCAGCAGGATGACGGGTCGTTTCAGGGCTGACATAAGACGTTCCTTTTGTACGATAGCCGTGTGATGGCCTCCTATTGGATGCATGGCGGGCCATAATCCTTCGCGCGGCGAAGGATTGCCGCGCGACGAGCGTCCAAACAGACAATGGCCGACACTGTGCACGTCGACCGGGCCGTCGCCCGCCGGATACTCGGCGGGGATGAGGCCGCTTTCCGGGAGCTGTTCGACCGCTTCTTCCCGCGCCTGTACCGGTTTGCGCTGGCGCGCATGGGCGGCGACCGGGAATCGGCGCGCGATGCCGTGCAGCAGACTTTCTGCAATGCGATCGGGCGCCTCGACACCTATCGCGGCGAAGCGGCGCTCTACACCTGGTTCTGCCAGATCTGCCGCAATGTCATCGCCGATCATTTCCGCAGGAACGGCCGCGGCACGCAGCGCGTCGTGCTGCTGGAGGACCAGCCGAATGCGCGCGCGATCCTGGAATCGCTCACCGCGCCGGTCGGAGACGAACCGGAGACCGGCGTCTGGCGCCAGCAGGTGCACCGGATGGTCGAAGCGACGCTCGATTCGTTGCCGGGCCGCTACGGCGAGGTGCTGGAATGGAAGTACGTCGACGGCCTGTCCGTGGCGGAGATCGCGAAGCGCATGAATCTCGGCGTCAAGGCGGCGGAATCGCAACTGACCCGTGCGCGCGAGGCGTTTCGCGACGCGATCCTTGAACTGATCGGCGCGGCTGAGGACCTGTCCGCGCCGGCCGGCAGCGAGTCCGGTTGAGGAGAATCATGGAACAAGAATCGGACGTCGTCGAGTCACTGATCCGCGCCGCAGGCAGGCGTGCGGAGCCGCCCGAGGACGCCTATCAGCAGGTGCTCGTCGCGGCGACCGCGGCGTTTCGCGAGAAGGCCGCCAGACGCAGCAGACGCGTCTGGATGTTTGTCGCCGCGGCCGCGAGTGCGGCCACGGCCGCGTTGCTGCTGCAATGGATTGGGCCCACGGCGCACGCGGAGATCGCAACGGTTGCGCGTGTCATCGGCTCCGTGGAGCTCGAGGCCGATGGTAACTGGGAGCCGATGACCGGGACGCGTGGATCGCTTGGGACTGGCGCGAGATTGCGCACCCTGGCCGGCGGCAGTGCAGCGCTTGATCTCGACGGGGGTGCGTCGCTGCGACTGGCTGCGGTCACTGAAGTGCAGTTGGACGGGCCGCGGCGGATCCTGCTGCGATCCGGCACGCTCTACCTGGACAACAGGGCCAGCATCGGCACGGGATATCGGATCGAGACACCCGCAGGCACAGCGCGCGATGTCGGCACGCAGTTCGAACTGCATGTTGCGGACGGAAATCTTCGACTGCGCGTGCGCGAGGGACGCGTGGAAATTGACCGGGCCGGGCAGTTGGTGACCGGGTCGGCGGGCGAGCAGCTCGAGTTCGACGTGCTGGGCGGCGTCTCGCGCTCGTCGATTGCGACGACTGACGTGGCCTGGCAGTGGTCCGAGACGCTGGCCCCGGCACCCGACATCGAAGGCCAGCCCGTCACTGTATTGCTCGGTTGGGCTGCGCGAGAGACCGGCCGGCGGCTGCATTACGAATCCGCGGTCGTGGCGGCACGCGCAGCGACGATCATCCTGCACGGCAATATCCGGCATCTCGCGCCGCTTGCCGCACTGGATGTGATGCTTGCGACCACCGATCTGGAATACTCGCTGGTTGGCGATACAATGGAGGTCCGCACCCGCACCGAGTTGTAACGTCGGCCGTGAAGTGTCTGGCTCTCCTGTTGGCCTGCCTGCCGGGCATCGCTGAAGCCGCGGCGTTTCAGGGGCTGACGGTCGAGCAGGCGCTCGAGCAGATTCGTGAGCGCGGGATTTCGCTCTTCTACAGCAGCGATCTCGTCAAACCGTGGATGCGCATCGAGCATGAGCCGCAGGCAACCGAGCCGCGGGCGCTGCTCACGGAAATCCTGGCGCCGCACGGCATCACCCTGGCGGACGGGCCCGAAGGCTCCCTGTTGCTGGTTCGCGAGATTCAGCGTGCGCCACGGCACGCGGCACCCGGAGCGCCGCACCGTCCCGCCCCGACACCGCTCGATTCAGTCGTTGTCACCGCCAGCACCTACCTGTTCGGAGGCGGCGTGCCAATGTCGGCGGCGGTTTTCAGCGCGGATGACCTCGAGATGCTGCCCGAGATCGGCGAAGACCCGCTGCGTGCGTTGTCGCGCCTGCCGGGCGTCGCGCGTCAGGACTTTTCCAGCCGCATGTACCTGCGCGGCGGCACCGACGAAGAGACGCTGGTGCGCTTCGACGACCTGCGGCTGTACGACCCATTTCATTTCAAGGACTTTTACGGGGTCTTCAGCGCGATCGATCCGGGCATCGTCAGCGACATCCGCGTCTACACCGGCGGCTTCCCGGTGACATTCGGCGATCGCAGCAGCGGTGTCGTGGAGGTCGCGCCACGCCTCCCCGGCGCCCGGTTCAACGGCGAGGCCGTGCTCAGCCTGTTCACCGCGGGACTTTCGGTCGATGGCTCCTTCGACAATGGCGCGGGTGACTGGGCCGCGGCTGCGCGGCGCAGCAACATGAGCCTGTTCTTCGATCTCGCGAACCAGAATCTCGGCGAGCCCGACTATCACGATTTCTTCGGGCACGTCGGCCGCCGCATCAATGATCGGTTCGCGATCTCCGCCAACGTCCTCACCTATGTGGACCGGATCGTCGCATCCGATACCGATCAGGAGGAAACGGCCGAGGCCGAGTACCGCGACTCCTATTACTGGGTGCGCCTGGACTTCGGTTCGCCTGACGAGTTCGGCGGCCGGATGCTGGTCGCGCGCACGGAACTGGACAGCGAGCGCTTCGGCAATATGGCGCTGCCCGGCATCGCGACCGGCTCGCTGGAAGACGAGCGCGACTTCACAATCAACTCGATCCAGGCCGATGGCTGGTGGCGGCCGGGCGCACGCTCGGTGCTGCAGGCCGGTGCCGAATGGCGACAGATGAGCGGACGTTATCTCTACAGTGACGAAGTCGATTTTGAACTGCTGTTCCTGACGCCCGGCGCTCCCACGCAGAGTTCGCGCTCTCGTTCAATCCAGGTGCGGCCTTCCGGTCACCAGGCTGGCGCCTACCTGAACTGGCGATTCGAGCCCACGGCCACATTGACGACCGATCTCGGACTGCGCTGGGATCGCGAAACGCTTGCCGAGGGCGACGGATCGCAGTTGAGTCCGCGCGCTGTGCTGATGTGGAATCCGGTCGCGGACACGCGGTTGCGACTCTCCTGGGGCCGCTACTACCAGGCCCAGGGCATCAACGAGCTGCAGGTTTCGGACGGCGAGCAACGCTACTCGCCCGCGCAGCGCGCGACGCATCTGGTCGCCGGCATCGAGCACGACCTGACACCGGCGCTGAAGCTGCGCGCGGAGGCTTATCGCAAGGAATACAAGCACCCGCTGCCGCGCTACGAACTCCTGATGAACACGCTGATCGTGCTGCCGGAACTGAAACCGGACCGCATTCTGATTGCGCCCGATTCGGCAGAAGCGGAAGGCGTCGAGGTCTCGCTGAATTACGATGCCGAACAACTTTCCGGCTGGCTCGGTTTCGGCTGGTCTCAGGTAGTCGATCGTATCGATGGCGAGCAGTTTCGCAGAAGCTGGGATCAGCGCCACCAGGCCACCGGTGGCCTGAGCTGGCGTGGTGGCGGCTGGGAAGCATCCATTGCCGCCACCTGGCATACCGGCTGGCGGACGACCGAGCTCGAACTTGCGACGCTCGAACCATTTCCGCTGGTCGCGGTCGGTGAACGCAATGCGTCGCGACTGTCCGATTTTTCGAGCATTGATCTGCGGATCGCGCGGCGCTTCGATCTGGGCTCGGCCGGCGAGCTGACCGCTTTTGTCGAGGCAAACAATGTCCTCAAGCGCAGGAATGAATGCTGCGTCGAGTACCAGATCGAAGACGAGGAAGACCCCCCGATTCTCGACGTCGAGATCCAGGATTCACTGCCGCTGATTCCGTCGATCGGCGTGCTCTGGAAATTCTAAAAAGGGGACGCATCCCTTTAAAGAGGGGATGCATCCCTTTTCTGTTTCCAGACGTTAGAAGGCCCCCTTTCGGGGGCCTTCGTCTCCTCGTCGTGTAGAAAAGGGATGCGTCCCCTTTTATGTGGCGGGAGCTGCCTCGGCCGGTGCCGGAGCCGGCGGCGGTGTGTCGGAATTCCAGGTGTCGCGGACGTAGAGCCACTTGCCGTCGCGCTTCTGGAACACGCCGATGTACTTGCCGGTGTCGACCACGGCGCCGCTCGCATCAGTAACGCTGTACGTGCCGGACTCGTAGGCGAGATCGCCAGAGACATCCACCGCGCCCGCTTCCGGGATATTCATCGTGAGACCGGCGGCTTTTGTCGCGGCAGTGTCGCCCGCGAGGAAGTCGCGGATCGCTGCAGAGCCCGTGACCCCCGGCGCGCCGGGCGGCAGGAGCGTGGCGTCTTCCCAGTACATCGCGGCCAGCTTGTCCGCATCCTGGGCGTTGTAGGCATCGGCCCAGGCCGGTGCCGATGCGCGGATGATCGCCTCGTCCGCCGTCGTGTCTTCCGCCGCTTTCTGGCATCCGGCCAGCGCGACCATTGCTGCCGCGACGAGCGCGGCCGATTTCAGCAGGGTCATGTCTCTCTCCCCGATTCGTTGTGATTGGAATGGGCATCCGGGTGCCCGGTCATGCGATCCTACGCTCTCTCATGCGCGATCTCACCCAGGGTCCGGTCACCGGCCATCTCGTCGCCATGGCCACGCCCATCGCGATCGGCATGCTGGGCCAGACGCTCTATTTCCTGATCGACCTCTATTTCGTCGCGCAGCTCGGCGACGCGGCGCTCGCGGGCGTCGGCGCGGCGGGCCTCGGCATGTTCGTGGTGATGGCGCTGACGCAGACGCTCGGCGTCGGTGCGATGGCGCTGATCGCGCAGGCGGTCGGGCGCAAGGACCCGGACGATGCGAATCTCGTCTTCAACCAGGCGTTTGCCCTCGCGGCGATCTGCACGATTGCGACACTCATTGGCGGCTACGCGCTGACCGGCTGGTACATGGGCTTGATCTCGGCGGATGCCGCGACCGCGGTTGCCGGCATCAGCTACCTCTACTGGTTCCTGCCGGGCCTCGCACTCCAGTACGTGACGGTCGTCATGATGTCCGGCCTTCGCGGCACCGGTGTCGTGAAGCCGACCATGATCGTGCAGATGGCGACGGTGCTGCTGAACGCCGTGCTCGCGCCGGTCTTGATTGCGGGCGTCGGCACCGGCCGCCCGATGGGCGTCGCGGGCGCTGGCCTTGCGAGCACGATCGCGATCATCGCGGGCGTGCTGATGCTCGCCTGGTATTTCCGCAAGCAGGAAAAGTACGTGCACGTGCGCGTCGGCCTGTGGCGGCCGCGGCTCGACGTTTGGAAGCGGATGATCAACATCGGCCTGCCGGCCGGCGGCGAGTTCGGCCTGATGTTCGTCTACATGGCGGTGATCTACTGGGTCATCCGCAGTTTCGGGCCGGCGGCGCAGGCGGGATTCGGGCTCGGCATGCGCCTGATGCAGTCCATCTTCCTGCCGGCGATGGCGATCGCGTTTGCGACCGCGCCGATCGCAGGCCAGAATTTCGGCGCGAAGCAGTACGGTCGCGTGCGCGAGACTTTCCGCGGGGCGATGACGATCAGCGTCGCGCTGATGCTCGGGCTCACGCTGCTCTGCCAGTTCTGGCCGGAGTGGCTGGTGCGTTTCTTCACGAAGGAAGAGGACGTCATCGAAGTCGCCTCGCAGTTCCTGCGCCTGGTCTCGTTCAACTTCGCGGCGTCGGGAATCATCTTCAGCTGCTCGGGCATCTTCCAGGGGCTCGGCCACACCTGGCCCGCGCTCGCGAGCACATCATCGCGCGTCCTGACGTTCATCGTGCCCGCGATCTGGCTCTCGACGCAGCCCTGGCTCGAGATCGAACACGTCTGGTACCTGTCGGTGACGAGCGTCTGGCTGCAGGCGGCGCTCAGCGTATTCCTGCTGACCCGCACCATGCGCGCGCGCCTGCCTTAAAAAGGGGACGCATCCCTTTCAGGAACCGACATGAAGGGCAATTCACACATTCCGCATAAAGGGATGCGTCCCCTTTCTAAAGGGATGCGTCCCCTCTATTTCTTCGCGGCCTGCGCCTTCGCGAGCGCGGCCTGGTAGGTCTGATCGTCCGGCAGGACCTTGAGCGCTGTCTGGTAGGCCGAGATCGCCTTGTCGTGATCTCCCGAACGCATCCAGAGTTCGCCGCGCCAGTACCAGCCGAGCGGATCTTGCGGGTCGTTCGCGATGGCCGTGTCGAAGTCCGCGGTCGCGCCCGCGACGTCGCCGCGCTCGAGCTTGATCACGCCGCGCAGCGCCATCGGCCGTCCGCGCTTCGGCGGCGGCTCCTGGCCGACCTGCGCGAACCCTCGATCGTAGTCCGCGAGCGCTTCATCGTCGCGGCCGAGCATGTCATACGCCTCGCCGCGCTCCAGGTAGAGATGCGGATTCGCCGGCGTTTCCGCGATCTGCTCGTTGAAAGACTCAAGCGCAAGCTGGGGCCCGCCGATGTCCAGAAAAATGCGTGCCGTGTAGCTGCGAAAGTCGTTATTGCTGCCGTACATCGCGTGCGCCTTGAGATAGGTCTTATAAGCCTTTTCGTGCTCACCGGCGGCATGTTCGGCCTGTGCCAGGCGGGCGAGCCCCACGTAATCGGCTTTTGACATGAACCAGGCAGTGCCCACGTCGATGGCCTTGTGGACGCGACCCGCCGTGAAATGGCAATCGAAGTGCGACTGAAAGACGCCGGCTTTCTCGGGCACGTGCTCGAGCGCGGCGCCATACGCCTTGTCCGCCTCGTCAAAGCGCCGCATTGCACAGAGCACTCTGGCGCGATTGAGAAGCGCCTTGTCATACGTCGGATCGATCGCGATGGCAGCGTCGAAATCCGAGAGCGCGCCTGCTTTATCGTTGCGCTCGATCTTCACGAGCCCGCGCACGTTGAACGCAGCCGTGTGTCGCGGATCGGCGGCGAGCACGCGCTCGGCGAGCTCGAGGGCCGCGTTGTACTCCTTCTTGAAGTACTGCAGGCGCATGGTCTGGACATCGATGGCCGTGCCTTCTATCTCGTCGAAGAAGAACCGGGCTCGGATCTCCCCGGCCCTGTCGAGATCGCCGGCGTCGATTGCTCCCTGGAACTCGCCGAGCTCCTCGGCCGTCGGCTCGCGGGCGGCGGCCGGCAACGCCAGGAACAGCAAGAAGGCGGACAGGCCGGCGATGATTCGAATTCTCATGGAAGTCCTACTTCATGTTGCGGATCGCGTTCAACGCGATGTCGTGACGTGCCTTCGAGGCATTTGACAGCGTCTGGAAGCGCCGGCTCTCCATCTGTGTCGCCTCCTGCAACGCGAGGAAGTGCCTGTTCATCTGCGCCATCTTCTTCACCATGTCGCCGCCCGAGAGTCCCGGCGTATCGCCGAACGCACCGCCGTTCTCCGCGAGGAAGGTCGCGAAACGCCCGCGTACGCCCGACAGCCAGGCGCCGTGCTCCTTCCATTCCGTGGCCTCCGCAGGTGTCAGCTTGCGCGGCATCGGCAATGCGATCTGCGCGTCGAGCGTCTCGATCGCAGCCTGGACGGCGGAGAGGCGGATCCGGGCCGCATCGACGGTCTGAACTTGCGCCGGAGGCGCCACCGGTGCGACGGCCGGTGTGCGCGCGGCTGTCTCCGCCGCGGTGGACGTCGCGGACCAGGCGACGAGTGTCGCCAGCACGCAGCAGGTGGCGCTCCAACGATTCTTTGATCTCATGTACCTTCTCCCTGGAGGATGATCTCGACGCGCTTATTGCGTTTGCCTTCGTTGCGGATGCGCACCACGCGGATGCCGCCGATCTCGCCGATGTTCGCGACGTGCGTGCCGCCACAGGGCTGGAGATCGATATCGGGAATCTTCAGGAGCCGCACGCGGCCCGCGCCGCGCGGCGGCTGGACGCTCATGGTCTTGACGAGCTCCGGCCGCGAGTCGAGCTCTTCATCCGTGATCCAGATGGTTTCAGTTGTAACCGATCGGGCGATCAGGGCGTTCGTTTCGGTCTCGATGCGCAACGCATCGAGGAGCTGGATGTCGATGTCGAAATCGAGTCGCGCCTTGTCGGGCGCAATGTTTCCGCCGGTGACTGGCGCGGTGACAACGCAGCTCATCACGTGCAGCGCGGTGTGCAGGCGCATCAGCGCGTAGCGCCGCGCCCAGTTGATCTCGAGCGCGAGAGTCTCTCCGGGCTGCGGCGATGCGGTCCCCGGGGCGAGGAAGTTCCGCACGATGCCGGGTTGCTCGCCCTTGCGTGTGTCCGCGATCGCGATGCGCTCGCCGTTTTCGCGGACCACGAAGCCGGTGTCGCCGGGCTGGCCGCCGCCGAGGGCGTAGAAAATTGTGCGATCGAGCTCGATCCAGCCCTCGCCCGCGGCCGTGACCTGCGCCGTGGCGGTTTTCCGGTAGGCGTCGTCGCGAAACAGCAGTTCGGTGGCCATCAGCGACAGTCTAAGAGGGGACGCATCCCTTGGGGACCGTCCCCTTTTTCGCGCCGGCGAAAAAGGCGGACTGTCCCCTCTGAAGGGGATGCGTCCCCTTTTCAGGGATCCGGCACGAATCCGCCCGGAAACGGCTCGGGGACCTGCCCGGCATAGCGGTATTTGGGCCTCGGGATGATCCCCTGGGCGACGAGATTGCGGTGGGAGTCGTAATAGATCCGGACCACGGCATCCGGCGAGCCGCTGGCACGGTCGAAAGTCGTGTAGAACGCACCGGAATCGATGCGCTGGCCATGGCCGGTGCCGAGCCGGCCCTCGGACTTCAGCTGGCCGAGGCCGGCGCCTGAATCCTCACGCTCGGCACGCGACGGGGCGGCGGGTGCGGCTTCGTCAGCCGAGGCGGTCGTCTCGGAGGGCGGGTCGCGCGGCTCAGCGGTCGAGCGCGGCAGCGACTGCCGGTCGCTCAGGACGACCTCCGGCACGGACTCGCGGAACAGCGCGACGCCGATGACGCCGACATTGTCCGGACGTCCCGTCCGTGCCGCATAAGAGTCGGGCAGGGCGGTGAAGTAGAACGCGGCGACCTCGTCCATGCTCTTGCGCCAGCCGTCCACCGACAGCCGGCCGCGCGGGTCCAGCACATAGCCGCCCTGGTCATAGGAAGCCGTGCGTCCGGAGAGCACGTCCACCCCGTCCACCGAGGTGATGGCGAGCAATCGTCCGCCGGTCCGGTTGCGCACGCGGATCTCGTACTCGTGTCCCGGCTCGCCGGCGATGTGACGCTCGCCCGCGTGCCAGTACACGGGCAGCAGACGGCCGTCGGTGCGGTCGTAAATTTCGACGTCGGCCGGTTGTCCGGCGAGGGCGGTGAGGGGGCAGAGCAGCGCGATCGCGGCCGCGCTGCGGAGCAGTTTGAGTGTCATGTTCGACTCCAGGTTGGGGGTGTCCTGGAGTCGCAAACGCCGCTCGCGGGTCGGTCGGGTTTGTATATACAATCAGTCGATACAGGCAATTTTGGACGACAGCCAGGAGGCGACATGGCAAAGGGATTTTTCTCTCGGTTCGGCCGGACCGAGACTCCGGAAGGCGATCCGGGCAGCGACGAGCCGCCGCCGCCGTCTGCGCCGAACCCGCCGTCGCGACCAGCGCCCGACAGCGACTCCGTGGCCCGGATCGCGCGCGACATCGCCCGCCAGCAGCTGCCGTCGGCCACCCGGAAAGAGGCCATCTCACTGCGCCTCGACGCCGACGTTCTCGACTGGTTCAAGGCCCGCGGACCGGGCTACCAGACGCGGATCAATGCCGTGCTGCGGGCGTACAAAGACGCCGCGGGCTGAGCTGTCGGGCTTCGAAACGACGATTCCGCGGCCGATTCCGCCAGAACCGATCCGGCGCAAAGCCTTGCACGAAAAACGGATGTGTATACACATCCGCTGGCAGGCGGTTTCGGGCGCTATTCTCGCCGCGACCGGCGCGATGAACCGGGCCCCAGCCGCGACCGGGCGCCCGCCTGCGCGGTGCCCACGGCCTAAGATCGGACGATGAAAATCCGACTCGGATTCGCCCTCTGCCTGCCCCTCACCGCAGGCGCTGCCGACTTCATCGAGGCGCTGAAAACGACCCAACTCACGGGACTCGAGAACACCTATCCGGCCTGGTCGCCGGACGGCACGCGGCTCGCATTCGAGTCCACCCGCGACGGGCCGGACGCCGACATCTTCGTCATGAACGCGGACGGTTCGGGCGTCGTCCAGCTCACCCGGAACGATGCCTACGACGGCACGCCGGCCTGGACCCCGGACGGCCAGCACCTCGTCTTCGCCAGCGAGCGGGACGGCAACGAGGAGGTCTACCGGATGCGCGCCGACGGCTCGGAGCAGACCAACCTGAGCCGCCATCCGGGCGCCGACGGACACCCGCGGCCGAGCCCCGACGGGTGGCTCGTGTACTTCAACAGCAACCGCTCGAGCGACCCGGCGAGCTTCGCGCTCGGCACCATGGACCGGTCGCACAATCACGAGATCTACACGATGGCACTCGACGGCGGCGACGTCCGCCGGGTGACCGACCTGCCGGACTGGGACACCTATCCCGTGCCCTCGCCGGACGGGACGAAGCTGCTTTGGCGGCGCATCGAACCGACCGGCGGCAAGAGCGAATCGGGGCGGAATTCGGAAGTGTTCTGGAAGGACCTCACGACCGGCGAGGAGCGGAATGTCACCCGCGACCAGGCCTATGACGGCTGGCCCGCCTGGTCGCCCGACGGGCGGCGGATCGCGTTCGCGAGCAACCGGGCTAACCCGATCTTCGAGGCCTTCGACATCTACGTCGCGAACCCCGACGGCAGCAACGCGACCCGCGTGACGTTCGGCGACGGCGTCGAGGGCCGCGGCTCCTGGACCAAGCCGGGCTTCTCGGCGGACGGCAAAAGCATCCTCTGCACCCGCACGGTCGGCACGAGCGTCGACATATTCGTCATCGAGCTTCGCTGATCCGGGAGTTACGCTAGTTTCGGATGCGTATAGCTATCCGATAATCCGGAAGGACAGCAGCGCCTACTGCCCCCGGAGGCGCTCGACTGCGCGCTGGATCAGTGCCGCGAACTCCGAGGGCCGGAGGTCAGGGAAGTTGAATCCGCGGCTCCCATAGGCGCCGAGCCCGAAGCCCGTTCCGTCCGGGCCGACATGGAAATTCGGGCAGAGGATGCGCCGCGGCTCTTTCGGCCTCCAGCAACTCGCCGTGCCCTGGGTGCGCCAGGGCGCGTCGGTCCCGGCTTTCAGCTCCGCGATTCCGCCCTCGATGCCGTCGAGATCCATGAGCAGCGTGCGAATGTCGGTCTCGTCGAGCCAGGCCTGCTCGATCCCGCCGTTGTCTTCCAGCGTGACGCGCACGCCCTGCATGCGCTCGTCCGGCTGGGCCGTGTCCGTTCCGATCACGGCGGCGACGGTGACGGTCGAGGTCGAGCTCCTGATCGAACCGACGTCGACCGCGAGGTCGAGCACGACGCTCGGTCGCGCGAGAAAACTTTCGAGTGCGGTCGGCGACGGCGCGAGCTCTGCCGTCGACGTGCCGGTCGCGGCGAGGACGAGGAGGGCGAGTGCCATGGTGGAGGTTCTCATCGAGTCACCTCAATAAATTTTTCCGTCCTTGTGCGAATACTTTCCGCGCGACCCGGGTTGGTTCCAGCAAAGGTCGACGTCCGGATAGCTCGCGCTGTCTTCGGCATCGCGATTGCTGATCTCGAGATAGACCGCCGGCACCGTGCCGCGATTGGCGAGCTGGTGACCGTCCGCGTGGCCCGCCGGAAAGCCCGCGCACTGCCCGGCGCGGAGCGCGCGCTCGCCCGCATCCGTCACAAGCACGAGCTCGCCTGCGAGCACGAAAATCAGCTCGTCCTCGTGCGTGTGCCAGTGGCGCATCGACGACACCGCGCCGACGCCGAGCGTCGTATGGTTGATGCCGATTTTCGTGAGGCCCGCGGCGTCACCGAGCGCGCGTTTTTCGCGCGGCAGGCAGAGATTCCGGAACGGTTCCGGGTATCCGGAGCTCGTGTAAGGCTCGAGTGCGAGGGGGTCCAGGGGCGAGGCAATTGCTTTCATGTGGTTACGCTGCTATATGATGCCTATACACATCCGCCGGGGGCGTCATGCTGAAGAAGAAAAAACCCGTGATCGCGATTGTTACTCCAAAAGGTGGGCTGCGGAAGCGCGCGGCCGTCGCGAGCACGGCGCGCACGTTTCCGCGGGTGAAACCGGAGGCCGTTCCGCGCTCGGGATGGGTGAAGATGATGCGCGAAGCGCTCGGCATTTCGCAGTCGCAGATCGCCGCGCGCGCGGGGGTTTCGCGCGCGACCGTGCAGCAGTGGGAACGCGCCGAAGCGCGCCGCCGGATCACGCTGCACAGCCTCGACCGGATCGCTGCCGCGATGGGCTGCCAGGTGGCGCTCGCGATCGTACCGAGGGGCGGCACGCTGGATGATGTGCGGAAGCGCCAGGCGAAGACGCGCGCGCTCACGCTGTTCCGCGCGACCGACAAGTCGCTCGCGAAACTCAAGGCGGAGGAACTGACCGCGGCACAGTCGCGGCGCGTGGAGCGGATCGCCGCGCGGCTGCTGCGCGGCAGCCCGCGAAAGCTCTGGCGCATATAAAAGGGGACGCATCCCTTTGCGGATGCGCCCCCTATGTCGTGCAAAGGGATGCGTCCCCTCTTAAAGGGATGCGTCCCTTCTGGACGCTCAGCTCTTCGGAGGCTGTGTGCCCTGAAGCGCTGAGATCGCTTCCTTCAGCTTGCTCGCGCCTTCCGCGCTCTTGCCCTCGGAGCAGAGCTTGGCGCCCTCGTCGCGGAGCGACTGGGCCTGGCCGACATTGCCGGCAGCGGCCGTCGTCACGTCCTTGTCGAACTGGGTCTGAAGCGTCGAACAGGTCTGGTCGGCATACCCCGGTTCACCCGCCAGGGCGGCCGAAGTCACCAGCACGGCGGCGCTTGCCGCAGCGATCAGATAACGAACTTTCATGGGAGCACTCCTTCCTTGGTTTCATCCCCTGGAGCGATGAGACCACCGGAAGGCTCGAACTAGCTGATCACCTCGTCGGCTTTCAGCGACAGGATTTCGGCCGCGGTCAGGCCGAGTTCGGCGGCCAGGACCGCAGCCGTGTGCTCACCGAGCAGCGGGGGCGGAATCCGGTACTCCAGGCCCGTCCGGGAGTACAGAACCGGGTTCCGGACCTGCGGAACCTGCCCCCCGGCTGCATGCGGCAGGTCAAAACGCAGCTTCCGGTGCTTGACCTGGGGTTCGTCGAACACCTGGGCGAGGTCATTGATCGGCCCGCAAGGGACGCCGGCCCCGGCGAGCAGCCGCAGCCACGCCGAAGTCGGCTTTTTTCGGCACAAAGTGTCGATCAGGGGGACCAGCACGGCCCGGTGCTTCACCCGGCCGGCATTGGCGGCGAATCGCTTGTCCTTCGCGAGCGCGGCGCGCCCCGCGACGCGGCAAAACGCCTCGAACTGGCGGTCGTTGCCGACCGCGAGCATCAGGTAGCCATCCTTCGTCGCGAATGCCTGGTACGGAACGATGTTCGGATGCGCCGTGCCGCGCCGTCCGGGCGCTTTTCCGGTCATCAGGTAGTTCAGGTTCTGGTTGGCGAGCGCTGCGACCTGCGTGTCGAGCAGCGCGAGGTCGATCTGCTGGCCGCGGCCGGAAGTTTCGCGCTCGTGCAGCGCCGCAGTGATCGCGGCGACGGCGTAGAGGCCCGTGATCAGGTCGGAAACCGCGACGCCGACCTTCACCGGGCCCGCGCCCGGCTCGCCGTCCGCCACACCGGTCACGCTCATCAGTCCCGACATCGCCTGGATCATCGCGTCGTAACCCGGCTCGTCCTTCGCGGGACCATCCTGGCCGAACGCGGAGATTGAGCAGTAGATCAGTTTCGGATTCACACCCTTGAGCGACGCGTAGTCGAGCCGATACTTCGCGAGCGTGCCGACCTTGAAGTTCTCGATCACGACATCCGCGCGCATCGCGAGCGAACGGATGATCTGCTGGCCCGCGGCCTTGGTGAAATCGATCGCGAGGGAACGCTTGCCGCGATTCGTGCTCGCGTAGTACGCGGCGTCCTCGGTGTCGGCGCCATCCGCATCCGCGATCCACGGCGGGCCCCAGTGCCGCGTGTCGTCGCCACTACCCGGCTTCTCGACCTTCCACACCGTTGCGCCGAAATCCGCGAGGCACTGAGTCGCCCACGGCCCGGCGAGAATCCGGCTGAGGTCGAGTACCTTGATGTCGTTCAGTGGGCCCATGTTGGTGCCGGGTCGTAGTTTCGTAGTCTAGCGAGCCAGACTACGAAAC
>JANNHT010000263.1:0-11679 GCA_031404555.1 Gammaproteobacteria bacterium
CCCGACGCGAAGAGCCAGCTCACGTTCCGCTACGAGAACCACCGGCCGGTCGGCATCGAGGCCGTCGTGCTCTCGACCCAGCATTCGCCGGACGTGCGCCAGAAGGAGCTCCGCGAAGGCGTCATGGAGGAGATCATCCTGCCGGTGCTGCCGAAGCGCTGGATCGACAAGCGCACCAAATTCCACATCAACCCGACCGGCCGGTTCGTGATCGGCGGGCCCGTCGGCGACTGCGGGCTCACCGGCCGAAAGATCATCGTGGACACCTACGGCGGCATGGCCCGCCACGGTGGCGGCGCTTTCTCCGGCAAGGACCCGTCCAAGGTGGACCGGTCCGCGGCCTATGCGGCGCGATATGTGGCCAAGAACCTGGTCGCGGCCGGGCTCGCGAGCCGCTGCGAGATCCAGGTGTCCTACGCGATCGGCGTCGCGCGTCCGACATCCATTTCAGTCCAGACCTTCGGGACCGGCCGGATCAGCGACGAACGTCTCGAAAAGCTGGTCCGGGCCCACTTCGACCTCCGGCCCTGGGGCATCATGCAGATGCTCGACCTGATCCACCCGATGTACCGGGCGACCGCCGCCTACGGGCATTTCGGGCGGGAACCGGTCGAGATGAACTACGATTGGCAGGACGACTCGAATGGGGTGTCCGGTGCGCATCGCGCGACCTTTACTGCGTTCAGCTGGGAACGCACGGATCGCGCGGAGGCACTGAAGAAGGCTGCAGGACTTTGAGTTGGCGGGGACTGTCCCCTTTTTCGCTTCGCGAAAAAGGCGGACTGTCCCCTCTCGGTACCCCGAGGAGCGTTGCAACAGGCATCCGCCTGCCAGGCTCGGGGATCGTGATGAACAACGGCGCTCTCGCTCGCAAAGGAGAGAATCGACCATGAATGCCGTGATCAACCCTTCGTTCAAGGATTTCCGCGTCGCCGACCTGTCCCTGGCGGACTGGGGCCGGCGCGAGATCGCGATCGCCGAGACCGAGATGCCCGGCCTGATGTCGGTGCGCGCCGAATTCGGCAAGAGCCGCCCGCTCGCCGGCGCCCGCATCGCGGGCTCGCTGCACATGACCATCCAGACCGCGGTGCTGATCGAGTCGCTGGCCGCGATCGGCGCCGAGGTCCGTTGGGCCTCCTGCAACATCTTCTCGACCCAGGACCACGCCGCCGCCGCGATCGCAGCCGCCGGCATCCCGGTGTTTGCGACCAAGGGCGAGACCCTCGAGGAGTACTGGGACTACGCGCACCGGATCTTTGAGTGGCCCTCGGGGCGCCACGCCAACATGATCCTGGACGATGGCGGCGACGCGACGCTGCTCTTGATCCTCGGCGCCCAGGCCGAGAAGAACGCCTCGGTCATCGCCAAGCCGGCGAACGAGGAGGAGCGCGCGCTCTACGCCTCGATCCATAAGCGCCTCGCGTCGCAGCCGGGCTGGTACTCGACGCGGCTCGCGGAGATCCGCGGCGTCACCGAGGAGACGACCACGGGCGTGAAGCGCCTGTATCGCATGGCGGCCGAGGGCGGCCTGCCCTTCCCCGCCATCAACGTCAACGACTCGGTCACGAAGTCGAAGTTCGACAACCTCTACGGCTGCCGCGAGTCGCTGGTGGACGGCATCAAGCGCGCGACCGACGTGATGATTGCGGGCAAGATCGCCTTGGTCGCCGGCTACGGCGACGTCGGCAAGGGCTGCGCGCAGTCGCTGCGCGGGCTCGGCGCCACGGTCTGGGTCACCGAAATCGACCCGATCTGCGCGCTCCAGGCGGCGATGGAAGGCTATCGCGTGGTCACGATGGACGATGCCTGCGACAAGGCGGACCTGTTCGTCTCGGCGACCGGCAACGTCAACGTGATCAGCCACGACCACATGCGCCGCATGAGGCACCAGGCGATCGTCTGCAACATCGGCCACTTCGACAGCGAGATCGACATCGCGTCGCTCCGGCAGTACCGCTGGGAGAACATCAAGCCGCAGGTGGACCACATCGTGTTCCCGGACGGCAAGCGCATCATCGTGCTGGCCGAGGGCCGGCTGGTGAACCTCGGCTGCGGGACCGGCCACCCGTCATTCGTGATGTCGAATTCCTTCACGAACCAGGTGCTGGCGCAGATCGAGCTGTTCGCGCACGGCGACCGCTACCAGAAACAGGTCTACGTGCTGCCGAAGGCGCTCGACGAGAAGGTGGCGCGGCTGCACCTCGACCGCATCGGCGCGAAGCTGACGGTGATGACGGCCGAGCAGCAGAAATACCTCGGCATCGACGCCGACGGGCCGTTCAAGCCCGATCACTACCGATACTGATCGCCCACGGTGAGAATGCTCCAGTTCACGGACACGCATCTCGCCGGCACACCGGGGATGCGTATCCGTGGTGTCGCGACCGGCGAAACGCTGGCGCGCGCGGTCGCCCACGCCGAGCGCCATCATCCCGACCCGCGCGCGATCCTCTTGACCGGCGACCTCGTGCACGATGACGTCGCGGGCTACGCGGAGCTCTGCACGGTGTTCGCCGAGGCCGGCGCGCCCGTGCACTGCCTGCCCGGCAATCACGACACGTCGGCCACGATGCGCAGGGGGCTCGACTGCCCGCCCTTCGTGCACGGTTTCGCCCACCGCCACGACGACTGGCTGGTCGTGATGCTGGACAGCACGGTCGCCGGCGAGAATCACGGCCACCTCGGCGCCGAGCAGCTTGACCGCCTCGACCGCACGCTGCGACAACAGTCCGATGCCTGGGCGATCGTCTGCCTGCACCATCACGCGGTCCCGCACGGCAGCCGCTGGCTCGACGAGCTGATGCTGGACAATGCGCCGGACCTCTTCGCCGTGCTCGATCGCCATCCGCGCATGCGCGGGCTCGCCTGGGGCCACACGCACCAGCCGCTCGACGACCGGCGCGGCGGCATCCGGCTGATGGGTACGCCCTCGACCTGCATGCAGTTCACGCAGAATGCGGACGACTTCGAGGTCGACCTGCGCCCTCCCGCCTACCGGTGGATGCAGCTCGGCGCGGACGGAACACTGGATACCGGAATCGAATGGGTGACCGCCAATGACTGACCGAACCGTTCCCTGGATCGCCCGCATCGCGGCATTCGCGCTCGCTGGCCTCACGAGCGGCATCGCCGCCGCGCAGCCGGCGATGTGGACCGTCAAGGGCCGCGAGAACACCGTCTACCTCTTCGGCTCGGTGCACGTGCTGCCGCAGGGTGGCTTCTCGATAGAGGACTCGCTCGGCGAGGCCTGGAAGGACGCCGAGCGCATCTGCCTGGAAATCGACCTCGGCGCGACCGACGACGCGAAGCTCCTGGAGCTCACCCTCGCGCGCGCGATCGATCCGGAGGGGCGCGACCTCTTCACGCTGCTCGGCGACGACGCGGCGCGTGCGAAGAGCGAAGCGGAATCCATCGGCGTGTCGCTCGAGCCGCTCGCGACTTTCGAGCCCTGGTTCGTCGCGCTGACGGTCTCGATGGCCGCGCTCCAGCAGCACGGCTACGACGTGGACAACGGCGTCGAGAAGATCGTAGACGCCGCCGCGCGCCGGGACTCCAAGCCGATCTGCGCCTTCGAGACCGCCGACGAGCAGCTGGCGCTGTTCGATGAGCTCCCGGCAGAGCGGCAGAACGAATTCCTGTTCCAGTCCATCGAGGAGGCGGCGAACATCGATGCCGAGATGCGCGACCTGCTCTCGGCCTGGAACGACGGCGACGAGGCGCGCCTCGGTGAGCTGTTCGAGCAGGATTTCGCGGACTACGGCGACCTCGTCGATCCGCTGCTGCATGACCGCAACGCGCGCTGGATCGCCGACATCACGCGCCTGTTGGACGGCAAGGACGACGTGCTGGTCGTGGTCGGCGCGGGGCATCTGTTCGGCGATGGCGGCCTGCCGGCGCTCCTCGAAGCGCGCGGCTACAAAGTGACGCGGCGCTGACGCGCCCGCGCATGTCGCATTTCGAGGAGGCCTCGCGCTACATCGCCGGCGGCGTCAACTCGCCGGTGCGGGCGTTTCGCGGCGTCGGCGGCGAGCCGGTCTTCATACGCCGCGCACGCGGCGCGCACATCGAGGCCGAGGACGGACGCCGGTTCATCGACTACGTCGGCTCCTGGGGCCCGATGATCCTCGGCCACGCGCACCCCGACGTGCTCGCGGCAGTCACGCGCCAGGCCGCGGACGGCCTCTCGTTCGGCGCGCCGACCTTGATCGAGACGACCCTAGCGCGGATGGTGGCCGGCCTGATGCCGTCCATCGAACGGCTGCGCATGGTGAGTTCCGGCACCGAGGCGACGATGAGCGCGATCCGGCTCGCGCGCGGCTTCACCGGCCGTGACCGAATCGTCAAGTTCGAGGGCTGCTACCACGGCCACTCGGACGCGCTGCTCGTGAAAGCGGGCTCCGGCGCACTGACGCTCGGCGTGCCGACCTCGGCGGGCGTCCCGGCCGCGGTCGCCGCAGCCACGACCACCCTGCCCTACAACGACGCGGGCGCGCTCGACGCCTGCTTTCGCGCTATCGGCGGCGAAATCGCCTGCGTGATCGTCGAGCCGGTCGCCGGCAACATGAATTGCGTGCCGCCCGCGCCGGGATTCCTCGAGGCGCTCCGCGACCACTGCACGCGCCACGGCGCCGTGCTGATCTTCGACGAGGTCATGACGGGCTTTCGCGTCGCCGCAGGCGGCGCGCAGGCGCTCTACGGCGTGAAGCCCGATCTCACGACGCTCGGCAAGATCATCGGCGGCGGCATGCCGGTCGGCGCATTCGGCGGTCGCGCCGACATCATGGAGCGGATCGCGCCGCTGGGCCCCGTCTACCAGGCGGGCACGCTCTCCGGCAATCCGGTCGCGATGGCGGCCGGCATCGCGACGCTCGAGGCGCTGTCGCGACCGGGATTCCACCGCGATCTCGCCGCGGTGACAAAGAAGCTCGTCGACGGACTCAGGGGCGCCGCGAGAGACGCCGGCGTGCCGTTCACGACGAATCACGTCTGCGGCATGTTCGGCCTCTTCTTCACAGGCGACGCGCCGGTCACGAGCTACCGCCAGGTGATGGCCTGCGACGTGCCGCGCTTCCAGAAATTCTTCCACCGCATGCTGGAAGAAGGCGTCTATCTCGCGCCGTCTGCGTTCGAGGCGGGCTTCGTCTCGGCTGCGCACGGCGACGCCGAGATCGCCTCGACGGTCGCCGCCGCGCGCCGCGCCTTCGAGTCGCTCGCCCGCGGCTGATGCGCGCGATCCTCTGGTTCCTTGCGGCGATCCTGGGCACGCTCGTGCTCGCCGCGCTCGCCGCCTGGCCGGTCTGGCAACTCGCGCATGCAATCGAGCCGGACTGGCCGTTCCACAAGGTCGTCAGCCGCTTCTGGCAGCTCCTGCTGCTGGCCGGCCTCGTGCTCGCCGTGCGCCGCCTTGGGCTCCGCGGCCGCGACGACTGGGGTTACGGACTACCTCGCGCGCGCTTCCTGCGCCAGTTCGGCGCCGGACTCGCGATCGGCCTCGCCACCATGCTGCCGATGTCGCTCGCGATCGGTGCACTCGGCATCCGGGCGATCAGGCCCGAGTTCGATGCCGCGCTGCTGCTGGAGGGCATCGTGACCGGCGCCGTCGCCGGCCTCCTGGTCGCGATCATCGAAGAGACGTTCTTCCGCGGGCTCATGTTCCGCGCGGTCTCGCGCGAATCCGGCTTCGCGCTCGCGGTCGCGGCCACCGCGATCCTCTACTCGGCGCTCCATTTTCTCGCGCGCGTGCGCATGCCAGCCGCGGAGGTCGAGTGGAACAGCGGCATCGAGCTGCTCGGCCGCGCTTTCACGCGCTTTGCGGACCCGCTGTCGTTTGCGGATTCCTTCATCACCCTCGCGCTCGTCGGTGTGCTGCTCGCACTGGTGCGGGCGCGAACCGGCGCGATCGCCGCGGGCATCGGGCTGCACATGGGCTGGGTCGCGGTGATCAAGGCGACGAGCGTCGTGACGCGCCCGGTCGAAGGCGCGGCCAACGCCTTCCTCGTCAGCAGCTTCGACGGTTACACCGGCTGGCTGGTCGCCGGCTGGGCGCTCGTGATGATCGGGGTCGCGCGCGCCGCAGGGTGGCTGACGCCGGCGCCAATGTCTATTCCGGCTCGCGATTGATCGTGGGTTCGAGCGCCGACAGGCGTTCGAGCGGGTCGGTCAGCTCCATCAGCGACTGCTTGTCGCTGAGGTCAATCGGCAGCATCTCCGCGAGACGGTTGCCGATCCAGGCGGCATCCTCGCGGCGCTCGACGTGCCGGTAGGCGTCTCCGGCACCCGGCATCACTTGCCGCACGACATCCGCGAGCCAGGCCTGGTCCGCGGGCAATTCGACGATCGGGTCCGCCGCGATGTCGAGCACGCGTCCGCGATTGAGGCCGTCCGGTTCGCGCCAGGCCTCGACGATGCGCACGCGCTCGCAGCCGACACAGCTGATGCCGAGCAGCCCGCCCTCGAGCCGGTCGAAATCCACGATCCGCGCCTCGGTGCCGGTCGCGGCGAAACTCGTCGCCGATTCCGAATCCGTGCCCTCCGAGATCAGCACGACGACGAAACCGGTCTGCTCGCGCAGGCAGCGGCTCACCATGTCGAGGTAACGCGGCTCGAAGATCCGAAGCGGCATCGGCCCACCCGGGAACAGCACCGCGTTCAGCGGGAACAGCGGCAGCTCACGGACTTCGGCGTTCATGCCGGGCGCGCGGCGAGCGCCGCGAGCAGGCGATCGTGCAGGCCCCCGAAGCCGCCATTGCTCATGACGAGCAGCAGGTCGCCGCTCCGGGATTCCTCAACGAGCGACTTCACGAGCCCGTCGATGTCGCTGGCGACGGAGGCCTTCGGCCCGAGTGCCCGCGCAATATCGTCGAGTTTCCAGTCGAGCCCCGCGGGCTGGTAAAACCAGACGCGATCCGCACCCGCGAGCGAGCGCGGCAATGCCTCACAGTGCACGCCGAGGCGCATCGTATTCGAGCGCGGTTCGAGCACCGCAACGATGCGCGCCCTGCCCGCGTGGAGGCGGAGCCCGTCGACGGTCGAGGCGATCGCGGTCGGGTGATGCGCAAAGTCGTCATAGACGCGCACGCCGCGGACCTCGCCGCGTAGCTCGAGCCGGCGGCGAACGCCGGTGAACTTCGCGAGCGCCGCGGCTGAGACATCGGGTGCCACACCCATGCCCGCGGCGGCGACCAGCGCCGCGAGGCCGTTTTCCACGTTGTGCAGGCCGATCAGCGGCCAGCGAACGTTCGCCGCGTGCTTGCCGCCCTTCAGGACGTCGAATGCGCTGCCGTCCGGGACGGTCAGCTCCACGCCCCACTCGGCACCCTCCGACCGATCGCGCGAAAAACCGGTGAGCGTCGACCAGGCGCCCATCGCGAGCATGGCGCGCAGGTTCGCATCTGCCGCGTTCCACGCGACCTGGCCCGAAGCCGGCACGGTGCGCATCAGGTGATGGAACTGCTTCTGGATCGACGCGAGGTCCGGATAGATGTCGGCGTGGTCGTATTCGAGGTTCGTGAGCAGCAGGTGGCGCGGACGGTAGTGCACGAACTTTGCGCGCTTGTCGAAGAAGGCCGTGTCGTACTCGTCCGCCTCGATCACGAACGCGGAACCGCCGCCCGCCCGGGCGGACAGGCCGAAATTCGACGGGATGCCGCCGATCAGGAAGCCGGGATCGCGGCCGGCGCATTCCAGTATCCAGGCAAGCATGCAGGAGCTCGTGGTCTTGCCGTGCGTGCCGGCGACGGCGACGACCTCGCGCCCTTTCAGGAAATTCTCGGCCAGCCACTGCGGGCCCGAGTTGTACGGCAGGCCGCTGTCGAGCAGCCGCTCGATCAGCGCGTTGCCGCGGCTCATCACGTTGCCGACCACGACGATGTCGGGCTTCAGGTCGAGCTGCGCGGGGTCGTAGCCCTCGATCAGCGCGATGCCCTGGGCTTCGAGCTGCGTGCTCATCGGCGGGTACACGTTCGCATCGGAACCGGTGACCCGGTGCCCGGCCGTCCGCGCGAGCGCCGCGATGCCGCCCATGAACGTGCCGCAGACGCCGATGATGTGCAGGTGCATCAGGTGGCCACCGGGAACAGGCGCTTCAGCAGCGCATCGCCGACGACAAGCCAGGTGAGCACGATCGCGATGCTGGTGACGAAGCCGACCTCGAGGGCGCTGCGGAGCACGTGGCCGATGACCAGTACGTACCAGACGATCACGACAATCGAGCCTGCCCAGGCCAGCAGTTTGATGCCGTAGCTCTCCGTCGTCGGCGCCTGGATCAGCAGGAGCCCGATCGCGAACGGCGTCATCAGCACGGTCGTGCCGAACACCGCGGACAGCGTCTGGTTGAGCCGGTTGCGATGCCGTGTCACTCCGAGCAGGAACCAGAACCAGGCGATGGTCAGGCCGATGTCGAGCGCGGTGCGCCCGGCGAGCCGGTCGTTGCCGTGGAGGATCCAGGACTGCAGCGCGCTCGCGGCAACGAATGCCACGCCGCTCAGCACGACGAGCACGATTGATGCCGGCAGGACGCTCGGGTCCTTGCGCAGCAGGGCGATCTGCACCAGCGAACTCAGCAAATAGCTCATGCTGCCTTGGGCCGCGGCGGCGGCATGCGCATAATAAGGTGGCAATGACCGCAGGCGAAACTCCCATCCGGAACCCCGAAGCGCTGGCCGCCGAGATCGCCTCGTGGCCGGCCGGCGCTCCGCTCGCGCTCGACACCGAATTCGTGCGGGAACGGACCTACTATCCCCTGCTCTGCCTTGCGCAGGTCGCCGCAGGCGAGCGCATCGCGCTCATCGACATGCTCGCGATTCCGGACGGCGGCGCGCTGACCGCGCTCCTGACCGACCGGCGTCGCCCGAAACTGCTCCACGCGGCGCGCCAGGACATCGAGGCGCTGCTGCCGCAGACAGGCAATCCGCTTGGCCCCGTGTTCGACACGCAGCAGGCCGCCGCGCTCCTCGGATTTCCCGCGCAGATCGGCTACGCGGACCTGGTGCAGCAGGTACTCGGCGTGTCGCTCGCGAAGGGCCTTGCGCGCACCGACTGGTCGCGCCGCCCGCTGTCGGCCGAACAGCTCGCCTATGCGGCGGATGACGTGCGCTACCTGCCGGCGCTGGCGGCCGCACTCGAGGAGCGGCTCGCCTCGGCCGGGCGGCGCGACTGGATGACCGAGGAGGCCGCGTCGCTCGACGACATATCGCTCTACCGCGTGGAACCCGCGGAGGCCTGGAAGCGCCTGAAGGGACTCGAGCGCTTCGACGCCCAGGCTTTCCGCGCCGCGCAGCGGATTGCCGGGTGGCGCGAGGCGCGCGCGATGGCGCGCGACCTGCCGCGCGGCTGGGTGCTGCCGGACGTGGCGATCCACGACCTCGCGCAGGCGCGGCCACGCACGCGCGATGAACTGTCGCGCATCGCCAGTGTGCCGCGCGGCACGGCCGGGCGCGCCGGCGATGAGCTGATGGCGCTGATCCATGCGCGGGACGAAGGCGATGCGCCCGAGCGGACCGCGACGGACCCCGGACGCCCCGGGCCGGCGGAAGTGCGCCAGCTCAAGTCGCTTCAGGAGCGCCTCCAGGCGATCGCGGCGGAGCTCGACATCCAGCCCGAAGTGCTCGCCACGCGGCGCGAGCTCACGGCGCTCGTCAGGGGCGCGCGCGACCTTCCGGTGATGACGGGCTGGCGCCGCGCCTTGATCGGCGAACACCTGCTGGCAACACTCTCTACCTGATCGCCGCCTCGAGCCGGGCCGTGATGTCGTCGAGGCTGCCGTCGGCATCGATGCGCCGCAGCAGGCCCTTTTTCGCGTAGTAGTCGATCAGCGGCTGGGTGCGCTCGCGATAGACCGTGAGGCGCTGGCGGACCGTTTCATCGTTGTCGTCCGGGCGCTGGAACAGTTCGTGCGGCCGGCCGTCGGTGCAGGTCTCGCCCGGCTTCGGGGGATTCGAGACGACGTGGAACACGCGCGCGCAGCGGCGACAGCTCCGGCGTCCCGCCATGCGCTGCTGGAGCACCTCGACGTCGATGTCGAGCAGGAGCACGGCGTCGATCGGCTTGCCGAGATCCGACAGCAGTTCGGCGAGGCCGTCGGCCTGCACGATGGTGCGGGGAAAACCGTCCAGGATGAAGCCGCGCGCGGCATCGGGCCGCCTCAGGCGCTCGCGGATGATGCCCAGCATGATGTCGTCGGCGACGAGCTGGCCCGCGTCCATCACGGTTTTTGCGGCGCGGCCGAGCGGCGTGCTGACGGCCACCGCCTCGCGCAGCAGGTCACCCGTGGACACCTGCGGCACGCCATGGCGTGCCTGCAAGCGTTGTGCCTGCGTGCCCTTGCCCGATCCGGGCGCGCCGAGCAAAACCAGCCTCATTCCGTCAAACTCCGCGGGCCGGTTGCCCATCGAGGGGCGCCCATCCTGCCCGCGGTCCCGGATCGCGTCAAACCGGGGCGAATCGGCTATGCTTCGCGCCCCACGGGGCGGTACCACCCCCCGCCACAGGGATCCAGGCGATGGCCCGACGCAAGACCGACAAGCCCCGGCCGCGGAACGCGCTCTATGCGCAGTCCGGCGGCGTCACGGCCGTCATCAATGCGAGCGCGCTCGGGGTCATCGACGCCTGCCGCAACAACCGCAAGCGCATCGGTCGCCTGTACGCCGGCCGCGACGGCATCGTCGGCGCCCTGACCGAAGACCTGATCGACATCGGCGGCGAGAATGCGGCGACGCTCAAGGCGCTCCGCCACACGCCCTCCGGCGCCTTCGGCTCGGCCCGCTACAAGCTCAAGGACCTCGAAAAGGACCGCGCGAAATACGAGCGCCTGATCGATGTGTTCCGCGCCCACGACATCGGCTATTTCTTCTACAACGGCGGCAACGATTCGATGGACACCGCGCTGAAGCTGTCGCAGCTCGGCGAGCAGCTCGGCTATCCCGTCGCCTGCATCGGCATCCCGAAGACCGTGGACAACGACCTCCCGGTCACCGACTGCTGCCCCGGATTCGGGTCGGTCGCGAAGTACGTCGCAGTCTCGACGCTCGAGGCCTCGCTCGACGTCGCCTCGATGGCGCGCACCTCGACGCGCGTGTTCATTTTGGAAGTGATGGGCCGGCACGCGGGATGGATCGCGGCTGCGGGCGGGCTCGCGGCGCGGAAGGCCGGCGACGCGCCGCACATCATCCTGTTTCCGGAGATCGCCTTCGATCGCGAGCGCTTCCTCGCGCGCGTCAAGGAGACGGTCGAGCAGAAAGGCTACTGCGTGATTGTCGCCTCCGAGGGCGCGCGCACGGCCGACGGAAAATTCCTGTCCGACATGGGCACGCGCGATGCCTTCGGCCACGTGCAGCTCGGCGGCGTCGCGCCGACGCTCGCCGCGATGATCAAGGACGCGCACGGCTACAAGTACCACTGGGCGCTCGCCGACTATTTGCAGCGCTCCGCGCGTCACATCGCGTCGAAAGTGGACGTCGAGCAGGCCTATGCGGTCGGCCGCGCAGCGGTCGAGCTCGCGCTCGCCGGCAAGAACGCCGTGCTGCCGGTGATCCGCCGGAAATCCTCGAAGCCCTATCGCTGGGACATCGCCTCCGTCGCGACCGAGCAAGGCGCGGCCGGGGCGAGTGAGGGTGGCTGGTAGTCCTGTGGCGAGCGTGACGGGCCACTCGTAGCGGCAGGCCTTCTCCCAGAGCAGCGTGG
>JANNHT010000264.1:0-3640 GCA_031404555.1 Gammaproteobacteria bacterium
GCGCAGTCCTGGACCCACTCCCGCACGTTGCCGATCAGGTCGTGCAGGCCGAAGGCATTCGGCGCCAGGCTTCCGGCCGGCGCCAGGTCGGCGTAGCCGTCGCGGCAACCGGCCTGCGGCCAGCCGAGATGGAGTACGGCGTCGGCTGTTAGGTCGTAGGTGTTCGCCTGCTCGCAGCCCTCGGCAGCGGTATCGCCCCAGGGCCTCGCGGTCCGGCCGCCGGCGCGCGCCGCGTATTCCCATTCGGCTTCCGACGGCAGCCGGTAGCGCTCGCCGGTTTCGGCCGCGAGCCATTTCACGTACGACTGGGCGTCGACGAACGACAGGCAGGTCACCGGATGATCGTCGGTCGGCGCGGCAGGTGTCGCTGGATCCTGCCAGCCGCGGCGCGCGTTCTCGCCGAAGCGGCCGAGCGTCGGCTCCCAGGTTCGGCAGCCGAGCCGCGGTTCATGGCCGCTCGCGGCGACGAATCGCGCGAACTGGCCGCGCGTGACCTCGAGCCGGCCGAGCGCGAAGCTCTGCGCTACCGTGATCACGACCGCATCCGCTTCCGCCGCAGCAACGCCCGCCGGCGTGCGGGCGCCGGGCGTTCCCATCACGAACTGCCCGGCCGGCACGACGACCATCTCGGGGCAGTCGTCGCAGTCGCGAAATACTTCGCCCGGCGCTTCCGCGGCCCATGCCGTGAGCGGTAGCAGCAGGACCGCCCATGCGGTGAGATGCCCGCTTTGCATCAGGAATCGACCCGCACCGGGACGTAGATCTGCGCGTCACCGCGCTGGATCAGGAGTGCGACGGTCGCTCCCGAATTGTCGACCGCCTTGCGGAACTCCGCGACGCTCGCGACCGGCACGCCGTTCACCGCGATCAGCACGTCGCCCGCCTCGACTCCCGCGGTCGCCGCGGGTCCGTTCGATACCGCGACCACCAGTCGCCCGATCGTCCGGAGCCGCTCGCGTTCGTCACCGCGCAGCGGCCGCACGGCGAGGCCGAGCTTGCCGGTATCGGCCTTGCCCGCGGTGCCGCGCGTGGCGACCGCCGGGATGTCCTCGAGCTCGCCGATCCTGATGCGGATCGCGCGCTCGGACTTCGCGCGCCAGATCGTGAGCGTCGCCTGCTTGCCAGGCTTGATCGCGGCGATCAGCGGCGGCAGTTCGCTCGAGCGCTCGATCGCGCGACCCTCGACTTCGAGGATTACGTCGCCGGGCTCCAGTCCCGCATCGTCCGCGGGACTGCCGGCTTCGACCTGGCTCACGAGCGCGCCGCGCGGCCGGGACAGGCTGAAGGAATCCGCCAGCGCCTGGTTCACGTCCTGGATCGTCACGCCGATGCGGCCGCGCTCGACCCGCCCCGTCGCGACCAGCTGGTTCTTCACGTTGATCGCGACGTCGATCGGGATCGCGAACGACACGCCCTGGTAGCCGCCGCTGCGGCTGTAGATCTGCGAGTTGATTCCGACCACCTCGCCCCGGAGGTTGAAGAGCGGGCCGCCCGAGTTGCCGGGATTCACGGCGACGTCGGTCTGGATGAACGGCGTATAGGCGTCGCCCTGGAGCGGACGCGCGACGGCACTCACGATGCCCGCGGTCACCGAGTTTTCCAGTCCGAACGGCGAGCCGATCGCGATCACCCACTCGCCGGCCTTGAGCCCGGCCGGATTGCCGAGCTGGACATGCGGCAGGTCCTTGCCATCGATCTTGAGCACGGCGACGTCCGTGCGTGCGTCGACGCCGATCACCCTGGCCCGATACTCGCGGCGGTCCGTGGTGCGGACCGTCACCTCGCGCGCCTGGTCGACGACGTGCGCATTCGTCAGCACGTAACCGTCGGCGCTGATCAGGAAACCGGAGCCCTCCCCGCGCATCGGCGGCAGCTCGCCCTGCGGCCGGCTGAAGCGCCGGAAGAATTCGTAGAGCGGATCGTCCGGAGCGATCTCGGGCTGGGCCCCGGTCGCCGCCCGCTGCTCCGCGATCGTCGTCACGTTGACGACGGCGTGGCCGTGGGCGGCCACGAGCGCGGTGAAATCCGGCAGCCCGCCCACCATCGCGGGAAGTGCCTCGCCCTCAGCCGGCAACGGCGGTATGACGGACACCGACTCCGCGCTTTCAGCCAAATTTTCCGCTGGCGGCGACTTGTCGCCGCAGGCAGCGAGCGCCGCGGCCAGTGCCAACAGTCCCAGCCGGCGTGTCAGGATCTTCATCGTTGCTCCGCAGTCGCCAGGGATTGAGCGCTCTGACTGCCCGGGTCCCTGCAAGTTGCAGCCATGCACATTAGTATTGCACCACATGACTGGCATCCGGAGCATCCTCATCGTCGTGGCGCTGGCCGTCACGCCCTGCCTCGCGGCAGCACCCGGCGCCGTGGCGGCGCCCGGCCTGGTGTCTGAGACTGGTGCCGCGACCGAACTGCCGGCGCGCCCGCGCGCCGTGCTGAACCAGCAGCGGATACCGGAAGCGGATATCAGCGTGATCGTGCGGGACGTCGCGAGCGGCGAAACGCTCGTCAACGTCAACGGCGAGCTGGCGCGGCCGCCCGCTTCGACCATGAAGATCCTGCCGACCTGGGCCGCGCTCGACCTGCTGGGCCCGGCCTATACCTGGAAGACCCGCGCGCTGGCGGACGCGCCAGTGGTCAAGGGCGTGCTGAAGGGAAATCTCTACCTCCAGGGCGGCGGCGACCCGCTGCTCACGATCGAGCGCTGGTGGCGATTCGTCGCGGACCTGCGCCAGACCGGCCTGCGGGTCATCGAGGGCGACATCGTCATCGACCAGACGCGTTTCGCGGCGCCGGATGAGCGCCCCGAGGATTTCGACGGCAAGTTCTGGCGCACCTACAACGTGCTGCCTGACGCCATGCTCGTGAACTGGCAGTCCTCCGACTTCACGATCCGCCCGTCAGACGACGGCGAAGGGATCGAGATCAGCATCCAGCCGTTTCCGGAGGGGCTCGTCGTCGACAACCGGGTCACGCTCGCAAACGGCCGTTGCGTCGGGCGGAATCGCCGCGTCGGCTACACGATCGCGCCGACCGATCCGGGGCGCGTCGTTGCAACCGGCAGGCTCGCAGCGAGCTGCGCGCCGCAGACCCAGCGGCTCGCGATCATGGAGCCCGCGCAGTACGCCTGGGGCACGTTCGTCACGCTCTGCGACGCCCATGGCGATGCCGCCGTGGAGCTGGCCCTCGACCAGCATCGGATTGATCATGTGGCCGACGTCGTCGACCGCGTGATAGCGCACGATCTCGACCGCGCCGGTCGACTCGTCGATCTCGACTTCGACGATATGGCAGCCGTTCGGATAGGTGCGCTGGCCGCCGTCGTAAGTGCCGCTCTCGAAGATGCCGGCTTCCATGCCGGGCGGCAGCGCCTTGAGGTTGAACGAGCGCTTGGCGACTTCGGCGATGTCGATGGTCTTGTCGGTGCCGGCGACCGTGAACTTGCCCTTCTCGAACACGATGTCGTGCTCGGCGGCTTCGAGCGTGTGCGCCGCGAGCTTGGGTGATGATCTTGCCGATCCGCGGGTGCTTGACCTTGCGCTCGACGAGCACCGTGACGGTCTTCTGCATCTTGTCGCTCACCACGCGCCCGACGAGGGTGCGCTGGTTCTTGGCGACGGGGGTTGCCTGTTCGGTCGTCATTTGG
>JANNHT010000265.1:0-6072 GCA_031404555.1 Gammaproteobacteria bacterium
CTGCTGAAGCTCCTGGACCTCGAGCGTCTCGAGGACAACCTGTTCCGCGGACAGAGCCGCGACATCGGCGCGCCGCAGGTATTCGGCGGGCAGGTGCTCGGCCAGGCGCTGGTCGCGGCCTCGCGCACGGTGGACGGCCGCCAGGTGCATTCGCTGCACGCGTATTTCCTGCGCCGCGGCGACGTCAATGCGCCGATCATCTTCGAGGTGGACCGCAGCCGCGACGGTGGCAGCTTTACCAGCCGGCGCGTGGTCGCGATCCAGCACGGGCAGCCGATCCTGACCATGTCCTCGTCGTTCCAGGTCGTCGAGCCGGGCCTCGACCACCAGTCGGCGATGCCGGAGACGCCGCCGCCGGAGGCGCTTTCCGATCTCGGCGCGATGAATGCCGAGCTGCTCGACCGCGTGCCGGAGAAAGTGCAGTGCTTTTTCCGCCAGCAGCGGCCGTTCGAGTTCCGAGCGGTGGATCCGCCCGATTACCTGAATCCGGTCAAGCGCAAGCCGGAAAAACGCATCTGGTTCCGCGTGACCGGCAAGCTGCCCGACGACCAGGCGCTGCACCGCTGCCTGCTGACCTATGTGTCCGACTACCACCTGCTGGACACGGCCACGCTGCCGCATGGCGTGTCGTTCCTGCAGCTGCAGATGGCCTCGATCGACCACGCGATCTGGTTCCACCGGGACCTGAAGATCGATGACTGGCTGCTGTACGTGACCGAGAGCCCGAGCGCCTCGGGCGCGCGCGGCTTCGGCCGCGGGGCGATCTACACGCGCCAGGGCGTGCTGGTCGCGAGCGTCGCGCAGGAGGGCCTGATCCGCGAGCACAGCCGCTGGACCAGCCCGGCCGGCAACCAGAACTAGCCCGCCGCCTCAGCGATAGAACTTCTTCCAGACGAAATAGACCGGGACGCCGGCGGCGGAGATGCCGAGGTTGATCGCGGCGATCCACGGCGAGTGCAGCAGCGCATTGCCGACCAGCAGGATCGTCGCGGCGGCGTACAGCACTAGATTCCACGGATAGCCGAAGCTGCGGTAGGGACGCGCGGCGTCGGGACGCTTCTGCCGCAGGCGCCAAACGCCGAGCACGGCGAGCGCATAGAACGGCATCATGCCGAGCACGAAGGTCGCCGCGAGCTGCTCAAAGCTCCGGATCGCGACGTAGGCGCAGGCGATGACGGTCGCCGTCACGACCGCGACATGCGGCGTCGCGAAGCGCGGATGGATGCGCCCGGTCGCGGCGAAGAAATTGCGGTCCCGTCCCATCGCGTAGAACACGCGTGGCTCCGACATGCTGATGGCCGCGAGCGAACCGCTGGTCGAGACGATCACGAGGCCCGCGATCAGTGCCGAGGCGAGTCCGCCGACGACGCGGGTCGCCGCATCGGCCGCGACCAGCGGCGAGCGCGCGATCGCATCCATCGGCAGGATGTAGAGGTAGGCGATGTTCACCGCCAGGTAGATTGCCATCACGCCGACGACCCCGAGCACCAGCGCGCGCGGGACGTTGCGTTGCGGTTCCTTGACCTCGCCCGCGAGGCTGCAGAACGTCGCCGAGCCCTCGTACGCCCAGAGCGCAGCGACCAGCGCGAGCAGGAAGCCGGACAGGCTTGCCGGTTGCCACGCGATGGCGCCCGCGAGCGCGCCGCCCGCCGGATCGCCGAGCGCGATCACGAAGAGCGCGAGCGAGACGAGCGCGACGACCTTGAGGAATGTGAAGACATTCTGGATGCCGGCGCCGAGCAGCACCGAACGGTAGTTGGCGAAGGCGAGCGTGACGATCAGTCCGGCTGCGATCGAGCGCCGGCCGGGTTCGGTGAGCGGGACGAACCGGCCGAGGTACTCGGCGAACACCATCGCGATCGCCGCCCAGCCGGCCGGGTTGATCAGCATGAACGTCCAGCCGTAGATGAAGGCGCCGAGATCGCCCCAGGCCTCGCGCACGAACACATAGAGCCCGCCTGCGCGCGGGTACATCGCGCCGAGTTCGGCGAGGAGCAGCGCGAAGCAGAGGACGATCAGGCCGCCCGCGATCCAGACGATGAGGAGCCCGCCGGCGGTGCCGGATTGCGCGGCGACCTCGGCGGGCACGCGGAAGATGCCGCTGCCGATCGTCACGCCGATCACGGTCGCAATCGCGGTCCAGAGGCTGAGGCGACGCGGCAGTTCGGTCAGTTGCGGTGCGTTCATCGCCTCACCCGCGGGGATCCAGGACCTTGCCGGGATTCATGATGCCCAGCGGATCGATCGTCCGCTTGATGCGATGCATCAGCGCGAGCGCGGCCGGGTCCTCGTAGCGCGCGAGCTCGTCGACCTTGAGCTGGCCGATGCCGTGCTCGGCGCTGAAGCTGCCGCGATGGCTTGCGACCAGGTCATGGATCGCGCGGCGGATCGCGTCGGCGGCACCCGCGAGCCGGCCGCCGTCGCCGCCGAATGCGGGGCTGACGTTGCAGTGCAGGTTGCCGTCGCCGAGGTGACCGTAGGCGACGAGCCGCGCGCCGGGCGCGAGCGCCTCGATCAGCGCACGGCCTTCCTCGATGAATTGCGGGAGCCTCGCCGGCTCGACCGAGATGTCGTGCTTGAGCCCGGCGCCCTCGTGGCGCTGGCCCTCGGGAATCGCTTCCCTGAGCCGCCACAGCGCCTCGCGCTGCAGGTTGGTGGCGGCGGTCACCGCATCCGCCGCATCGCCGTCCGCAATCGCCGTCGCGAGTGCGGCCTCGAAACGGCCGCCCAGGTCCGAATCCGCCTGCGGCAGCGAAACTTCG
The DNA here is from genome assembly GCA_031404555.1 of Gammaproteobacteria bacterium. Taxonomy (GTDB): domain Bacteria; phylum Pseudomonadota; class Gammaproteobacteria; order Steroidobacterales; family Steroidobacteraceae; genus SCUD01. The sequence goes on from JANNHT010000265.1 coordinate 2,763, forward strand.
ACCAGCGCGTACCAGCCGTGCGCGCGGTCGAACGGGTCGCGCGTGCCGGGCACGTGCCGGCAGACGAATTCGAGCGCGATGTGCGGCAGCAGTTCGAAGCTCGTCACCGCATCGCCGAGGGACTCGCGGAGCCTGCCGAGCAATGCGACCGCCGCGGCGGGCGAGGCGAGCGCAACCATGGCAGTCGCCTGCGCGGCCGGGCGCGGCGACAGCCGCAGGCTGGCCGCGGTCACGACACCGAGGGTGCCTTCGGCGCCGATGAAGAGCTGCTTGACGTCGTATCCGGTGTTGTCCTTGCGTAGCGCCGTGAGCTGGTCGAGCACGCTGCCGTCGGGCAGTACGACCTCGAGTCCGAGCACGAGCGCGCGCATCATCCCGTAGCGAAGTACGGACGTGCCGCCGGCATTGGTCGAGATGATGCCGCCGAGCGTGCAGGAACCCTCGGAGCCGAGGGACATCGGCAGCAACCGGTTGACGGATGCCGCGGCCTCCTGCAGATCCGCGAGCACGCAACCGGCATCCGCGGTCAGCGAATCGTTCGACGCATCCAGCGAGCGGATTCGCCGCATGCGGCGCAGCGACACCACGATGTCGGTGGCGCCGGGAGCAGGCGTCGCGCCGCCGCAGTAACCGGTATTTCCGCCCTGCGGCACGATGCCGATGCCCTCGCCGGCGCAGAAACGGACCAGTGCCGAGACCCTCTCGGTCGAATCCGGCAATGCGACGAGCGGCGTGCTGCCCTGGTGGATGCGACGGAGGTCGGTCTCGAACGGCGCGCGATCGACGGGGTCGTCGAGCCAGCCGCCGGGTCCCAGCAGGTTCCGCAGCGACTGCAGGCAGGACGGGGAAGGCGGGCGGGGCGGGCTCGTCATGCCCGCCATCTTACCGGCGGTATCAGCCCTGCGGCGCGGCGCGCAGCGCCGCGATGCGTTCCTCGAGCGGCGGGTGGCTCATGAAAAGCCGCTTCAGGCCGTGGCCGATGCCGCCCGCGATGCCGAATGCCGCCATCTTGTCCGGCAGCGGCTCGGCGTGGCTGCGGCCGAGCGCCTCGAGCGCGCCGATCATGTTCTGGCGGCCGGCGAGCCTGGCGCCGCCGCTGTCGGCGCGGAACTCGCGCTGGCGCGAGAACCACATGACGATCATCATCGCGAGGAAGCCGAGCACGAGCTCCGCGACGATCGTCGTGATCCAGAACGCCGGGCCATGACCGCGCTCGTTCCTGAACACGACTTTATCGACGATGTTGCCGATCAGCCTCGATACGACGAACACAAAGGTGTTCACGATGCCCTGGATCAGCGTCAGCGTGACCATGTCGCCGTTCGCGACGTGACTCACTTCGTGGCCGAGCACGGCCTCGACCTCCTGGCGGTTCATCTGCCGCATCAGGCCGCTGCTCACGGCCACGAGCGCGTTGTTGCGGCGCGCACCGGTTGCAAAGGCGTTTGGCGTCGGCGAGTCGAACCAGCCCACCTCCGGCATGCCGATGCCGGCCTGCTGGGCCTGGCGCCGCACGGTTTCGACGAGCCACATCTCGTGCTCGTTCTTCGGCTGGTCGATGACCTGCACGCCCATCGTGCGCTTGGCAATCCACTTCGAGATCGCGAGCGACAGGAAGGCACCGCCGAATCCGATCGCCGCGCCGAAAATCAGCAGGGAGTTGAAGTTGATGCCCTGCTGGTTCAGCCAGGGCTCGACCCCGAGCAGGCGCAGCGTGACGCTCGCGACGAGCAGGATCGCGAAGTTGGTGACGACGAACAGGAATATGCGTTTCATGGGCGGTCCGGATGAGTGCGGTGGCCGGTCCTTTCAAGGGCGGGGCTGTGGACCTGCCGGATTATTCCTTGTCATCCTTGTCGTCGTCCTTGTCCTTGCGGTCCCGCGGAGTCGGGGGCGACTCGCCGAGCAGCTCGTAGCGGCGCAGGTCGGTGAGCGCCTCGAGCGAGATGATGCGGCAGCTTTCGACGCGGCCGAATGCGCGGTAGGCGATCGAGTCGCGGCCGAACCCGCAGATCTGGCCATTGCCGTCGCCGTCGATCGTCGCAAGCGTCGACTGATGCTTGACGTCGAAGCAGGCGCCGCTGATCTCGGCGACGTAGGCCTTGCGCCGGCCGGAGGCGTACAGCGCGATGAAGCGGTCGTCGATCGCCTTGAATCCGCTGATCGACGAGTCGAATACGCAGTCACTGGTGCGCTGCAGTTTCAGCGGGCGGTTCTCGGTCGCGGAGGTCTGTGAGTCGGATGGGGTCGAGGCGCAGGCCGCCAGCATCAGCAGCGGCAGCGCGAGCGGCGTGGCTTTCATGTTCGTTCTCCTGGGGTGCCGTGGTGCTTGGACCCGCGCAGTGGGGGCAGGTTCCGGCGGAGAATCGCGGCGGATGGGGGAGGGCCGGTCAATAGTCGTCGCGGTCGCCGAAATCCTCGTCGTCGTCGTCCTCGTCGTCTTCATCGTCGTCCCAGTCGTCGTCGTCATCGTCGTCATCGTCCTCCTCGTCATCTTCGTCTTCTTCGTCCTCGGAGCCCGACCACCCCTCCGGTTCGTCGGTCAGGTCGAGGTCAAGTTCCTGCCAGGTCTCGTAGTCGATCTCCTCGACGTCGCCGTCCTCGTACTGAAGCTCGATCAACTCCGAGTCCTCGTCGATCGAGAGGACCTGGAAGGTCTCCTCGTCTTCGAGGCTTTCGTACCACTGGCCGGGTACCGGGTTGTGATCGCGGCCCATGAGGCGCCCTCTCCCAGGATCGTCCCCGATATTACGGGCGGGGGCCGATCAGTGGCAACGGCGCGGCCTTGTGCGGTCAGCACCCCGTCCCCATGAATCCCCCCGAGCCCGCCACCGGCGGAAGGAGACAAGACATGACACTGATTCGCTGGCAACCGTTCAGGAATCTGGACGATATTTTTACCCATTGCTCGCCGTTTCTCGGGCGTGCGTCCCACAACCAGCTCGCGGCCGTCGACGGCGGTTCCAGCGACCGGGCCTGGACACCGGCCGCGAACATCTCGGAGACCGCGACGGAATACCTGATCAAGGCGGAACTGCCCGACGTCAGCAAGGAAGACGTCAAGGTCACGGTCGACGACGGCGTCATCACAATCCGCGGCGAGCGCAGGAACGAGCTCGAGCAGAAGGACGAAAAGGTCCACCGCATCGAGAGTTTCTACGGCAGCTTCGCGCGCAGCTTCCGGCTGCCGGAGGATGCCGACGTCACCGCGATCCAGGCGGAGAGCCGGAACGGCGTCCTGAGAGTCCGGGTGCCAAAGCAGCCTGCGGCGCAAGCCAGGACGGTCGAAGTACAGGTAAACTGAAGGGAC
>JANNHT010000266.1:0-13144 GCA_031404555.1 Gammaproteobacteria bacterium
GCCGAGGCTGCGCGCGCCAATGCGGAACGCGAATTCCAGCGCGCACAGGAGCTGGCCGACCTCAAGCTGGTGAGCGTCTCGGCGCTCGATGCCGCCCGCACCCAGTCGGAAACGCTCGCCGCGCGTGCCTCCAGTCAGCAGAGCGCCATCCAGGTTGCCGAAGAATCGCTGCATGCCGCCCGGGTCCAGCTCGACAACACGATCGTCCGCGCGCCGTTTGCCGGCGTCGTGACGGTCAAGGCCGCGCAGCCGGGCGAGATGATTTCGCCGGTCTCCGCGGGCGGCGGTTCCATCCGCACCGGCATCGGCACGGTCGTCGATATGGATTCGCTCGAGATCCAGGTGGACGTCAGCGAGGCGTACATCAACCGCGTGCAGGCCGGCCAGAAGGTCGAGGCTGTGCTGAACGCCTATCCGGACTGGCGCATCCCAGCATCCGTGATTGCGATCGTGCCGACGGCCGACCGCTCGAAGGCGACGGTCAAGGTCCGCATCGCGCTCGGCAGCAAGGACACGCGGATCGTGCCGGAGATGGGCGTGCGTGTGGCATTCCTCGAGGATCGCCAGTCGCCGGATGCCGCCGGTTCGCCGCCGCCGCCGCGCGGCGTCTTGGTGCCGGCAGCGGCCCTGCGGGACGATGGCGGCACAACGATCGTCTTCGTGATGCGGGATGGCGTCGCCGAACGGCGGGCCGTCACGACCGGCGGTACGCTCGGCGACAGCCGGCAGATTCAGGCCGGCGTCTCGACCGGCGACAGCGTGATCGTGGAGGCGCCGCCGAACCTGAAGGACGGCGACGCGGTCACAGTGCAGGATCCAGAATGACGCGGGGCGGAACATGAATGACGCGATGGTGAGGGTGGTGAATGTCCACAAGTCCTATGTGCGCGGCAGGCAGACGGTCGAGGTGCTGCACGGCCTGACGCTGGACATCCCGAAGGGGGATTTCGTCGCGCTGATGGGCCCGTCCGGGTCAGGCAAGACCACGCTGCTGAACCTGATCGGCGGACTCGACGGTCCGACGTCCGGCGAAGTGCACGTCGGCGGCCAGCGCATCGACCAGCTCTCCGGTGGCTCACTGGCCAAGTGGCGTGCCCGTAACGTGGGCTTCGTGTTCCAGTTCTACAACCTGATGCCGGTGCTGACCGCCGAACGTAATGTCGAGCTGCCGCTGCTGTTGACCAGTTTGTCGGCCGCGCAGCGACGGAAGTCCGTGGCGGTCGTGCTCGAGGTCGTCGGCCTGTCGGACCGCGCCCGTCACAAGCCGAGGGAGCTCTCCGGCGGCCAGGAACAGCGCGTCGCGATTGCGCGCGCGCTCGTATCCGACCCGACGCTACTGATCTGCGACGAGCCGACCGGCGACCTCGACCGCAAGACCGCAGACGAGATCCTGGGCCTCCTCCAGGTATTGAACCGCGATCACGGCAAGACCATCGTCATGGTCACGCACGATCCGAAGGCCGCCGAGTTCGCCAGGCGCACGCTGCACCTCGAGAAGGGGCAGCTCCTCGAACAGGCCGCCGCGGCCTGAGACGACCATGACGCGAACCGGATTCGTGGTCGCCAACCTCGGGCGCAAGAAAGCGCGCACCGTGCTGACGCTGCTGTCGATCGTGATGGCGTTCCTGCTGTTCGGCCTGCTGCAGGCCGTCAACGTACTGTTCTCGGCCGGCGCAGATTTTGTCGGAGCCACCCGGATCGTGACCCAGGCGCGCGTCTCGTTCACGCAGTCGCTGCCGATGCGCCTGTTGCCGCAGATTGAGTCCGTGCCGGGCGTCGAGCACGTCCTGTGGCAACAGTGGTTCGGGGCAGTCTGGCAGGACGACGATCAGCTCCCCTTCCTGGCGGTCGACCCGGCGCGGTTGCGGCTCGTGTATCCCGAATTCGTGATGTCCGACGCGGAATGGAAGGCGTTCGCGGACACGCGCACCGGCATGGTCGTCGGCCGGAACCTGGCCAACAAGTACGGATGGAAGCTCGGGGAAAAGATCCCGATGGCGTCCAACATCTTTCCGCAGAAGGACGGCAGCAAGAACTGGGCGTTCGACCTGGTCGGCATCTACGACGGCAAGGATTCCGACTGGCAGCGCAATACCAACACCGGATTCATCAACTACGCTTACTTCAACGAGGCCAACCTGTTCGGCCAGGGCGCCGCGGGCATCTACACCAGCAAGCTGACGAAGTCGGATCCGGAGCTGGCGAAGCAGGTCGCCACGACGATCGACGCCATGTTTGAGAACTCGCCGGATGAGACCAAGACCCAGTCTGAAAGGGACTGGAGCCTGGGATTCGCAAGGCAGTTCGGCGACATCGGCCTGATCGTCCGCTGGATCCTGTTCGCGGTGTTCTTCACGCTGCTGCTCGTCGTCGGCAACACCATCGCGCAGAGCGTTCGCGAGCGGATACCGGAGCTTGCCGTCCTGAAGACGCTCGGATTCAGCAATGGCAGCGTGCTCGGCTTCGTGCTGGCCGAAGCCGCGTTCTTCTGCGTCATCGGCGGGCTCCTCGGCCTCGGCATCGCGACGCCGCTTGGCATGGCGATGGCGAATGCGACAGGAGGCCAGTTGCCGGTCGCGGTGGACCTTAGTGTGTGGCTGACAGGCCTCGCTTCGATCGCCATGCTGAGCCTGGCGGTCGGCCTCTTGCCGGCGCTCCGCGCCGGCCGGCTTAGCATCGTCGATGCGCTGGCCGGGCGCTGAAGGAAACCCCGGACCATGCTGAAGCAGACGTTCGCCATCACGCTCATCGGCCTGCGGAGCATCCCGCAGCGGCTCGGCCAGTCGCTGGTCATCGTCGTCGGGCTCGCGGGAGTCGTCGCCGTCTTCACGGCGCTGCTCGCGATGTCAGCCGGTTTCGAGAGCACGCTGCAGTCCACCGGTCGGTCGGATGTCGCGCTCGTGATGCGCGGCGGATCCCAGGCCGAGCTCAACTCGGGCCTGTCGCGCGATCAGGGCACGCTGATCAAGCAGGCGGCGGGCGTTCGCACGGGCGAGGACGGCCAGCCGCTGGCATCCGCCGAGTTAATCGTCATCGCCGAACTGCTGAAGGCGGGCGAGACAACCGGTTCGAACATTACCGTTCGTGGCGTCGAGGCGGAGTCGTTCGCACTGCGGCCGCAGCTCAAGATCGCCGAAGGTCGGACGTTCCAGCCGGGCCTGCGCGAGCTGATCGTCGGCCGCGGCGTCACGCAGCAGTTCGAGGGCGCCGGGATCGGCGACAGCCTGCGCATGCGCGGGTCGGACTGGACCGTGGTCGGGGTTTTCGAGTCGGACGACGCCAATGAAAGCGAGCTCTGGGCCGACGTCGAGGTCGCGCAATCCACCTTCAATCGCCAGGGATACAGCTCGGTGCGCCTGCAGCTTGAGGATCCGGCGGGCTTTGACGCGCTCAAGGATCAGCTCAAGTCCGACCCGAGGTTGAACGTCGACATCGAGTCCGAGAAGGCTTACTACAGCGGGCAGACCCGGCAGTTCCGCACGCTCATCGGCATCCTGGCCGGCGTCGTGACGGTGATCATGGCGCTTGGCGCGACTTTCGCGGCGCTCAACACGATGTACGCCGCGGTCGGCACGCGCTCGCGCGAGATTGCGACGCTGCGCGCCATCGGCTTCGGCGGCACCCCGGTCGTGATCTCCGTGATGCTGGAATCGCTGGCGCTCGCGCTGGTCGGCGGCGTGATCGGCGCCCTGCTCGCCTTCGTGCTGTTCAACAACATGACCGTCTCCACGCTCGGCGCCAATTTCACGCAGGTCGTGTTCCGCTTCGCCGTGACGCCGGAATTGATGCGCACGGGGCTCGTCATCGCGGTCGTGATTGGGATGATCGGCGGATTCCTGCCGGCGCTGCGCGCCGCACGCCAGCCAGTCACGACGGCGCTCAGAGCCGCCTGATGCCGGTGGCTGCGCTGATCGACATCGGCGCCAACCTCGCTCACGACAGCTTCGACCGCGACCGCGAGGCGGTCATCGCGCGGGCGCGTGATGCCGGCATCGCTGCGATCATCGTCACTGGCAGCACGATCGAGGACAGCGTCCGTGCGGGGGCGATCTGCCGCCGGTGGCCGCGGATGCTCCGGAGCACCGCCGGCGTGCATCCACACCACGCATCAGGCCTTCAGCAGGAGGACCTGCCGCGGCTGCGGGAACTGCTGTCCGATCCGATGACGGTCGCGGCCGGCGAATGCGGGCTCGACTTCTACCGGAACTTCTCGCCACCGGGCGAGCAGCGCCGCGCCTTCGAGTGGCAGCTCGGCCTCGCGGAGGAAACCGGCAAACCGCTGTTCCTGCATCAGCGCGATGCGCACGCGGAGTTCGTCGCGATGCTGCGCGCGCACCCCGTGGCGGCGTCGCGCGCGGTGATCCATTGCTTCACAGGCGGCGTCGCGGAGCTCGAGGACTGCCTGGCACTCGGGCTCTCGATCGGCGTGACCGGCTGGATCGACGACGAGCGGCGCGGGCATGCGCTGCGCGAGGCCGCTGCCCGCGTCCCGGCGGATCGGCTGCTGATCGAGACCGATGCGCCCTACCTGCTGCCGCGATCGCTCACGCCGAAACCGCGTGAACGCCGCAACGAGCCGATGCACCTCGCAGCGGTACTTGCAGCGCTTGCGGCCTGTCGTGGCCAGGCCCTGGATGAGATCGCACGGCTCACGACGGCAAACGCCTGCCGATTCTTTGGCCTTACACTGCAACCCGCGGCGGATGCCGGCTTGTATGAACTGGCTTAAGTATCCGTTCTAACTGATTGTAATAAGGGACTTTAATGGACTTCCAACGCGCCGCCCGATCGACCGAAGAGGCGTTTCAGAGCTCAATCGTTCCGCGGCTGTCCGAGTACATCCGGATCCCCAACAAGTCACCGGCGTTTGACGCCGAGTGGCAGGCGCACGGCTACATGGATCGCGCCGCCGAGCTGATGGCGGCCTGGTGCCGCGAGCAGAAGGTCAAAGGCCTCGCCGTCGAGATCCTGCGCGCCCCGGGGCGCACGCCGCTCCTGGTCTGCGAGGTACCGGGCTCCGGCCCGGACACCGTGATGCTCTACGGCCACATGGACAAGCAGCCGGAGTTCACCGGCTGGGCCCCCGGCCTCTCGCCCTGGGAGCCGGTGCTGCGCGACGGCAAGCTCTACGGCCGCGGCGGCGCCGACGACGGCTACGCGGTGTTCTCGTCATTGACGGCGATCCGCCTCCTCCAGGATCAGGGCATCGCGCACGCGCGCTGCATCATCCTGATCGAGGCCTGCGAAGAGAGCGGCAGCTACGACCTGCCCCACTACGTGGACGAGCTCGCCGGCCGCATCGGCACACCGAGCCTCGTCGTCTGCCTCGACGCCGAGTGTGGCAACTACGACCAGCTCTGGTGCACGACGTCGCTGCGCGGCAACCTCGTCGGCACGCTCTCGATCGAGGGCCTGACCGAAGGTGTGCACTCGGGCGCTGGTACCGGCATCGCGCCGTCGGTGTTCCGGATCGCGCGGACACTGCTCGCCCGCGTCGAGAGCGACGTGACCGGCGACCTGCTGGTGGATGAACTGCAAGCGCCGATTCCGCCCGCACGCATCGCGCAGGCGCGCGCTGCCGCGGGCGTACTGGGGGCGCAGATCGCGGGCAAGCTGCCCTTTGTCCCGGGCGCGCGGCCGCTCACGGATGCGCCGGTCGAGCTCGTGCTCAATAACACCTGGCGGCCGACGCTCGCGATCACCGGCGCCGCCGGCCTGCCGGCACTCGAGAACGCCGGCAACGTGCTCCTGCCGCGCATCGACCTGAAGCTGTCGTTCCGGCTGCCGCCGTCGACCGATGCCGCGATCGCCGCGGCCGCCGTGAAGTCGAAGCTGGAGGCCGACCCGCCCTACGGCGTGCGCGTCGAATTCGACGTGGACTCCTCGCTCGCGGGCTGGGACGCGCCGCCCGTCGCGCCCTGGCTCGAGGCCGCGATGAGTGATGCCTCGAAGGCGACCTTCGGCCGCGATGCGATGTATCTCGGCACCGGCGGCAGCATCCCCTTCATCGGCATGCTGGGCGAACGATTCCCGGAGACGCAGTTCCTGGTGACCGGCGTGCTCGGCCCGCATGCGAACGCGCACGGCCCGAACGAATTCCTGCACCTTGCCTGCGCGCAGCACCTGACGGTCTGCGTCGCGCGGGTGATCGAGGCGCACGCGGCGCGCCAGCGCGGCTAGCGGCGTCCGAGCGGGCTCGGTTCGGCCTGGGCGACGACCTCGTCCCAGGCGGCGCGGTAGCGCTCCGCCGGATGGGGCAAGGAGCCGGATTCGGGCGCCGGATACTCGGCCTCGAGGGAAGCGAGCCGCAGCACGTGTGGCGGGCGGCCTTTCGGAAAAGTCGCGCGCTCGGTGAAGACGATGCGGCCCTCGACCGGCACGTCGCCGGCGAGCGCCTTGACTGCCGCCACGCGGTCGAAAAGCGTCTCGAGCGGATTGAGGAAAGTCGAGCGGTGATGGCCGTTCATCAAGGTCCATTCGCGCATATGCTCGCCGCCAAACACGATGCCGGTCGCGTCGCGAAAGTCCACGATCAGCAGGCCGCGCCCGGTCAGCAGCAGGAAATCGATGTGCAGGTGGCCGCCGCTGCCGTCCGGCACGAGCACGTCCCGCAGCAGCGCCGCCGAAGCCGCCTCGAAGGCGCGGACCAGCTGTCGCCGTGCGCGGTGGCGCCCCCAGCGGCGGAATCCAGCGACAGCGCCGATGCCGATCAGCCCGACCAGCATCACGCCGACGACGACCTGGACGACGAGGTTCTCGGCGTTCATGTGGCGGCGAGCGCCTGGCGGAGCGCTCCGATGTCGGCCGCAATCTCGCGGCGGTTCGTCGGCCGGGACAGCAGGTCCGCGAGCGAGGCCGGCGGCTCGATGCGCCGGCCGACCAGGGGTTCGACGGTCTCCGGAAACTTCGCCGGATGGGCGGTTGCGACGATCACCCAGTGACGGCGCTCGCGCACGGCTGCCGGCAGCCGATGCCACGCCTCGGCGGCGACCGCCGTGTGCGGGCAGAGCGCGCGGCCGCTTCGGCCATGCTCGGCGCGGATGCGCGCGCGAATCGCGTCGTCGTCGATGGAAACGGCACTCAGTCGTGAAGTCATCGCCTTCCGCTCCGGGTACAGCGCTCGCAACCGCTCCATGTTGCTCGGGTCGCCGACGTCCATGGCATTCGCGATGGTAGCGACCGACGGGCGCGGCCGCCAATTGCCATCGGCGAAGAAATCCGGTACGGCTCGATTCGCGTTGTGCGCGAGCACGACGTCGCCGATCGGGAGACCGATCTCGCGTGCCCAGAGGCAGGCGACCGCGTGCCCGAGATTGCCCGAGGGCACGACGAACGATGCTTCGCCGCCCTGCTCCGCCCGGATCCGCAGGCTCGCGGCGGCGAATGCCGCGAGCTGGGGCAGCAGCCGGCCGACATTGATACTGTTGGCGGAGGACAGCGCGAAAGACGCGCGCAGGGCGCTGTCGCCGAAGGCCTCTTTCACGAGCTGCTGGCAGTCGTCGAACCGACCGTGCACCGCGAATGTCGAGACGTTGTCGTCCCAGCAGCAGAGCTGGCGCTCCTGCAAGGCCGACACGCCGCCCAGCGGGTAGAGCAGCACGACCCGGAATCCGGGGCGGCGGTGAAACGCCGCGGCGACTGCGCCGCCGGTATCGCCGGAGGTGGCGACCAGCATGGTCAGGGGCCGGCCGTCCGGAGTCGGCGATCGCTGCAGGCAGGCGGCGAGGAATCGCGCGCCGAAGTCCTTGAACGCCGCCGTCGGGCCGTGGAACAACTCGAGCACGGAAGGGCCGCCCGGATTCTCCTGATCCACGACGAGCGGCGCCGGAAAATTGAAGGCGTCGGCGACGATCTCGGGGAGCAGGTCCGCGAGCGGATCGCCCGCCGTGAAGGGCGAGAGCAGCGGAACCGCGACCGATGCGGGGCTGTCATGCGCCGCAAACGCAGTGGGCTCCAGGCGCGGCAGGATCTCCGGAACATAGAGACCGCCGTCGGAAGCCAGTCCCTGCCGGATGGCGGTGGAGAACGGGACCGCCGCGGCCGTGCCCCGCGTGCTTCGGTACTTCATGTGCGGGCGAGGATGCGCGCGCCCTCGTCCCCGATCGGCGCCAGGAACGGATCCGCATCGAGACCGTGGCGCCGGAATGCGGCGACCATCGCCGCCGCAGCGGCCGACGCCTCCGCCTCCTCGCACCAGGCAAATACGCTCGGGCCTGCACCCGAGATCGAGCAGCCGAGCGCGCCGCAGGCGAGAGCTGCGGCCTTCACGTCGGCAAATCCGGAAATCAGCCCGGCGCGCTGCGGTTCGATCAGGACGTCCTCGAAGGCGGCACGGATCATTCCCAGGTCGGCGGCATAACAGCCGGCGATGAAGCCGGCGATGTTCCCGAGCTGGCGGATAGCCGCTGCCAGCGCAACGGTGGGCGCGAGGATCGCGCGCGCCTCGCGCGTCGCGAGGAACATTCGGGGATGGACCACCACGCAGCGGACCGACGGCGGCACCGGGATCCGATGGATGCGCGGTGGATCGCCGCCAAAGGTCAGCACCAGCCCGCCGACGAGCGATGGGGCGACGTTGTCCGCATGCGGTGAACCGCTCGCGACCGCCTCACCGGCCATCGCGTGTGCGAGGAGGTCATGGCGCGACAAGGGCCGTTCGAGCAGCTCGTTCGCGGCGACGACCGCGGCCACGGCGGAAGCCGCCGAGCCGCCGAGGCCCGCGCCGAGCGGAATTCCCTTGTCAATCGACAGCTCGATCCCGAAGCGCGCGCCGGTGCCGGCGACCAGCGACTGCACGGCGCGGCCCGCGGTGTTTTCATAGGCATCAAGCGGGAGTTCGCCCGCCACCCCGGAGATCTCGACGATGCGAACACCGGGCGACGTGCTGCTCGTCGCCTTCACGCGATCGCCGAGCACCGGGAAGGACTGCCCGAGCACGTCGAATCCGACGGCGACGTTGCCGACACTGGCCGGCGCAAAGGCGGTTGCGGTCGTGATCCCCATGGCGGTCCTAGAGTCTTGCGCCGAGATACGCCGACAGGCGCAACAGGTCGCCGAACACGCCGCCCGCCGTGACGCCGGGGCCTGCGCCCGGACCCTGGACGACCAGCGGGTTGTCGCAGTAACGGTCGGTCACGAAGCGCACAACGTTGTCCGTCAGCGCGATGTGCGCGAACGCATGACCGGCATCGACGGCCACGACCGAGACCGTAGCGCGGCCATCCTCGGTCAGCCGTCCGACATAGCGGAGCCTGCGCCCGGCCTGCGTGGCCTCGGCGAGCCGGGCGGCCATCCGCGCATCGTATGCCGGCAGCTTCTCCATGTAGCCGGCGACGTCGCAATCGCGCAATTCCGCCGGCACCAGGCTCTCGATCTCGACGGATTCCAGGTCGAGCGCGAGCCCCATCTCACGTCCCACGATGACGAGCTTGCGCGCGACATCCATGCCCGAGAGGTCGTCGCGCGGATCGGGCTCGGTGAAGCCTTTCGCACGCGCTTCGGCGACGATGGCCGAGAACGGGCGGCTGCCGTCGAACACGTTGAACAGGAACGCGAGCGTGCCGGAGAAAATGCCCTCGACCAGGTGCACGCGGTCGCCGGTCTCGCGCAGGTCCCGGAGCGTCGTCATGATCGGCAGCCCGGCGCCGACCGTTGCCTCGTACAGGAAGTGACGGCCTGAACTGCGGCGCGCCTCCTGCATGCGGCGAAATTCGCCGAGCGCCGCGCTCCCCGCCTTCTTGTTCGGCGTGACGACGTGCAGGCCGGCGCGGAACCAGTCCGCATAACGGGAGGCGATGCCGGCATCAGCGGTGCAGTCGATCATCGCGCGGTGCGGCAGGTGGGGCGATGCGACATGGGCGGCCAGGCGATCGAGGTCGAGCGGCTCACCGGATTCCGCGAGCGCCTCGCGCCAGCGGCCGAGATCGATGCCAGCGTCATCCAGCACCATGCGCCGCGAGGTCCCAATGCCACGCACGCGCAGGTCCAGGTTGAAGTCGCGCCGGAAGCGCTCGGCCTGGGAGGCGAGCTGCGCCAGCAGCGCGGCGCCGACCGAGCCTGGCCCGATCAGGCCGAGCGAGAGCGTGTGCGGTGACAGGTAGAAACCGGAGTGCACGGCGCGCAGCGCCTTCGGCGCATCCGCGCGATCCACGACCACGGAGATGTTCCGCTCCGACGCGCCTTGCGCGATCGCCCGCACGTTGACGCCGGCGCGGCCGAGCGCGCCGAAGAGCTTTCCCGACATGCCATGGCTGCCGGCCATGCCGTCGCCGACGATCGCGATGATGGCGCAGTCCGTGGCGAGCCCAAGGTCCTGGACCTGCCCGTCGCGAAGCTCGGCCGCGAAGGCGCGGCGCACGGCCTGCTCGGCTGCGACGGCCTGCGCCGCCGGAATCGCAAAGCAGATGGAGTGTTCGGAGCTGCCCTGCGAGATCAGGATCACCGAGATGCCCGCCTCGTGCAGCGCGCCGAACAGTCGGTGCGCCGTGCCCGGCACGCCGATCATCCCGGCCCCCTCGAGATTGAGGAGCGCGATGTGGTCGATGCTCGTGATGCCCTTGACGACGAGCGTCGATTCCGGATTCGCCACGATGCGGGTGCCGGGACGCCCGGCCGCGAACGTGTTGCGGATCAGGATCGGAATGCCCTTGCCGACCGCGGGCGCCATCGTCTGCGGGTGGATCACCTTGGCGCCAAAATAGGCGAGTTCCATGGCCTCGTCGTAGGACAGCGCATCGATGACCCGCGCGTCGGGCACCTGGCGCGGGTCTGCCGAGAGCACACCATCCACGTCCGTCCAGATCACGATCTCGCGCGCGTCGAGCAGCGAGCCAAAGATCGAGGCGGAGAAGTCGCTGCCATTTCGCCCGAGCGTCGTCTGCAGGCCGCGCGTGTCGGTCGCGACGAAGCCGGGAATCACTAGCGTGCCGTCTGCCGCCGCCGGCAGATGTTCGGCTGCACGCGTGCGCGAAACCTCCCATTGGACGCCCGGGCCGAGCGGGCCCCATTCGACGACGACGATCTCCCGCGCGTCGACCCAGTGGACGGGCCGGCGCTTGCCGCGACCGGACAGGAAGGCGGCGAAGAGCCGCGTGGACCAGAGTTCGCCGTAGCCCGCGGCGCGTTCCTCGAGATCGCGTCCCGCCGAGCGCACCAGAACGACGGCTTCGAGCAGACGCTCGAGATCGGCAAGCTCCGCATCCAGCATCGCGAGGTAGGACGCCGATGCGGAGTCATCCAGCAACTCGGAAGCGATGCGCCGGTGGCGCTCGCGCAAGGTGGCCACGGCACTGACGGCCTTGCCGCGTTTGCCCGAGGCCGCGGCCGCGACGAGGCCCAGCAGTTCGTCCGTGACACCCTTGCAGGCCGACAACACGACCGCGACTCGCGGATCCGGCAGGCCTTCGATGATGGCCGCGACGCGGCGAAAGCACTCGGCATCGGCGACGCTTGAACCGCCGAACTTGTGCACGCACCAGCGCTCTGTATGCACCGCAAAAGGCATCCGGTCATCTTCCCGTGCGACCGGAACAAAGGCAAGCCAACCGGCGGCTTACGTCACCTCGTCACGGCGCGATTGCCACCAGCGCAGCAGCCGGGCGCCGCCAGGAAATCGGAGCAGCGACAACAGCACGCGCACTGCGATCCGGTCGGTTGCCGACAATTCGAATGCGCGATGCATCGGCCGGTACAGCGACGGCCGGAAATGTATCCGGTCGACTGAACGCGCGCGGAATTTGAAGCTCCCCTCGATCGAAGTCACGCGCCAGGGCGTGCCGGAACCCGCGGCCGGTTCGCCCGCCGCGAATTGCGGGTCGGTCAGGCGATCGGGCAAGGGTTCGCCATGAAATCCCGCGATCACGATCAGCTCGGGATCGGTGCTGCCCTGTCGCAGCACCACGCGACCCGCAGGACCGGCGCGATCCACCAGGCGATGCGTCGAGGAAATGCTGGCGTCGGTCACCGTCGAACTATAGTCGCCGCGGGCCGACTCAACCACAGGCGCGGCATTGCGGCATGATGCGCAGCATGACGTGGAGCCTGCGATTGTCAGAGGTGCTTGCCTGTCCCGCCTGCGGCGCGCGGCTGAACGGCGCCGCCTGCCTCATCTGCCGCACGGATTTTCCATCGCTCGACGGCGTGCCGTGGCTGATGCCGGAGCCGCGCGCGGCCCTGATCGAGTGGCGCGGCCGGCTGCAGCATCTCCTGTCCCACTACGCGACCGAAGCGGCCCGCCAACGGGCAGCGCTCGAGCGCGCCGCCGCGGGCGCGCCGACGCGGCGCCGCCTCGAACGCATGGCGGCTGCACTCGACGACCCGGCCGCGCCAATCCGGACGCTGATGCAGCCGCTCGGCGCCGAGCGAAGGCAGGAAGCGCATGCCGTGCACGTCGCGCTCGGCACGGAACTGCCGCTCAGCCAGGGGCTGTCGAGCTACTACGCAAACCTGCACCGCGACTGGTGCTGGGGCGACGAGGAGAATCGTGCTGGGCTCGACGCCGTCCTCGGGAGCCTGCCCTCGTCCGCTAAACCGGAGCGCGTGCTGGTGCTGGGCGCCGGCGCCAGCAGGCTCGCCGTCGACCTGCACAACGCGCTCTCGCCCAAGCTCACAGTCGCGCTCGATTTCAATCCGCTGTTCGTGCTCGCGGCGAAACGCATCCAGTCGGGCGAGGCGCTCGAGCTCTACGAGTTTCCGATCGCGCCGAAATCGATCGACGACCACGCACTGCTCCGCCGGCTACAGGCGCCGTCGCTGCCGACGGCCGGTTTCGAACTGGTGCTGGCCGATGCTGCCTCGCTGCCATTCAAGAACGGCTCTTTCAACCTCGTGGTCACGCCCTGGTTCATCGACGTCGCGGGCGAGCCGGTCGCAAGGCTGATGGCACGACTGAACGGATTGCTCGCGCCTGGCGGGCACTGGGTCAATCACGGCTCGCTGGCGTTCGCGGATACCGCGCCGGATGACGCCTGGAGCCTCGAGGAATTGCAGGCTCGCTTGCCGGAGGCCGGCTTCTCGACGATCGATGCGCATGAGGCGGTCGTACCCTACCTCGCCTCGCCCGCGAGCCGGCATGCGCGCCGCGAGTCGGTGATCACCTTCGCCGCGCGCAAGGAACGCGAGGTCGAGATCCCGGATCGCGGTCGCG
>JANNHT010000267.1:0-3850 GCA_031404555.1 Gammaproteobacteria bacterium
CCGCAGCTCGTGCCCTACGGCGCCGGGGTCCCGCACGTCCTGCGCGCCCTGATCCACGCTGTGCCGATGAACGACGCCGACCGGCTCGAAAGCGTGTTCAAGGCCTATGGCGGCCAGATCGCCGCCTTCCTGATCGAGCCGATCATGGGCAACTGCTGCTCGATCTCGGCGACGCGCGAGTTCCTGAAGGACGCGCGCGCGCTCTGCGACAAGTACGGCATCCTGCTGATCATCGATGAAGTGAAAACCGGCTTCCGTGTCGCGCGCGGCGGCGTACAGGAGCTGTTCGGCGTCAAGGCCGACATCTGCACCTTCGCCAAGGCGATGGGCAACGGCTACCCGATCTCCGTGTGCTGCGGGCGCGAGGACATCATGCGTAAGTTCGGCAACGGCGTCGTGCACGGCGGCACCTTCACCTGCCACTCCGTTGCGCTCGCCGCGGCGGAAAAGTGCCTGGAAATCCTCGCCGAGACGCCCGCACTCGCGAACATCGCCGAGTACGGCACCAAGCTCCGGACCGGCATGAGCCAGGTCCTGTCGCAGCGCGGCATCAAGCATTCGTTCAGCGGCCACCCGTCGATGAGCGGCCTGTTCTTCAGCGAAAAGCCGCCGCGCGACTACCGGGACTGGGCCTCCAGCGATTACACTTTCTACGAGGCACTGGCCCCGCATCTCCACGACCTCGGCGTGCTCTGCGAACCGGACTCACGCGAGCCGTGGTTCGTCTGCGAGGCCCATGACGAGCGCTGCCTGGCGGAGACGCTGCAGCGCTTCGAGACCGCGGTGGACATTGTGGTCCGTTCCGCGGCGGGCACAGGCCACGCGCGCAGCACGCAATAGGCGGGATTCGACCGTGACCCAATACGATGCGATCGTCGTCGGCGCCGGACACAACGGCCTCACGAACGCGGCTTACCTCGCGCGCTCGGGCCTGAAGGTCCTGGTCGTCGAGAGCAACCCGTGGATCGGCGGCGCGGCCGTCAGCCGCGAAAACGAGAATGGCTGGATCTACACGAACTGCACATACGTCAGCAGCCTGCTGCGGCCGGAGCTGTTCCGCGACCTCGAACTCGCGCGCCACGGCCTGCAGATCGTGCCCTACGGCGGCGGCGTCAGCATCACGTCGAAGGGCGACATCCTCGGCAACTACACCGACGAGCACGTGCAGCGCCGCGAGTTCGCGCGCCACAGCCCGCGCGACGCCGACGCCTACCACCGCTACTCGACCGACGTCACGCGCCAGTGCAAGTTCATCCGCCCGCTGCTGCTGCGCACCCCGCCCGACCCGACCTCGTTCAAGCCGCGCGACCTCCGCGAGATGCTGTTCCTCGGGCGCGAGTTCGCGAAGTTCGGCGAGCAGTTCGTCTACGACACGATGCGCTTCTATTCGATGAGCATCGCTGACTTCCTCGACGAGTATTTCGAGTCCGACCTGATCAAGTGCCACCTGTCCGGCAGCGGCATTATCGGCTCGGCGATGGGCGTCTATTCACCGGGCACGGCCTACGTGCTGCTGCACCACTACATGGGCGACGTGGACGGCTCGATCGGCGCCTGGGGCTTCGCGCGCGGCGGCATGGGCGCCGTGTCGAAGGCGATCGCAAGCGCGTACAAGTCCTACGGCGGCGAGATCATCACGGACGCGCCAGTCGAGCGCGTGATCGTGAAGGGCGGCCGCGTGGCCGGCGTCGTCACGAAGAACGGCAACGAGTACCACGCGAAGATCGTGGTGTCGAACCTCGACCCGCGGCGCACCTTCACCAAGATCTTCGATCCGAAGGACCTGCCGCCGGGGATCGTCGAGAAGGCGAACAACTGGAAGATCCGCGGCTCGTCCGGAAAGCTCAACATCGCGCTCGACGGGCTGCCGGAATTCCCGGCGCTCGGCAAGGACAATCCCCTCGCCTACGGCGACATGCACTTCCTCGACTCGCTCGAGAAGATGGAGCGCGCCTACGACGACTGGAAGAACGGCACCTGGTCGAAGGAGCCCTACCTCGACCTGCTGATCCCGTCGATGACCGACCCGACGATGGCGCCGCCGGGCAAGCACTTCATGTCGGTGTTCGTGCAGTACGTGCCGCCGAAGATCCACGGCCGCGAATGGACCGATGCGGACCGCGAGGGCTTCAAGAACACGGTGCTCGACCAGATCGCGCGCTACAGCCCGAACTTCAAGTCGCTGGTGCGCCACGTCGAGTGCCGCACGCCGCGCGAGCTCGAGGCCGAGGTGGGCCTGACCGAGGGCAACATCTTCCAGGGCGAGCTGACGATGGACCAGCTGCTGTTCAACCGGCCGTTTCCGGGCTACGCGCAGTACCGCGGCCCGGTGAAGGGCTTCTATATGTGCGGATCGGGCACGCACCCGGGCGGCGGCGTCATGGCGGCGCCGGGCGCGAACGCGGCACGCGAGATCCTGATCGACCTGAAGCGTCCGGGCATCGTCCCCGAGGGCTGGCAAGATGACTGACCGCAACCGGATCATCGTCATCGGCGCCGGCCACAACGGCCTCGTCTGCGCGGCCTACCTCGCGCGCGCGGGGCGGCAGGTTACCGTGCTCGAGGCCGCGAACCAGGTCGGCGGCGCCTCGGTCACGCGCGAGATCGCGAAGGGTTTCCGCGTCTCCGCCTGCGCCCACCTCTCCTACCTGCTCGACGCCGGCATCGTTCGCGAGTTGAAGCTGGCTTCACATGGCCTCAAGTGGGCGCGCGAAGGCCTGAAGACGGTCGCGCTCGCGCCCGCGGGCGAGCACCTCGTGCTCGACGGGCCGCGCGCCGTGTCGCCCGCAGTCTCGGACACCGACCGCAAGGCTTATGCGGAATACCACGCGCGCATGCTGAAGTTCGCGCGCGTGCTCGGGAAGCAGCACCGCCGCACGCCGCCGCGCGTGCTGGGCGGCGGCCGCTCGGACCTCGTGACCGGCGCGCTGCTCGGGCTCGACATCCGCCGCCTCGGCCGCGACGCGATGCGCGAGTTCCTGCGCATCGCCGGCATCAACATCTACGACGTGCTCGAGGAGAAATTCGACTCGCCGCTGCTGAAGGGCGCGCTCGCTTTCGACGCCGTGCTCGGCACCAACCTCGGGCCGCGCTCAAACAACTCGGTACTCGCGCTGCTGCACCGGCTGTCCGGCCAGGCGCTGGGCGGCACCGGCCCGTCGCTGCCCGAGGGCGGCATGGGTGCCGTCAGCGAGGCGCTTGCGGCCGCTGCGCGCGCGGCGGGCGCCACGATCCGCGTCAATAGCCCGGTTGCGCGCATCACGCAGGACGGCGATCGCGTCTCCGGCGTCGAACTCGAGGACGGCGAGAAGCTCGCAGCAGCGACCGTGATCTCGAACGCGGATCCCTCGCGCACGCTGCTCGGACTGCTGGGAGCACGGCACCTCGAAACCGGTTTCGTGCACCGCGTGCGGCACATCCGCGCGAAGGGCATGGCCGCGAAGCTGCACCTCGCGCTCGAGGCGATGCCCTCGATCGCGCGCCTGCCATCGGAGCTCGCGGGCGAGCGGCTCGTGATCGCGCCGGACCTCGGCTACATCGAGCACGCCTTCGATGCCGCGAAGTACGGCCAGTGCTCGCCGGAACCCGCGCTCGAGGTCACGTTCCCAAGCCTGCACGACAAGTCGCTCGCGCCGGCCGGAAAGCACGTGCTGTCGGCGATCGTGCAGTACGCGCCCTTTGACCCGCGCGCGAGCGGCGATACGGCCCGCAAGGAATTGCTCGACCATACGCTCGCCGTGCTCGAGCGCGCGGCGCCGGGCCTGCGGCGCCAGGTAATCGCCGCGGAATTGCTGCTGCCCGCCGACATCGAGCGCGAATTCCGAATCACCGGGGGCCACTGGCACCACGG
>JANNHT010000268.1:0-19803 GCA_031404555.1 Gammaproteobacteria bacterium
GAATGTTGGCCGTGTCCACCTGCAGGAATTCCTGCTGCGGATGCTTGCGGCCGCCCTGCGGCGGCACCGAGGCGATGGTGCCCTCGATCAGCTTCAGGAGCGCCTGCTGCACGCCCTCGCCCGACACGTCGCGGGTGATGGACGGGTTGTCGGATTTGCGCGAAATCTTGTCGATCTCGTCGATGTAGACGATGCCGGTCTGCGCCTTCTCGACGTCGTAATCGCACTTCTGAAGGAGCTTCTGGATGATGTTTTCGACATCCTCGCCGACGTAACCGGCTTCGGTCAGGGTCGTCGCGTCGGCGATCGTGAACGGCACGTTCAGCAGCCGCGCCAGCGTCTCGGCGAGCAGCGTCTTGCCGCAGCCGGTCGGGCCGATCAGCAGGATGTTGCTCTTGGAAAGCTCGACCTCGTCCTTGTCGCTGCGGTGGCGCTTGTCGCCCGGCCGGGCCTGCAGGCGCTTGTAGTGGTTGTAAACGGCGACCGCGAGGATCTTCTTGGCCCGGTCCTGGCCAATCACGTATTCGTCGAGGACTTTCCGGATCTCGTGGGGTTTCGGCAGGCGGTCGCGCGACCGTTCCTGCTTCTCCTCGAGTTCCTCACGGATGATGTCGTTGCAGAGTTCGACGCATTCGTCGCAGACGAATACGGAAGGGCCTGCGATCAGCTTGCGGACTTCGTGCTGGCTCTTGCCGCAAAAAGAGCAGTACAACAGCTTGCCGTCGTCGTGCTTGCCCCGCGTATCGTCGACCAAGGTCGTGGCCCTCTTCGCCGTGAGGCCGGCTGCCGTCTTATAGCACGCCGGTTTCGGCTGGTAAAATCCTTTTCATCTCAACCAGTTGCCCTAGCTATCTGGTGAGAAGTCTCACTCAGGTCTTGGGGGCAGTCGGCAGGAGCCCGCGCTTTTCCATCAGGCCGTCCACCAGTCCGTAGGCCTGCGCCTGCTCGCTGCTCATGAAATTGTCGCGATCCGTGTCGTGGCTGATCTTCTCAAGCGTCTGACCCGTGTGGTTCGACAGTATCTTGTTCAGCCGGTCCCGGGCCGAGAGGATCTCGCGCGTGTGGATCTCGATGTCGGTCGCCTGGCCGTGGGTCCCGCCCAGCGGCTGGTGGATCATGATCCGCGAATGCGGCAGCGCAAAGCGCTTGCCCTTGGCGCCCGCAGCCAGCAGCACCGCGCCCATCGACGCCGCCTGCCCCACGCAGATCGTGCTGACATCGGGCTTGATGAACTGCATCGTGTCGTAGATCGCGAGCCCCGAGGACACCGCGCCACCCGGCGAGTTGATGTAGAGGTGGACGTCCTTGTCCGGATTCTCGGACTCGAGGACCAGGAGCTGGGCGACCACGAGGTTCGCCATCTGGTCCTCGACCTCGCCGACGATGAAGACGACCCGCTCCTTCAGGAGCCGGGAGTAGATGTCGTAGGAACGCTCGCCCCGCGCGGTCTGCTCGACCACGATCGGAACCAGATTGAGTGCCTTCGTCGTGCCCCGTTCGCTCACCATTCACCTCACCCTTCGGACGGCTGTTCTGCCCCGAAGTTCATGATGTCCTTGAAGGTGCCCGGCTGGTCCGTGACCTGCGCCACACCTGCGATCCAGGCCACGGCCTGGTCCTCCAATACCGACATCTGCAACTGGCGGGTCGCCGCCTCGTTCTGCAGATACTGGCGCCGCGCCTCTTCGGGATCCGAGTAGCCCACCACAATTTCATCGAGACGCGCCTGCATCTGCGCGGCGTCGGGCTTGATGCCGGACTGGCGGATGACTTCATTCAGGATCAGGCCGAGCGCAACGCGCCGGCGTGCGGCCTGCTCGAAGTTGTCCCGCGGCGGCAGCTGGCGCGGATCGCGCGAGCCCACACGGCGCAGCATCTCCATCTGCATGTCGCGGATTTCCGATTCGACCAGCGCCTTCGGCACGGCGATCGGGTTGGCCGCCAGCAGCTGTTCCATGACCTGGCCCTTGAGCCGCGTCTGGATCGCCTGAGTGAGTTCCCGCCCCATGTTCTCGCGGATCTCGGCGCGAAGGGCCGTGACGCCGCCCTCGGTCACGCCGAAGGCCTCGCAGAATTCGTCGTTCACCTCGGGTGCACGGCTCTCCTCGACCTTCTTGACCGTGGCGTGGAAGCGCGCGGTCTTGCCGGCCACTGCCTTCGCCGGATATTCGTCCGGGAAGCGCAGGTCGAAGTCGCGCGATTCGGAGGCGGCGGCGCCGCGCACGCCATTCTCGAAGTCCGGCAACAGCCGTCCCGCGCCCAATACGATCGCGAGGTCCTGGCTGCGGTTGCCGTCAAAGGACTCGCCGTCGATCGTGCCCTCGAAGTCGAGCGTGATGCGATCGCCGTCCGCGCAGGCGCGGCCGACCTCGACCCAGTCCGGGCGCTGCTTGCGCAGGCTCTCGATCATCGTGTCGACGTCGGCGTCGGTGACGATCGCGGACGGACGCACGAGCCGAAGCGCCGCGAGGCTCGCGAGCTCGAACTGCGGATAGATCTCGAATGTCGCCGTGTAGCGCAGCCCGTCGGGCTGCTCGGCGGCCTGCGGCTCGATCCGCGGCCCACCGGCCGGCTGCAGCTTTTCCTGGCGCAGCGCCTCCGTGAGCGTCTCGCGGATCAGGTCGGAGACGACCTCCTCGCGGACCTGCGGGCCGTAGTGCTTGCGCACCACGTGGATCGGCGCCTTGCCGGGACGGAATCCCTTGATGCGGGCCGTGCGGCTCACCTTGAGCAGGCGCGCATCGACCTGCTGCTTCACGCGATTGGCCGGGACCGACACCTGAAGGCGCCGTTCCAGCCCCGCCAGCGTTTCGACTGAAACCATCATCTGTCCATCAACCTCGTGGTGCGAAAGGAGAGACTCGAACTCTCAAGGGTTTCCCCACCGGAACCTAAATCCGGCGCGTCTGCCAATTCCGCCACTTTCGCATCTGGAACCGGCACGGCTGACCCAGTTTTTCAGCCGGCAAGTATAGCTTAACGAGCCTGGTTTCCCTTCCGCCGCCGCCGCGCCCGTGTCCGCAGCCAGGCGAGCAGGCTCGGCACGACGAATGCGGCGAGCACCGCGGCGCTCGTCGTCACGCGGCTGAACGACTCGCTCCCGTAGGTCTCCAGGTAGAAGAAGACGATGGTCGCGGCCGCGGCCAGGATCGCGCCGATCTTGAGGGCGGCGAGCGCCGATTCGAGCGGCGTCGGATCGTCGTCGGCCGTTGGGCCGGACGGCCAGTGATACGTCGGTTCGGGGATCGGGCGGCGCGGTTCCAACGGCTCTCCGGAAAAGGGTTGGTGGGCCATGTAGGACTCGAACCTACAACCTACGGATTAAGAGTCCGGAGCTCTACCAATTGAGCTAATGGCCCGAATAAATGGGGCGAGCGACGGGATTCGAACCCGCGACGGCCGGAATCACAATCCGGGGCTCTACCAGCTGAGCTACGCCCGCCATCGTCCCTGTCGTCCCGCTGGGACCTGGTGCGCCCGGCAGGACTCGAACCTGCAACCGCCGGCTTAGAAGGCCGGTGCTCTATCCGGTTGAGCTACGGGCGCCTAAACCTGCCCGCGGCGCCGCCGTTCAGTGGTCGGGGCAGAGGGATTTGAACCCCCGACCCTCTGCTCCCAAAGCAGATGCGCTACCAGACTGCGCCATGCCCCGCCAGGGTGAACTGTCGGTTGCGGCCGCGCCGGCCTTTCGGCCTGCGCGCGGGCCCGCATCTTACGTAGGCACCCGGGCACCGTCAATTTTGCGAATGGGTCCAGAAGCCGCCGTAACCCTGCGAGCAGCCTATGTTCTTTTCCTGCAACAGTGGCTTTTCATTCAACAGAAGGTGTAGATTTCAGGCGTCACGACCGCGCGGCGGTTGTTGTTTGCAAACCAATTGGGGGATTAATCATGTCCAATCGATCACCGCTCGCCAGGGCCATACGGCTCGCGATCGGAAGTGCGGCCGGATTCGCGGCTGCGCTGTCGGCGCCATTGGCGATGGCGCAGGATGACGACCAGACCGTCTACGT
The DNA here is from genome assembly GCA_031404555.1 of Gammaproteobacteria bacterium. Lineage (GTDB taxonomy): Bacteria > Pseudomonadota > Gammaproteobacteria > Steroidobacterales > Steroidobacteraceae > SCUD01. The sequence goes on from JANNHT010000268.1 coordinate 4,012, forward strand.
CGTGGGTTCGCGCATCGGGCGCAGCGCGGACTTCGAGGGTCCCTCGCCGGTGCTGACGGTCGACCGCGAGGCGATCGAGAACTCCGGCTACGCGAATCTTCAGCAGCTGCTCGAGAAGATCCCGGTCAACGGCAACGGTGCATTCTCGACCCGCGGCAACAACCAGGACTCGTCGGCGAACGGCGCCGCTTCGATCAGCCTGCGCGGCCTCGGCGCCGACGCGACCCTCGTGCTGGTGAACGGCCGACGCGTCGCGATCAGCTCCTTCGCCGAAAGCATCACGACCAACTTCGTTGACATCAACACGATCCCGGTCGCGGCCATCGAGCGCGTCGAGGTGCTGAAGGACGGCGCATCGGCCGTGTACGGCTCGGACGCGGTCGCGGGCGTGATCAACATCGTGCTGCGCGAGGACTTCGACGGCTTCGAAGTCTCGGCCGGCTACGGCGACGTCACGAGCGGCAGCTCCTCGGAGAAGAATTTTTCCGCGATCTGGGGCACGAGCGGCGAAGACTCGAACATCACGATGATCGTCGACTACTTCACGAACGAGACCTTGTTTAATTCCGAACGTGGCCGACTGGGATCCGCAAACAACTCAGCGTTCGGCGGTGCGGATTACCGCTCGTCGCGCGGCTTCCCGGGCCGTTTCTTCGTTGATGACGGCGAAGGCGGCCAGATCATCCAGCGCGATCCGGGTTGCCCGCCGGCCCAGGTAGCCGGGCAGACCTGCCTGTATGACTACGGCCCGTGGAACCTGTTGATTCCGGAATCGGAGCGCACGGGCCTCCTGGTTCTCGGTCGGAACGGGCTCGGCTCGAACGTCGAGGTCTTCACCGAGATCGCGGTGCAGCACAACACGTCCATCGCCCAGGGCGCGCCGACCCCGCTCGACGAGACCGCGGGACTCACGCTCAACAATCACCCGAACGACCCGTACCCCACCACGAACGCGGTCGGCATCAGCCGCTTCCGTACGGTGGATGCGGGTCCCCGGCAATGGAGCATCGAGACAGACAACCTCCGGGCGGTTGTCGGCCTGCGCGGCTCGATCGCCAACGAATGGGACTGGGAAGTCGCGGTGCAGCGTGCACGCAGCGAATCGACCCAGACCGGCAGCCGCAGCCAGGGCTGGGTGCGCACGGACTTCCTGCAGACTCTGCTCACCAGCGGCGAGTACAACCCGTTTGGCGGTTTCATCAACTCGCAGGACGTCATTGACCAGATCACGACCAGCCTGGTGCGCCAGGGCAAATCGGACCTGACGATGTATGACGCGCAGGTCAACGGTTCGCTGTTCGACATGGGCGGCAGGCCGGTCCTGATGGCGGCGGGCCTCGAGTATCGTGACGAGAGCGTGTCCGACGTGCCGGACGACCAGTTCCAGCGTGGGCTCATCTTCGGCACCGAGGCGGTGTCGGCGCAAGCTCAGCGCGACAACTGGTCGGCCTTCGTCGAGTTCTCGCTGCCGCTGGCGGAATCCCTGGAACTCCAGATCGCCGGCCGTCACGACGACTACGAAGACTTCGGCAGCTCGACCAACCCGAAGGTGGCCCTGCGCTGGGCGCCGATGGACCAGCTGGCGCTCCGCGCGTCCTGGGGCGAGGGCTTCCGCGCACCGTCGCTCGCACAGGTCGGCCTCGGGCCGTCACAGGAATCGGAGTTCTTCCAGGATACGTTCGGCTGCGCCGACAACCCGGCGTACTGCGCGAACACCGACTTCCAGATCTTCTTTGCGGGCAACCCGGACCTCGTGCCGGAGGAATCGGAGACCTTCAACATCGGTGCGGTCTGGCAGCCGACGGCAACAGTCGATCTCTCGCTCGATTTCTGGGATATCGAGCAGGACAAGAAGATCGACGAGGTGCCGCGAATCTTCATCTACCAGCAGGAGTGCAATAACCAGGCGAGCACGATCTGCGTGCGTGGCGCACCGCTTCCGGGCGACACGCTGGGACCGCTGTCGTTCATCCGCAGCGGCTTCGTCAACATCGGCAAGCAGTCGGCCCAGGGCGTCGATTTTGCCGCGGCCTACAGCATGGAAGCGGGCCCCGGCAACCTGACGCTCGGACTCGACTACACGCGCCTGCTGGAGTTCGACAAAGTCGTGCTGGACGGCACCGGTCTCGCCTTCGAGACGCAGGAGTTCGCCGGCGAGTACGAGTATCCGGAGGATCGCGCCGCACTCACGGGCGACTACGAGGTCGGCGACTTCGGGATCCGCACGCGCGTGAACTACATCAGTTCGTTCAAGGATTTCCGGCCGCTGTCGCCGCCGGTGACCGCGAGCGTGTCGGATGTCAGTTCGTTCACGACCGTGAACTTCCAGTTCACGTATGGCGGCATCAAGAACACGAGGATCGCGCTGTCACTCGACAATGCCTTCGACGAGGAGGTCCCGGTCGTGGTTGGCGACGGCGACTCCGACGTCTACGGCTACGTGTCGAGCACGCACAACCCGCGTGGCCGATTCTGGAGCCTGCGGACGACCTATTCGTTCGAGTAATCCTCGGACCAGTCGGGAAAGGGGCGCTTCGGCGCCCCTTTTTTTTGGCGCGGCGGAACATGGGAGAATGCGCGCATGACGGCACGGATCATCGACGGCAAGTCGATCGCAGCGGATCTCGTCCGCGAGGTCCGCGCGGCGACGGACGCGCAGGAACGCGCGGGGCGACGCCGTCCCGGGCTCGCGGTCGTCATGGTGGGCGATAACCCCGCCTCCACCGTCTACGTGCGGAACAAGCGCCGTGCCTGCGGGCAGGCAGGCATCGTCTCCGTCGCACACGACCTGCCGGAGACAACGACTGCCGCCAAACTCCTCGCGTTGATCGACCGGTTGAACGACGACCCGGCGATCGACGGCATCCTGGTGCAGCTGCCGCTGCCGGCGCATGTCGAATCGACGGCGGTGCTCGAGCGCATCGACCCGGCCAAGGACGTGGATGGCTTTCATCCGTACAACATCGGGCGCCTGGTACAGCGCACGCCGCTGCTGCGGCCCTGTACGCCCTACGGGATCATCCTGATGCTGGAGCGCTCGAACCTGCCGATTCGCGGCAAGGACGCGGTCATCGTCGGCCAGAGCAACATCGTCGGCCGACCGATGGCGCTCGAACTCCTGATGAAGGCCGCGACCATCACGGTCTGCCACAGCGCGACGCACGACCTGGCGGATCAGGTCGGCCGGGCGGAGATCCTGGTCGCGGCGATGGGCAAGCCGCGCTTCATCCCGGGCGCCTGGATTCGCCCGGGAGCCGTCGTGATCGACGTCGGCATCAACCGCACGGACGACGGCCGCCTGGTCGGCGACGTCGCCTTCGAAGAGGCGGTGGAGCGTGCCGGGCACATCACGCCGGTGCCCGGCGGCGTCGGGCCGATGACCATCGCGACGCTGATGAAAAATACGCTCGAGGCGTCGCTCCGGCGCCAAGCCGCAGCTTAGCCGCGCGTCGCCTACTTCCAGCGCCAGGTCGTGCCCGTCGGGCTGTCCTCGAGCAGCACGCCGCGGGCGGCGAGTTCGTCGCGGATCCGGTCCGACTCGGCCCAGTCCTTGCCGCTGCGTGCCGCGATCCGTGCTTCGAGCAGCCGTTCAATCTCGGCAGCGCTGACGGTCCCGCCGTCGGCAGACTGAACGCCCGTCAGCTCCGAGCGCGTGCCGAGCCAGACGCCGGGCTCCTGCTCGAGCAGCCCGAGGTGCGAGCCGAGCTTGCGCAGTTCCGCGGCGAGCTTGCTGGCCTTGCGCTTCTCGCCGGCGGCCTTCGCGACATTCAGTTCGCGCGCGAGCGACTGCATCGCAGCGAGCGCGCCCGGCGTGTTGAAATCGTCGTCCATCGCCTCGGTGAAGGCGCGCGTCCCCTCCCCGGCTTCCACTTTCGAGGACGGCCGGACGTCCCGCAGCGCGAGGTACAGCCGCTGGAGCGCCGCATCGGCCTGGAGCAGGTTCTCTTCGCTGTAATTGACCGGACCGCGGTAGTGGCTGGACACCAGGAAAGCGCGGAGCACCTCCGGCCGGAGCCGCGGCATCACCTCGCGCACCGTGAAGAAGTTGCCGAGCGACTTCGACATCTTCTCGTCGTCCACGCGCACGAAGCCGTTGTGCATCCAGACGTTCACGAACGGCGCGTCGGTCGCGGCGCAGCTCTGTGCGATCTCGTTCTCGTGGTGCGGGAACTTGAGGTCCATGCCACCACCGTGGATGTCGAAATGCCGGCCGAGCAAGGCGTACGCCATCGCCGAGCACTCGATATGCCAGCCGGGCCGGCCGGAGCCCCAGGGCGACTCCCAGGCGGGCTCCGCGGGCTTGGCGCGCTTCCAGAGCACGAAATCGAGCGGATCGCGCTTCGAGGCGTCCACTTCGACGCGGGCGCCCGCGCGCAGGTCCTCGAGCTTCCTGCCGGATAGCCGCCCGTAGTTTGGAAACTTGGCGACCGAGTACAGCACGTCGCCGCTGGTGCCGACGTAGGCAAAGTTCCGCTGGATCAGCTTCTCGATCAGCTTGACGATCTCGTGCACGTAGGCGGTCGCGCGCGGCTCGTGGTCGGGTTTCAGCACGCCGAGCGCGGCCAGGTCTTCGTTGGTCGAGGCGATGAAGCGGTCGGTCAGCGATTCGATGGCTTCACCGCGCTCGCGCGCGCGCACGATGATCTTGTCGTCAATGTCGGTGATGTTGCGGACGTAGGTGACCTTGTAGCCGCTCGCCGCGAGCCAGCGCCGCACCACGTCGAAGGCGATCTGCGAGCGCGCATGGCCGACGTGGATGTGGTCATAGACCGTCATGCCGCAGACGTACATGCGGACCCGCCCTTCTTCCAATGGGCGGAAGGGTTCCTTGCGGCCCGTCAGGGAATTGTGGATGTGCAGCATGACTCTCAATCCATCCGCATCCCTGCGGCCTTCTCGAAGCGGCCGCGAACGAGCGGCGCCGGTATGGCAGGCAGGAGCGCCGCGAGTTCCGGGCCGTCGTGGCGGCCGGTGAGCGCGATACGCAGCGGCCTGAACAGCGCCGCGCCCTTGCGACCGGTGCGGCGCTTCAACTCCTCGGCGAGCCGGCCGAGGTCCGGCCCGATGGCAGCGTAGGCCTCGAGCGCCGGGCCGAAGAATGCGGCGCCGGCATCCGCGACGACCGCGAGATCCTCACGCGCAAACGGCTCGAGTTCCCCGTCGAGTACTGCGAACCAGCTCTGCGCATCGGCAGGCAGGCGCAGGTTGTCCTTCAGCAGCGCGACCGCCGCCAGTCGCTGGTCCCGCGGCCAGTCAGCCGGGAACTCCGATGCCAGCCAATCCGCCGCCTGCTCGGCCGAGAGCCGCCGGACGGCTTCCCGCTGCCAGTGATCGAGCTGGGCCAGGTCGAAGCGCGCCGGGGCGCGACCGAGGTGGTCGGGGCGAAAGACGCCGGCCATCTGCTCACGCCCGATCCAGCCGTCCGGCGCGCCGTGATGCCCGAGGCGCAGGAGGTAGTTCAGGACGGCGTCGGCGAGGTAACCCTGGCTTCGAAGTTCGGCGACCGTCACGCTGCCGCGGCGCTTCGACTGCGGCGAGCCATTCGGGTCGAGCAGGAGCGGAAGGTGCCCATAGCGCGGCGCCTCCAGGCCGAGCGCGCGCAGAAGCAGCAGCTGGCGCGGCGTGTTGCTCAGGTGATCGTCGCCGCGGAGCACCTGCGTCACGCCCATCAGGGCGTCGTCCACGGCATTGCAGAAGAAGAACACGGCGCCGCCGTCGGCGCGCCTGATCAGGAAATCGCCGAGGCTCGCGCTCTCGATCGCCTGCGGGCCGCGTACCAGGTCATCGAAGCGGATGGTCTCGCCGGCGGGCACGGTGAAGCGCAGTGCCGGGCGGCGGCCCGAGGCGAGCCGTGCCGCGCGCGCGGTCGCATCGAGCCCACGGCAGGTGCCGGCATAACGCGGCGGCTGGCCGGCCGCGAGCTGCGTCTTGCGCGAAACCTCGAGTTCCGCTGCCGAACAGAAGCAGGGATAGCTGAGTCCGCTCTCTTCCAGCCGGGCGTACTGCTCCCGGTAGATCGCGGCGCGCCCGGACTGACGGTAGGGTCCGCGGCCGTCCTCGCGCCCGGGCCCGGCATCCCAGTTCATGCCGAGCCATTCGAGGTCGGCGAGCTGTCCGGCGAGGTGATCTTCGCCGTCGCGAGCGACGTCCGTGTCCTCGATGCGGAGCAGGAAGCGACCGCCGCCGCCGCGCGCCAGCAGGAAGCTGAACAGCGCCGTGCGCGCATTGCCCGGGTGCAGCGCGCCGGTCGGGCTCGGTGCGAATCGCGTGATCGGTCCCCCATTCATCGGGGCACAGTCTAAGGTATCGGCACCGGCGGCTCACGCACCGGTTGCGCTACTATTTGCCGGAAGGAGAATGACGATGCCGAGAGCGCTGCTGGCCCTGCTGTGCCTGTGTGGAATGACGATGGCGTCGGCGGAAGAGCCGCCCGTCGCGCCCGCCCTGCCGCCGTCACTCGCGCCGCGGGTCGCGCTCGAGACGACGCAGGGCAGGATCACGATCGAGCTCGACGCCGTCCGCGCTCCGCTCACCAGCGAGAACTTCCTGGCGTACGTGCGTGCCGGCGCCTACGACGGAACGGTCTTCCACCGCGTCATCCCGAATTTCGTGGTGCAGGGCGGCGGCTACGACCCCGGGCTCACCGAGCGCACGCCCAGGGCCGCGATCGCGAATGAGAGCGGCAATGGCCTGTCGAATCGCCGCGGCACGCTTGGGCTCGCCCGCGAGGAGAGCCCGCACTCCGGAAACTCGCAGTTCTACATCAACCTGAACGACAATGCTCCGCTCGATCCGCTGCCGCATCGATGGGGATATGCGGTATTTGGCCGAGTGATCGAGGGCATGGACATCGTGGACAAGATCGCGCACCTGAAGACCGAGACGATCAAGAACTTCGGCGCGGATGTCCCGGTCGAGCGACCGGCGATCGTGCGCGCCTGGGTGATTGATTCACCGCCGCCGCAGGCCGCGCCGGCGCCGTGACCAGCTGGTTCGCGTCGGATCTGCACCTGGATCCGGCGACGCCGGCGATCGCAGACCGGTTCCTTCGATTCCTGTCGGGACCGGTGCGCGGTGCCGATGCGCTCTACCTGCTCGGGGACCTGTTCGAGGCCTGGCTCGGCGATGACGACCCGGAGCCCGCGCACCGCGAAGCGATGGCCGCGCTCGCCCGGCTCGCCGCGGGCGGCACACTCATCTATGTCATGCGTGGCAACCGGGATTTCCTGATCGGCGAGCGCTTCTGCGCCGAATCGGGCGCGCTGCTGCTCGACGATCCGGCCATCATCACGGTCCACGGCGTCCGCGCGCTGCTGTCGCATGGCGACGGGCTCTGCATCGACGACGCCGGCTATCAGCGGCTGCGCACGCTCGTACGGGACCCTGCGGTGCAGCACGGCTTCATGCGCCTGCCGATCGAGAGCCGCCGCAAGCTCGCGGTCGAGGCCCGCGCCGGCAGTCGCGCGCACCTGAAGGTCGCCAGCGAATACATCACCGACGTGAACCAGGGCGCCGTCCTGTCCCTGATGCAGGGCGCGGGCGTCGATCTGCTGATCCACGGCCACACCCACCGGCCGGACGTGCACGAGTTCCCGATCGCGGGCCGGAAGGCGACGCGCATTGTGCTCGGCGACTGGCATGCGAGCGCGCGGGTCCTGCAATGGGACGAAGCCGGCTGGCGGCTCGTCACTTGCCCGGCCTGATCAGCGTTCCAACTCGTCGCGTTCGAGTTCCCGTGCCTCGTCGAGGAAAATTTCGGCGCTGCCATAGCGCCGCTGCGGATCCTTGGCGATGCAGTTGTGCAGCAGGCCCTCGAACCGCTTCATCTCGGCGCGCAGCTCCGGCAACGGCGCGTGCGCATGCTTGTAGATCACCTGCATCGGCGTGCCGGCGACGAACGGCTTGCGGCGCATCAGCATCTCGAAAAAGATGATGCCGACGCTGTAGATGTCGCTGCGTGCGTCCGTGTCGCGGCCGTGGCCCTGCTCCGGGCTCATGTAGTAAGGCGTGCCGAAGATTTCGCCGCTGCCGGTGATCGCGGCATCGAGCGCGAGCTGCTTGGACAGGCCGTAGTCGATCAGCGCGACCGAGTTCTCGTCGCGCAGCATGACGTTGCCGGGCTTCAGGTCCCGGTGCAGCACGCCCGCGCCGTGCAGCACAACGAGCGCCTCCGCCATCTGGCGCACGAAGGTGAGCGCCTGGATCGGCAGGATGCCGTTCTTGATGCGCTGGCGCAGGTCGCCGAGCGGGAAGTATTCCATCGCGATGAAGGCATGGTCGTCGCCGGCGCCGAAGTCGTACACCCGCGCGACGTTTGGGTGCAGGATGCCGGCCGCGATCTGGTACTCGCGCAGGAACCGGTCGAAGGTCTTGGCACCCGACCCGCTGTCCGGCGGCTGGTGCAGCACCTTCAGCACGACCTCCTCGCCGTCGCGCTCGCTCTGCGCGAGGAAGACGCTCGACACCGGGTTCTCCGCGAGCTGGCTCACGAAGCGGAAACCGCGGATGGTCGTTTCGCCGAAGCGCGAGGAACGCGGCGCCTCTTCGACGCGGGCCGACGGTCGCGACGGCTGGCCGCGGCGCGACTGCGCGCCACGCAGCGCCGCGACCAGGCTCACATGGTCGATCTTGCGGCCGGAAAGGCAGGCATGCGCGCCGGCGGCGACGGCCTGCTCTTCCGCGTCGGACGTCATCTCGGTCAGCAGGTAGATGACCGGCGGGAAGCCATTCCGCCGGCTCAGGTCGCGAAGCCAGGCCAGCCCCTCGTCGCTGCCCGGCGTGTCGCCGAGGAGCGCGGCATCGTAAGCGCTTGCGGAAAAATCCGCCGGCAAGGGGCCACGCGCGACCGGATCGTATTCGGCGATCGACGGTGCATCGAACCCGGTCGAGATATGGTGCGCCAGCAGGCGCCGGAAATCGTTCTGGTCGTCGATGATCAGGACCCGAACGGTCATCCGGGTATTCTACATGGGCCGCCCGGCAGGGGGCGGCAGCCGCAATGCCAGCACGATGTCGCCGACATTCGTGCCGGTCGCGCCGGTGTGGATCAGGTCACCTGTCTCCTCGAGAAGCGAGCCGCTATCGGCGCCCGCGAGGCTGGCTTCCGGATCGAATCCGGCGGCGAGCGCGCGCTCGATCGTGTCGCCATCCACCAGCGCGCCGGCGTCCTCGCCGGTGCCGTCGCGCCCGTCCGAACCAGCCGCGAGCAGCAGGTAGTCTGCGTGACCAGCGATCTGCAGCGCAGCCGCCAGCGCGAGCTGCTGGCAACGGCCGCCGCGGCCTGCGCGCGCCGGAAGCGTAACGACGGTCTCCCCTCCCCACACCTGGAGTTCGGCGGAGCCGACCGCGAGTTCATGGCTGAGCCGTCGCGCGGCGGCCGACGCCTCGCCCGCCAGCCGGCCGTCGCCGCGAACCGCGGTGAGCCCCGCCATGCGCGCGGCGCGGAGCGCCGCCTCCAGCGCGTCATCCAGGTTGCCGACCAGCGTGACCGGGACGCCGGCCGCACAGCCGATGCCGGAGCCGACGACCGCCGGATCGTCGCCTGCGACGTCGGACATCATCAGGCACTCGACCGACGAACCGGCAAACCGGCCGGGCAGCTGCCCGCCCTTGATCTGCGAGAGCTCGCGCCGCCTGGCGTTGAGCGTCCCGATGTCTTCGCCCGCGCGCGTCGAAAGATCGTACAGCGCCACCAGCGCGTCCAGCGTGACGCCGGGCGCCGGCATCTCGATGAGTGCCGAGGCGCCGCCCGAAACGCAGAGCAGGACGCGCGAACCGGCGGGCGTGGATGCTGCAAATTCAAGCGCGGCCTCGCCGGCCGCGATGCTCCGCGCATCCGGCAGCGGATGACCCGCTTCGCGGCAGTCGATGCCGGGACGCGCGGCGAGCTCAGCCGGAATGCCGCCATCGGGAACGATGACGAGCGCCCGCACGAACTGCGGACCGAGTGCATCGATCGCGCCGAGGGTCATCGAAGCCGCCGCCTTGCCGACCGCAAGCAGGTGGACCGGTCGGTTGGCGGGATCGCTCGCGAGCACCGCGCGTACACGCCGGCGGCCGTCCACCGCAGTGAGGGCGGCGAGATAGATTTCCAGCAGCCGGGCGCGGCGCGGATCGGCCCCGGGACCCGCCATGGGCACGGGTCAGACGGCGCGGGCCGTGCGGCCGCCTGGCAGCTCGAGCATGCGCTGCGCCCGCGCGCCGTCCGAGCGGTCGCGTTCGATGCGGGCGAGGTAGTCGCCGGTCACGTCGCCGGTCACGTATTCGCCGGAGAAGCAGGACGTGTCGAATGCGGTGATCCGCGCATTGTCATGGCGGCACGCGGCGACGAGGTCGTCGAGGTCCTGGTAGATCAGCCAGTCGGCGCCGATGAACGAGGCGACGTCCTCTTCACTGCGGCCGTTCGCGACGAGCTCGGCCGCGACCGCCATGTCGATGCCATAGACGTTCGGGAAGCGCACCGGCGGTGCCGCCGAGGCGAAGTACACCTTGCGGGCGCCCGCCTCGCGCGCGAGCTCGATGATCTGCGCGGAAGTTGTGCCGCGCACGATCGAGTCGTCCACGAGCAGCACGTTGCGGCCGCGGAACTCGAGGTCGATCGCGTTCAGCTTGCCGCGCACGGACTTCTGCCGCATCTCCTGCCCCGGCATGATGAAGGTCCGGCCGATGTAGCGGTTCTTGACGAAGCCCTCGCGGTATTTCACGCCGAGCGAGAGCGCGAGCTGCAGCGCGCTCGTGCGGCTGGTGTCGGGGATCGGGATCACGACGTCGATGTCGTGGTCGGCACGCATGCGCTGGATCTTCTCGGCGAGCTTCTCGCCCATGCGCATGCGCGCCTTGTGCACCGAGATGTTGTCGATGATCGAGTCCGGGCGCGCGAAGTAGACGTACTCGAAGATGCAGGGCGTATGCATCCCGGCGGGCGCGCACTGCTTCGCGTGCAGCCGGCCCTGCATGTCGATGAAGATCGCCTCGCCCGGGCCGACGTCGCGCACCAGCGCAAAGCCCGCCATGTCGAGCGCAACGCTCTCCGAGGCCAGCATCCATTCATTGCCGCGCGGCGTCTCACGCTTGCCGAGCACCAGCGGGCGGATGCCGTGCGGGTCGCGGAACCCGGCAACGCCGTAGCCGACGATCAGCATCACGACGGCATAGCCGCCGCGGCAGCGCCGGAACACGGCCTCGAGCGCGCGGAACACGTCGGCGGCCGAGGGCTTGGCAGCGCTCGAGCGCTGCAGCTCGCTCGCGAACACGTTCAGCAGCACCTCGGAGTCCGAGCGCGTGTTCAGGTGCCGGCGATCCTCCGCGACCATCGACCGCGACAGCTCCGCGGCATTGGTCAGGTTGCCGTTGTGCGCGAGCCCGAGCCCGAACGGTGCATTGACGTAGAACGGCTGGGCCTCGTCGGCGCCGTCGCAGCCCGCGGTCGGATAGCGCACGTGGCCGATGCCGGCACTGCCGGCGAGCTGGCGCATGTCCTTCTCGCGGAACACATCGCGCACGAGCCCGGCGTCCTTGCGCACGAACAGCGCGTGCTCGTGCATGGTCATGATTCCGGCCGCATCCTGGCCGCGGTGCTGGAGCACCGTCAGGGCGTCATAAATCTTCTGGTTGACCGGAGCCGTGCCGACGATGCCGACGATTCCGCACATGGCTCAGTTACCGGGCGTCTCTTTGGCTTTTTCGTAGAGTTCGGCTGCGGCCGGTTCGGCGTAGTTCTCGAGCCAGTTTGCGACCGCTTCCGCGATCGGCATGGACTTCGTCTTCGACCACCACGGCTCGAGGTCGAGATCGACCGCGCGGCCGCCGATCACGATCAGCCCGACGATGATGACGCCCCGCATCAGGCCGAACACCGCGCCGACCAGCCGGTCGGTGACGGCGAGCCCTGACGCGCGATGCGCGTAGTACGAGACGATGCTGCCGATGGCGGCGCCGACGAGCAGCACCAGGAGCAGCACGATCGCGCGTCCCGCCCACTCGCGCACGCCCGGCGTCGCCAGCGCGCCGCCGAGCAGGGGGTCGACGAGGTAGGCGAAATGCCAAGCCACCCAGAGCGCGACCAGCCAGCTCAGGAGTGCGATCGCCTCGCGGATGAAGCCGCGGATGCAGCCGAGGATACCGGACACCAGCAGGATGACTGCGAACAGGTGATCGGCGCCATTCATGTCTGGACTGCTCCGCTCGAAAGGTGCGGCATTCTAGCCGATCACGGATGCGGCGCGACGACCGGCTGGAATCCATCCTTGCGCAATCGGTCGGCGATCGCATCGGCACGCGCGCGGTCCTGCTCGGGTCCGACCCGGACGCGATGCAGGACCTTGCCCTTAGCGCGGTACTCCAGTACGAATGCCGAATATCCACGCTGGCGCAGGTCACGAACCAGGCTTTCCGCCTTGTCCCGTGCCGAGAACGCGCCGAGCTGGACGGCCCAGGCCGCCTGCCCGGCCGTGACCGGCGCCTTGGCCGGCGGCGCGCGATCGGTGTCGGGTTGCGGGTCCGGTTTCTGCGCGGGCGCGGGCAGCGCGGTGCTTTCCGCCACCGGGAGCGCCTCGGGCAGTGCCTGCTCCGGCTCCGGCACCAGCCGGTCTTCCTGCGCCGGCAGTTCCAGGTCCCGCAGGTCGACCTCGACGCTCTGCTGTGCCGGCACGGACTCCGGTTCCGCGGTTCGCCGCGGACCCTTCAGCAGCGCCGGCACGAACAGCACGACGATTGCCACCAGCACCAGCGCGCCGACCAGCCGTTCCCGAACCTGGACTTCCATGATCGGCGAATTGTAGCCTGCGGCCACTCTCAGGCGGCGGCGTGCAGCAGGCCGAGCGCCGGACCGACGGTCAGGAAGGATCCGAAGACGAGCACGCGGTCGCCTGCCTTGCCATCGGCGCGCGCGCGCGCAAGCCCTTCCGCCACGTCGGCTGCCGTCAGCACCTCGCCGCCGGTGACCGCGGCGATCCGCCGGGCCAGTTCCACCGGCGCGAGCGCCCGCGGACCCGGCAGTCCGACGGCGATCCATCGCTGGACGCGGCCACGGAGTGCAGCGACCACCGACTCGACATCCTTGTCGCCGAGGATGCCGCAGACCGCGATCGTCCGGCCGGCGGCGGGTGCCGCGCCGAGACTCGCCGCGAGAGCCTGCGCCGCGTCCGGGTTATGCGCGACATCGAGGATCCACTCGGGCTCCCCGGCAATGCGCTGGAAGCGGCCTGCGAGGCGCACCTGCGCGAGCCCGGACCTGACGGCCTCGTCCGGCACGAACACGGCGGGCTCCGCGGCCTCGAGCACGGCGAGCGCCGTCGCCGCATTGCCGAGCTGGGCGCAGCCCGTGAGCGCCGGCAACGGCAATTCGCGGCGGCGGGACCCGAATCCGACGTAGTCCCAGCCGTCGGCACGCTCGACATAGTCGAAGTCATTGCCGAACTGCCGCAGCAAGGCGCCGCAGGTCTCCGCCGCCCGGGCGACGCTCCGGGGCATTGCGCGCGAACCAAAGATCGCAGGGCGCCCGGGCCGGAAGATGCCGGCTTTCTCGAAGCCGATCGCCTCGACCGTGTCGCCGAGCCACTCGCGATGGTCGAGGCCGACCGACACGACGGTCGCGACGTCCGCGTCGGCGAGGTTGACCGCGTCGAGCCGCCCGCCCATGCCGACCTCGAGCACGGCGACGTCCACGCGCTCGCGCGCGAACAGCACGAGCGCAGCGAGCGTGTTCCACTCGAAGAACGTCAGCGAGATCCCGCCGCGCTCCGAGTCGATGCGCGCGAATGCCGCCATGATGGCGGCATCGCTGACCTCGCGGCCGCCGACGCGGATGCGCTCGTTGTAGCGAACAAGGTGGGGAGACGTGAAGAGGCCGGTGTCATAGCCGGCGGCCGTCAGCAGCGCCTCGAGCGTGGCCGACACCGAGCCCTTGCCATTGGTCCCGCCGACGGTGAGCACGGTGCGCGGGCGCGTGAGCGCGAGCCGCCGCCAGACTTCACCGACCCGCTCGAGCCCGGGGTCGATGGCGACCGGATGGTCCACCTGCTGCCAGGCGAGCCATTCCGCGAGCGTCTCGAAACGCACGCTCCGTGCTAGCCGGAAGCCGCTGGCCGACGCAGCAGGATGCGCAGCATCGACGCGATGCGGTCGCGCAGGTCGCGCCGGTCCACGATCATGTCGATCGCGCCGTGGTCGAGCAGGAACTCGCTGCGCTGGAAGCCCTCTGGAAGCGTTTCGCGGACGGTCTGCTGGATGACGCGCGGCCCGGCAAATCCGATCAGCGCCTTGGGCTCTGCGATGTTTACGTCGCCGAGCATCGCGAGGCTCGCCGAGACGCCGCCCGTGGTCGGGTCGGTCTGGACCGAGATGAAGGGCAGGCCCTCGCGCGCGAGGCGCGCGAGAGCGGCGCTGGTTTTCGCCATCTGCATCAATGACAGCAGCCCCTCCTGCATGCGCGCGCCGCCGCTCGCCGAAAAGCAGACGACCGGGCAACGCTGCTGCATCGCGTACTCGACGCCACGCACGAAGCGCTCGCCGACGACAGAGCCCATCGAGCCGCCCATGAAGCCGAATTCGAATGCGCCGGCGACGACATCGATGCCGTCGAGCGTGCCGGCGAGCACGACGAAGGCGTCGCTTTCCTCGACGTTCTTTTGCGCGATCGCGAGACGGTCGCGATAGCGCTTGCTGTCGCGGAAGCGCAGCGGATCTTCCGGCGTCACGCCGGCGCCGATTTCCATGACCGCATCCGGGTCGAGGAACTGCATCAGCCGTTCGCGCGCGCCGATGCGCAGGTGGTGCGCGCACTTGGGGCAGACCTGTAGGTTGCGCTCGACTTCCGGCCGGTACAGCACCGAGTCGCAGGCCGGGCACTTCATCCACAGGCCTTCCGGCACCGAGCGCGTGCGACGCTCGGTCTTGATTCGGGACGGGATGATCTTCTCGAACCAGGTCATGGCCTTCCCCTCAGGCGCCAGCGATCATAGCCCAAGGCCGGGCGGGGACGAGATCGGGCACCTGCAGCGACGGCGGATACCGAACTTTCCACAGGTAGAGACCCGAGGCCGGCGCCGTGATGCCGGCCCGGCCGCGGTCGCGCGAGGCGAGCAGCTGGCCGATCCAGTTCGGCGAACGCTTGCCCTCCCCGACCTGCAGGAGCGAACCGGCGATGTTGCGCACCATGTGGTGCAGGAATGCATTCGCCGTCACCTCGATCGTGACGAGCGCGCCGTCTCCGGTGACCGCAATCGAGTCCAGGTGCCGCATCGGCGTCGGCGACTGGCATTCCACCGCGCGGAACGCCGAAAAATCGTGCTCGCCCACGAGCGCCTGCGCGCCCTCGTGCATCGCGGCGACGTCGAGCGGCTCGCGCACCCAGCACACGCGGTCGCGCAGCAGCACCGGCCGGGTCGCGCGCTGCAGCGTGCAATAGCGGTAGCTGCGTGCCTGTGCCGTGTAGCGGGCATGGAAATCGGAGTCCACGTCGATCGCCCAGTTGAGCGCGATGTCCGCCGGCAGGTGGCTGTTGGCGCCAAGGACCCAGCCGCGCAATGGCCGCTCCGCCGTCGTCTCGAAGTGCGCGACCTGGCCGGTCGCGTGCACGCCCGCATCGGTTCGCCCCGCGGCGACCGCGACGACCGGGTGGTCGGCCACGGCCGACAGGGCCTGTTGCAGGCAATCCTGGACGGTTGGAAGAGCGGGCTGGTGCTGCCAGCCCGCGAAACGCGTGCCGTCGTACTCGATGCCGACGGCGAGGCGGCGGACCGCCGTGCTCACGCTCCCGGCAGGGAATCGATGAGCCGACGCGCCTCCTGCTTC
>JANNHT010000269.1:0-6986 GCA_031404555.1 Gammaproteobacteria bacterium
GCCGTCGCGGGTCGGCAAATACAACTGGAACACGGTGTTTTTTGTTTCGGCTTTTCACATTGCCGCGATTGCGGCGTTGTTTACATTTAGCTGGCAAAATCTTGTTGCAACGCTCATCTATATGGAACTGCGAATCTCAGAGAACGGGAGTTGATTCAGTCATGCACAAAAGCAGGCTCGCCGGATTCATCATCGACTGCAAGACGGACGACCTTCACGGCGCGGCCGAATTCTGGGCCGCGGCGTTCGGCATGACGACCCGCACGCTGCCGGACGAGGAGGGCGACACCTACGTTCGCATCGTCGACCCGGAGGAACGGCTGCACATCGAAGTCCAGTCCGTGCAGCACGAGAGCCGCGTGCACGTCGACATCGCGGCTGACGACGTCGAGGCGGAAGTGAAGCGCATTGAGAAGCTCGGCGCGAAACGTGTAGCGAAGGTGCGAGACTGGATCGTGATGGAAGCCCCGACCGGGCAGCGCTTCTGTGTCGTGCCCGGGCGGAGCGAATGGTTCAATAAGACGGCGAAGACCTGGAAGTGACCGTCGCGATGTTCGTGAAGGTGTGCTGCATCGCCGATCTCGACGAGGCGCGCCTCGCGATCTCGGCCGGCGCCTCCGCGCTCGGGCTCGTCTCGGCGATGCCGAGCGGACCGGGTCCCATTCCCGAGGACCGGATTGCCGAGATCGCGGCGGCTATTTCGGCGCCGACCGAGACATTTCTTCTGACTTCGCTTGTAGGCGCGGAGGCGATCGCGGCCCAGCACCGGCGCTGCGGCACGACGGCGATCCAGCTCGTGGATCACGTGCCGGAACCGGAATTGCGGCGCTTGCGCGCGTTTGTGCCCGGCGTGCGCCTGGTACAGGTGATCCATGTCCGGGGCGCCGAGTCCGTGGATGAAGCCCGCGCGATCGCGCCGTGGGTCGACACGCTGCTGCTCGACTCCGGAAACCCACAGCTGGCGGTCAAGGAACTCGGCGGCACGGGCCGCGTGCACGACTGGACCCACAGCCGGCGCATCCGCGACACTGCGGGCGTGCCGGTGCTGCTCGCCGGCGGCCTGCACCCGGGCAATGCCCGCGCGGCGGTCGAGCGCGTGCAGCCGGCTGGCCTCGACGTGTGCAGCGGCCTGCGCAGTGACGGCCGGCTGAATGCCGCGAAGCTACAATCCTTTTTCAATGCCCTGCATTGACTCAACCGGAGAACAGCATGATCGGATACGTATCGGTGGGCACCAACGACTTCAAGCGCGCGGCCGCGTTCTATGACGCGCTCCTCGCCGAGCTCGGCGCGACGCGCGTGATGGAATTCGAAACCTTCGTCGCCTGGAGCCAAGGCAAGGACAAGGCCGGCTTCGCGCTCGCGAGACCCTACAACAAGCAGCCGGCGACGGTCGGCAACGGCTCCATGGTCGCATTCAATGTCGCGACCACTGCGCAGGTCGACGCGCTGTACCAGAAGGCTATCGCGCTCGGCGCGACCGATGAAGGGCCGCCGGGCGACCGCGGCGATAATTACTACGGCGCCTACTTTCGCGACCCGGACGGCAACAAGCTCAATTGCCACTGCTGGACATGAGTGCGACCCCGCACTCGTACTCGACGATCGCCGGCTGGGCGGACATGGACGCGAACGCACACATGGCGAACTTCGCGTACCTGAACAAGTGCGTGGATTCGCGCATGAGCTTCTTCAAGCTGAACGGCTTTCCGGTCACGGAGTTCGCGAAGCTCAAGATCGGGCCGGTCGTCCGGCGCGACGAACTCGAGTACTTCCGCGAGGTGGGCCTGCACGAACCGATCACGGTGACGCTCGCGCTCGGCGGCATCGCCCCCGATGGCTCGCGCTTCCGTTTGGTGAATGAAGTCGTCCTGTCCGATGGCCGGGTCGCAGCGCGGATCCGAAGCGAAGGCGGCTGGATGGACCTGGTCGCGCGCAAGCTGATCGCGCCGCCAGCCGACCTTCACGCGGCGCTCGCCGCGATGCCGCATGCGCCGGAATTCGAGGAGCTGCCCTCGAGTATCAAGAAGTGAAGACATATCGCGGCGCATGCCACTGCGGCGCCGTCGGTTACGAGTACCGGACGGCGCTCGCGACCGCTGCCTGGCCGGTGCGTGCCTGCCAGTGCACGTTCTGCGTCAAGCACGGCGCGATGTACACCTCGGATCCCGTGGGCTCGGTGCGCTTCGCCGGCGACGATCCGTCGCGACTCGTGCGCTACCGCTTCGGCCAGCACACCGCGGACTTCGTCTTCTGCGGCCGCTGCGGCAGTTATCTCGGCGCGATGACGGAAGAGGATGGCAAGCGGCTGGCCGTGCTGAACCTGCGCGCGATGGAGCCGATGCCGGCGGACCTGCCGGCACCGCAGCCTATGTCCTACGACGGCGAGTCAAAAACCGATCGAAACTCACGCCGTTCGGCGCGCTGGACACCGGTCGAGAACTGATTCTCGAGGCTCAGCTGGGTTCCGCGAGCAGTTCGGTCCAGCGCGGATCGCCGTGAAGCGCTTTCAGGAAATGGGAGAACCGCAGCGCCTCGTTCAATTCCCACTTTCTGCGCCTGGACGACCCGGCGTCGAGCGCGAGAGCCTGCTGTTCCGCCGCCAGCACCGCAAAGGCCTCGTTCTTCATGCCGCGAAGCGCATAGGCTTCGGCCAGCCTGACGGCGCTGCTCTCGCTGTCCGACGCGACGCGTGATCGCAGCGCCAGACGCTTGAGTGCGGCATCCGACTCCGGCCGGAGGCCGGGCGCCTGAAAAAGCATCGCCAGCGCCTGGTCGCGGTGTTTGCCTTCGGGCATCGCCGCGACCACGGCACGGGCCTCGTCGTGACGGCCTTCGAGCGTCAGCAGTCGCGCGATATCCACGTCGAGCTCAGGAGCGGGATTCAGCGCCTTGGCGTTTCGCGTCTCGACGAGGGCCTCCTCGAGTTGACCGGCCGCCTGCAGATAGGCCGCGAGATTCTTGCGCTGCGAGAATGACACGGGATCCAGCGCAACGATCTTGCGCTGGTGCGTAATGGCCTGGTCAAGATCGCCCCGGAACAGCGCGCGGCTGCTGAGGTGACCCAGCACCAGCGGGTCGTTCGGATCGAGCGCCACGGCCAGCTCAAAATGCTGCCCGCCGCGCTCGCGATCGCCGGTCTGGAAGTAGAACTGGGAAAGGCGTGCGTGGGCGACGGCGAGTTGCGAATCGAGCTCGACGGCCTTGTGCGCCGCCTGGCCCTGGCGAGTCCGCCATCCCGCGGAATCCGGATCGCCCTCAGCCGCGAGCAGGGCGCAGGCCCCCGCCAGCGCCGCCCAAGCCCGGGCGAAGTCGGGGTCGATGGCGAGCGCTTTTTCGTAGTACTCGACGGATCGCGCGATGTCGCCCGTTGCACGGCGATTGTAGAAGAACTGGCCTTGCAGGAACTGCCCGTAGGCCGCGACGCTCGGGGCGGTAACGTGCTGCGACTGGCGTGCACCGAGCGAGACCTGGAGCGCCGTCGCGACCGCCGTCGCAATCTCGTCCTGGATCGCGAACAGATCTCTGACGTCGCGATCGTAAGTCTCGGACCAGACGTGGGACTCGTCGGATGCCGAGATCAACTGTGCGGTGACGCGCACGCGATCTCCGGATGTACGTATGCTTCCCTCCAGCACATGCGTCACATCGAGCCGCTCGGCGATCTCGGCGACATCGAGCGTCTCATCCCTGAATGAGAACGAGGATGTGCGCGCGATGACGCGAAGCTCGCCGGCCTGGGCCAACCGGTTCAGGATCTCCTCGGTGATTCCGTCCGCGAGGAATGCCTGGTCCTGTGCAGCGCTCAAGTCCACGAACGGCAGCACGGCGATGGAATCTGCAGTCCTTGCTGCAACCGACGGGTCGCCCGCCGAAGCTGCGCCGTTCCATTTCGCGACAAGGACCGCCAGTGAGAGCGCGGCGACGAATGCGGCAGCGATCGCAATCAGTCTTGCCTTCGAGCGATTGGCGTGTGGCGCCTGCCCACCCTCCGGCAGGGGCGCGACAGTCCCGTTCAACCGATAGCCGCGCTTCGGCAAGGTCTCGATCAACGCCCGGAATCGCTCGTCGCCGCCCGCGAGGCTGAGCTGGCGGCGCAACTCGTGAAAACAGCGGGTCAGCGCATCCTCGGTCACGACTGCATTCGGCCACAGCCTGTCGTGAAGCTCCTCGCGTGACACGACGTGGCCGGCGTGCTGCGCCATCAGCACGAGGACACTCATGATTTTCGGATCGAGTTTTTCGCGCCCGCCGGGACCGACCACGACGCCATCGGGCGGATCAATCCGCAGGCCCTCGAGCAGAAAGCCCTGCTCGAGCACCGGATCGGCTCGCATTGTCCCTGGCGAATTCACCTGAACCCCGCAGGCACCGCCCCGAACCAGGTCATCGGCGGAACGTTATCAGGACGATATCAGGCTTTTCGCGGGACTTGGGTTTGACCACAGGCGGACAGTGCTGCGGTTAACCAAGCGCGGCTTTACAGATTATGTGAACAGAAAAAAACGCAACGGACTCAGACACATAGCGGTATGACAGTGATGACTCAGCTACGACTGACATTGCTGGTCGTCGGCACCGACGTAAGCGAGGCGGCTGAATCTACTTCTGCCGGACGTAGTCTCCGGGCGCGTCGCCAAGCGGTGAATAACCCGCTTGCGACGCGCCCATCTCTGGCGGCGCGACGCGCCCCGGCGAGGAATGCGCCTTCAGCCATTCCGCCCAGGTCGGCCACCAGGAGCCGGGCAGGGGTGCGGTCGCATCGAACCATTCGTCCGCGCTCGGCGTCAGTTCGCCGGTCCGCGTCGTGCGCACGCGGTGGCGGCGCTTCGGATGCACCGGGCCGCTCACGATGCCGGCATTGTGGCCGCCGCTCGTCAGCAGGAAAGTGAACTCCGGCGACGAGGTCAGGCCGCTCACCTTGTAGACGGACTTCCACGGCGCGACGTGGTCGGTCTCGGTGCCGACGACGAACATCGGCACGCGGATGTCCTTCAGAGTGACGGCCTCGCCCTCGACCTTGAAGCGTCCCTCGGCCAGGTCGTTCTGGAGGTACAGGCCGACCAGGTATTCGGTGTGCATCTTCCACGGCATGCGCGTGCCGTCGGCGTTCCAGGCCATCAGGTCGATCATGCCGTCGCGCTCGCCTTTCAGGTATGACTTCACGGCTGGTTGCCACAGCAGGTCGTGTGCGCGCAGCATCGTGAACGCGCCGCCCATCTGCTTCGAGTCGAGCACGCCCTCCTTGAACATCAGCGCTTCCAGCATCTCGACCTGAGCCGGGCTGATGTAGAGCGACAGTTCGCCCGGTTCGCTGAAGTCGGTCTGCGCGGCGAAAAGCGTGATGTCCTGGATGCGCGAATCGCCCCAGTCGGCGAGCGCCGAGGCCGCAATCGCGAGCAGCGTGCCGCCGATGCAATAACCGACCGCGTGGATGCCGCGGTCCGGGACGATCGCCGCGACCGCATCGAGCGCCGCATAGACGCCCTTTCGCAGGTAGTCGTCCATGCCGAGATCGCGGTCCGCGGCAGTGGGATTCCTCCACGACATCATGAAGACGGTGTGGCCCTGGTCCACGAGCCAGGCGACGAGCGAGTTCTTCGGCGACAGGTCGAGGATGTAGTACTTCATGATCCAGGCCGGCACGATCAACAGCGGTTCCGCATGCACGTCGGGAGTGGTCGGTGAATACTGGATCAGCTCGATCAAGTCGTTCCTGAAGACGACCTGTCCCTCGGTCACCGCGACCTTCTCGCCGACGCGGAAGTCCTCGGTGCCGGGCGCATCGCCGCCCGCGAGCGTGCGCTCCATGTCGTCAAGGAAATTCTTGTAGCCGCGCGCGAGGTTCTGGCCGCGCTCCGCCACCGTCTGTTGCAGCACCTCGGGGTTGGTCAGCGGGTGGTTGGCGGGCGACATTGACTCCGCCGCCTGGCGCGCGGCGAACTCGACCAGCTGGGCGTTCCGCGGTTCGACGCCTTCGACCGTGCGCGCGGACTGCTGCATCAGCGCGAGATTGTTCTGGAAGGCCTGCGCGTAGACATTGAACGGGTACTGCTGCCAGGCCGGGTTTGCGAAGCGGCGGTCGCCGTTCTCGCTGGGCGCGAGCGGCTTGCCCTGCATGGCCTCGGCATTGAAGCGCCAGAGATCCATCGCCTGCTTCATCGCGGTCTGTTGCAGCTCGGCCTGCTTGGCCGGCGACTTCGCGAGATTGAGCCACCAGTCCCAGAACGCGGCGCCGTAGTCCTGGGACGCGAGCCCGCCGGTCATCTTCGCGAGCATGGCGCGGAACTCGCGCTCAACGACGTCAATCTTGTCCATGGCGGGATTATAAAGTGTCGCGCAACGCCAGGCTCTGGTCCGCGAGGCGCGCCGGGTCGGGACGCGCGCGTTCCGCGATCAGCTTGCGCGCGGCCATGAAATCCTTGCCGTGGTTCACCGCATCGAGCGCGATCAGCTCGCCGTCGCGGAGATAACAGCAACTGAAGCTCTTCGCCGCCGGGTCGCCGCGCATCACGACCCTGTCATAATGTTGCGACAGCCCGACGATCTGGAGCTTCAGCTCGTACTGGTCGGACCAGAACCACGGCGTCTTGTCGTGCACCGTGGTCTTTCCGCAGAGGTTCGCCGCCGCGGACTTCGCCTGCTCGAACGCGTTGTCCACGGATTCGAGGCGGATGTTGCGGCCGTAGCGCGGGCTGGGATGCAGGCTGCAGTCGCCGACCGCGTAGGTATTCGGGTCGCTGGTGCGGCAGTTCTCGTCCACGATGATGCCGTCGCCGCAGGCGATGCCGGCGGCGGCCGCAACGTCCACGTTCGGCACGAGCCCGATGCCGACGATCACGAGATCGGCCGGGATGCGCGTCCCGTCGGTGCAGAGCACCGCGGCGACGCGGTCTGGGCCTGCGAATTCGCTGACGCGCTTGCCGGTCAGGATCGTCACGCCGTGCGCGCAGTGCTCGTCGTTGTAGAAACGGCTCATCTCGGGC
>JANNHT010000270.1:0-27157 GCA_031404555.1 Gammaproteobacteria bacterium
AGCAGGACCGGAGCCGCAGCCGGAAGCGCTGGTGCCGGCGCCCGTCGCGGCGGAGCCCCCGCCATGATGCGCCGGCCGCGTTCGCATTTCGGATGGCCGCGCATCATCGCGATCACGCTGGTCGCGCTCGCCGCGACCGTGCTGCCGCTGCCGGAATGGCTCGAGCTGCTGCGTCCCGATTTCGTCGCGCTGACCGTGCTGTGGTTCAGCCTGCTTTCGCCGCGCCTGACGGGCCTGTTCCACGCCTGGGGCGCGGGGCTCGCGCTCGATGCGTTCCGCGGCGTGCTGCTCGGCCAGCACGCGTTCTCGCTGATCGTGATCGCCTACGTCGCCGCTAAGCTCCGCCTCCAGGTGCGCGCGTTTCCGCCGCTCCAGCAGACCGCCGTGATCCTTGCGTTGCTGTGGCTGAACGAATTCCTGCTGTTCTGGATCGACGGCGTCGCGGGCCACCCGGTCACCGACTGGCGCCGCTGGCTCGCCGTGCCAGTGGGAGCTGCCTGCTGGCCGCTGGTCGCGGGCCTCTACGCACGCGTCGCCGCGCGGCGCTGATCGTGCACCGGGTCCGCATCAAGGACGACGCACTCGAGCAGCGCATGTTCATGCAGCGCGCCGTGATCGCAGCGGGCATCGTCATCGCGCTCGTGCTGCTCCTTTCCGGCCGCGCATTCTGGCTCCAGATCGTGCAGCACGCGCACTACCTCGAGCTGTCGCTCGGCAACCGCGCCCGCATCGAGCCGCTGCCCGCAAGCCGCGGCGTGATCTACGACCGCGCCGGGCGCGTGATCGCGGAGAACACGCCCGCCTACCAGCTCGAGCTCGTGCGCGAGCAGGCCGGCGACCTCGAGGTGACGCTCGCGCGGCTCACTCAATTCGGGCTCCTCGAGGCCGACGACGTCGGGCGCGTGCGCCAGCTCGTGCTGTCGCGGCGCTCGTTCGAGGCAGTGCCGATCCTGCTGCAGCTCGACGACGAGGAAGTCGCGCGCTATGCGGTTCACCGGCACGAGCTGCCGGGCGTGATGCTTGAGACGCGCATGGCCCGCCACTACCCGTACGGGCCGGTCGGCGCGCATGCCCTCGGCTATGTCGGCACAATCAGCGAGGAGGACCTCGCGCGCGTCGACCGCGAGCGCTACTTCGGGACCGGCGTGATCGGCAAGACCGGTGTCGAGCGCTCCTACGAGGACGAGCTGCTGGGTGTCGGCGGCTATCGCGAGGTCCTGGTCAATGCCGACGGCCGTCCGGTCACGGAGCTCGGCGGCGTGGAATTGCAGCTGCAGAGCCGCGAGCCGCAGCCCGGCCGCGAGCTGCGCCTGACGATCGACATCGAGCTGCAGCGCGTCGCCGAGGAAGCGATGGCCGGCCGGCGCGGCGCGGTCGTCGCGCTCGACCCGACGACCGGCGACGTGCTGGTGTTCGCGAGCCTGCCCTCGTTCGACCCGAACGGCTTCGCGCGCGGCATATCGCGCAGCGACTACCAGGCACTGACCGAGAACCCGGACCAGCCGCTGTTCAATCGCGTGCTGCGCGGCACCTACCCGCCCGGCTCCACCATCAAGCCGGTGATGGCGCTCGCGGGCCTCGAGTACGACGTGATCCGGCCCGAGGACCGCGTCTACTGCCCCGGCCATTTCTCGCTGCCGAACTCGCGCCATCGGTTCCGCGACTTCAAGCGCGAGGGCCACGGCAGCATGGACATGAAGAATGCGGTGATGCAGTCCTGCGACGTGTACTTCTACCGGCTCGCGAACACGCTCGGCATCGAGCGCATCCATGACGCGATGGTACGCATCGGCTTCGGCGAGCCGACCGGCATCGACATCAGCGGCGAACGCGGCGGCATCATGCCGTCGCCGAAATGGAAAAAGGCCGCATTCGCGCGCCGCGAGCAGCAGGTCTGGTTCCCGGGCGAGACCGTCATCGTCGGCATCGGCCAGGGCTACTGGACCGCGACCATCCTGCAGCTCGCGAAGGCGACCGCGCTCCTCGCGACGCGCGGCAAGCACTTCCGCCCGCGACTCGTACGCGCGCTGGTCGACCCGGTGACCGGCGCCGTCGAGGACCGCGCGCCGCAGGCGCTGCCGCCGGTCGAGCTCCTGCACGCCGAGAACTGGGAGACGATTGTCGAGGCGATGGTCGCGGTCACCAGCGGCCCGCGCGGCACAGCGCTGCGGGCCGGCCGCGGCGCGAGCTACTCGATCGCCGGCAAGACCGGCACGGCGCAGGTCTACTCAATCGGCCAGACCGAGAAATACGACGAGAAGACGGTCGCTGACCGGCTGCGCGACCATGCACTGTTCATTGCGTTTGCGCCGGCGGACAAGCCGCGGCTCGCGATCGCGGTGCTGGTCGAGAACGGCGGGTTCGGCGGCGCGGCCGCGGCGCCGGTCGCACGCGCGATTTTCGATGCCTACCTCGCGCCGGTGACGCCCTGATGTACGGTGAACTCGGCGCATCGCGCACCCGCCGCACGGTCACCGCGACGGCGCGGCTGCTGCGCGCGCTCCACCTCGACGGCATGCTGCTGTCGGCGCTCGTCGCCGTCAGCATCTTCGGCATGTTCGTGCTCTACAGCGCGGCCGGCGACAACCTCTCGCTGTTCCTGAGCCAGCTCGCCCGCCTCGGCATCGGCTTCGCGGTCATGATCGCGCTCGCGCAGGTGCCGGATCACTTCCTGCGCATGGCCGCGCCCGGCGCCTACGTCGTCGGCCTGTTGCTGCTCGGGGTGGTCGCGGTCGCCGGCGACGTCGGCAAGGGCGCACAGCGCTGGCTCGACCTCGGGATCATCCGCTTCCAGCCTTCCGAAATCCTGAAGCTAGGCGTGCCGATGATGTGCGCCTGGTACCTGCACCAGCGCCCGCTGCCGCCGTCGATCAAGGACATCGGCATCGTGCTCGGGGTGCTGTTGGTGCCGACGCTGCTGATCGCCGAGCAGCCGGACCTCGGCACCGCGCTCCTCGTCGCCGCCGCCGGCATGATCGTGCTCGTATTGGCCGGGCTGTCCTGGACTTACCTGCTGGGCGGCGTCGCGGTGGTCGGCGCGGCCGTGCCGCTCGTCTGGCGATTCCTGCTGCACGACTACCAGCGCCAGCGCGTGTTGACGCTGCTCGACCCGCAGAGCGACGCGCTCGGCGCCGGCTACCACATCATCCAGTCACAGATCGCGATCGGCTCGGGCGGCATGTTCGGCAAGGGCTGGACCAACGGCAGCCAGGCACAGCTCGAGTTCCTGCCTGAGCGCTCGACCGACTTCATCTATGCCGTGATCGGCGAGGAGCTCGGCCTGCTCGGCCTCGTCGCGCTGCTGTTCGGCTACCTGTTCATCGTCGCGCGGTGCCTCTACATGGCGGGGGCGTGCCGCGACTCGTACGGGCGCCTGCTGTCCGGCAGCATCGCACTCACGTTTTTCGTCTATGCATTCGTCAATGCCGGCATGGTGACCGGGCTCCTGCCCGTGGTCGGCGTGCCGCTGCCGCTCGTCAGCTACGGCGGCACTTCGTTCGTGACCCTGATGGCCGGCTTCGGTATCCTGATGTCGCTGTACTCCAGCCGCAAACTCGTGGGATGAGGATGACCGACGCGACAAGGACGCTGCGAGCGCTGATGCTTTGCCTGCCACTGGCAGCCGGCGCGACGCCCGCCCGCGCGCTCGACATCGCCCGCGAGGACGTGCGCGCGTTCAGCGTGGAGATGCAGAGAAAGCACGGCTTCGACGCCGCCTGGATCGACGGCGTGCTCGCAGACGCCGTGAGCCAGCCAAAGATCATCGAGCGCATGAGCAAGCCGGCCGAGATGACCATGCCCTGGCATCGCTATCGCGGCCTGATGCTGACCGGGGAGCGGATCGCCGCGGGCCTGCAGTTCTGGATCGAGCATCGTGACCGGCTCGCCGCCATCGAGCGCAAGACCGGTGTCTCGGCGCACGTGATCATCGGCATCCTGGGCGTCGAGACCTTTTACGGCCGGATCACCGGCAAGGACCGCGTGCTCGATGCGCTCGCGACGCTCGCCTTCGATTATCCGCCGCGCGCAAGCTTCTTCCGCGCCGAGCTGGGACAGTTCCTGCTGCTGGCGCGCGAGGAACAGGTGGATGTCTCGACCGCGCTCGGCTCGTACGCGGGCGCGATGGGCCGTGCGCAGTTCATGCCGAGCAGCTATCGCGCCTACACGGTCGACGGCGACGGCGATGGCCGGCGCGATCTCTGGGGCAGCTGGGATGACGTGATCGCGAGCATCGCCAACTATCTCGCGAAGCACGGCTGGCGCGCCGGCGAGCCCGTCACCGCCGCGGCGGGCCTATGGTTTCCCGTTGCCGCGGGGCTCAGCCCCGGTGCGCGCCTGCCGGACACGACGGTCAAGGCGCTGCGTGACAATGGGCTTCGCTTCGACACGGACCTCGATGGCAAGGCACCCGCGGTCTGCATCCGCGTGGAAGCCGAAGCGGGACCCGAATACCGCGCGGGCTTCCACAACTTCGGCGTCATCACGAAGTACAACCGCAGCATCCTCTACGCGCTCGCGGTCGACGACCTCGGCCGTCGCATTGAAGCCGGGCTCCCGGTCGCGCCTTGATCCGCATCCACACCGGCGCCGCGGCACTTGCCCTGCTCGTGCTCGCCGCCTGCTCGTCCACGCCGGAGCGGCCCGCGCCCGCACCGGCGCCCTCCGTTCCGGCAGGCGAGCCACGGGACGAGCCCCGGGCGAAGAGCGGCAACCCACCTTTCTATGAGGTCGCGGGCCGCCGCTACGTGGTGCGCGACACCGCCGTCGGTTACGTCGAGCAGGGCGTCGCGTCCTGGTACGGCCCCGATTTCCACGGCAAGCGCACCGCGACCGGCGAAACCTACGACATGAATGCGATGAGCGGCGCCCATCCGACGCTGCCGTTGCCGGCGTGGGTGCGCGTGACCAACCTGCAGAATGGCCGGAACGTCGTGCTGCGCCTGAACGATCGCGGCCCGTTCGCCAGGAACCGCATCATCGACCTGTCGCGCGCGGCCGCCGAGTCGCTCGACATGATCCGCACCGGCACCGCACTCGTTGAAGTCCGGAGCCTGGCGTCGGGCGACGCGGCTCCCGCCCCCGCCGCGGCTGACCGGTTCTTCGCCCAGGCCGGCGCCTTCGCCGACGAGGGCAATGCGCGGAAGCTCGCCGATCGCCTGCGCGCTGCGGGCATCGAGGGCGTGGCCGTCGCCGAGGCGCGCGTCGACGGGCAGCGCCTGTTCCGCGTACGCGCGGGCCCCGTGGCGAGCGTCGGCGAATTCGACGCGCTGATCGAACGCCTGCGCGTGGCCGGGGCCGAGTCCCCGCGCCTCGCGCTGCATTAGAATTCCCCAACACCCGAGGTCGTAGTGAAAATCCTTCCCGTCCTGCTGCTCGCCGCCGTCGCCGCCGCGCAAGCCGACACGCCGCCGGTTCCGCCGCCGCCGACCATCGAGGCGACGGCCTGGATCCTGGTCGACCAGGCGAGCGGGACGACGCTCGCCGCCCACCGCGCGGATGCGGCCGTCGAGCCCGCGAGCATCACGAAGCTGATGACCGCTTACGTCGTGTTCCAGGCGCTGAAGGACGGCAAGCTCAAGCTCGACACGCCGGTGCCGATCAGCGAGAAGGCCTGGCGGGTCGAGGGATCCGACACTTTCCTCGAGGTGGGTTCGCGCGTGCCGGCCGAGGTGCTGATCCAGGGCATGATCGTGCAGAGCGGCAACGATGCGTCGATCGCGCTCGCCGAGGCGATCGCCGGCACCGAGGAGACCTTCGCCGCGCTGATGAACCAGTACGCGGAGCGGCTTGGCATGCAGGCCAGCCACTTCGAGAACGCGACCGGCCTGCCCGGCGACAATCACAGGATGTCGGCCGCGGACATCGCGCGGCTCACGCGCGCGCTCATCGCCGAGTTCCCGAAATACTACCGCTGGTATTCGCAGCGCGAATTCACCTGGAACAACATCCGCCAGCCGAATCGCAACGGCCTCCTGCTGCGTGACCCGACCGTGGATGGCGTCAAGACCGGGATGACGGATGCCGCGGGCTACTGCCTCGTCTCCTCGGCCAGGCGTGACGGCACGCGCATGATCGCGGTCGTCATGGGCATGAAAAGCATGAAGGCTCGCGAGGACGCGAGCCTCGCGCTGCTGAACTACGGCTTCAGTTTCTTCGAGACGCGACGGCTGGCGCAGGCCGGCACGAAGCTCGCCGAGATGCGTGTCTACAAGGCCCGCGGCGGCAGCGCGGCAGTCGGACTCGCCGCCGGCGGCCTCGTGGTCACGCTGCCGCGGGGCGCCGCGGATCGCGTCGAGCTGAAGTTTGAGCTCGCGCCGAAGGTGTTCGCGCCGCTCACGCGCTCGGATCGCGTCGGCGTGGCCCGCGCCTGGCTCGACGGCAAGGTCGTCGCGGAAGCGCCGCTGCACCCGGTCTCGGACGTGCCGCGCGGCAACATCTTCCGCCGCATCTGGGACACGATCCTCTCCTGGTTCGCCTGAGCATGCCGCACCCGCTCGTCTGGCTGGACGACAGGCTCACGCCGCTCAACGAGGCGCGAATCTCGCCGCTCGACCGCGGTTTCCTGTTCGGCGACGGCGTCTACGAGGTGCTGCCCGTGTTCGACGGCCGCGCCTACCGCTTCGACGCCCACATCGAGCGCCTCGACCGCAGCCTGCGGGAGATCCGCATGGCGCCGGTCCACGACCGCGCCGGCTGGCTCGCGATCCTCGGCCAGCTCGTGCACGGCAACGGCGGCGGCGACCAGTTGCTGTACCTGCAGGTCACGCGCGGCGTGGAGCCGGACCGCAACCACGTGCCGCGCGGTGGCGTGCGACCGACCGTGTTCGCCTCGGTCTCGCCGCTGCCGGTGATGTCGGACGAGGTGATCCGACACGGCACGCCGGCCATCACCGCACAGGACCTGCGCTGGGCGCGCTGCGACATCAAGACGATCGCGCTCCTCGGAAACGTCCTGCATCGCTGGCAGGCGGCGGATGCCGGCGCGACCGAATCCATCCTGCTTCGCGCCGGCCAGGTGACCGAGGGCAGCACCAGCAGCGTGCACGTCGTCAAGGCTGGGGGCATCGCGACGCCGCCGCAGACGAACGCGATCCTGCCCGGCACGACGCGCAGCGTCCTGTTCGAGCTCGCGACCCGCGCGGGCATCGCCTCCGAGCGCCGCCCGGTGAGCGAGCAGGAATTGCGCGGCGCCGACGAGATCCTGATCGCCTCGGCCGGCGGCGGCATCCGCGCGGTTTCGAAGCTCGACGGCCGCCCGGTCGGCAGCGGCGAGCCCGGCCCGGTGTTCCGGCAGATCCGCGAGGGATTTCTGGCGACGCTGTCCGAGTTCTCGACCGAGCTGCCGCGATGAGCGGCGGCGAGGAACTGTTCCAGTTCCCGACCGAGTTCCCGATCAAGGTGATGGGCCGCGACTCGGAGTCGTTCCGGACCCTGACGCTCGCGATCATCGAGCGCCACGCCGGTCCGCTGCAGCCGTCGCAGATCACGGAACGGATGAGCCGCGAGGGGAAGTTCCTCGCGCTGACCTACACGATCACGGCCGAGAGCCGCGCGCAGCTCGACAGCATCTATCAGGACCTGACCGACAGCGGCGTGGTGCTGGTCTCGCTCTGAGGCGGCGGCGCGCTGGCGGCGCGCGCAAGCCACCGCCCGTCCCACCCGAGCCCGAGCGATTCGCAGACGAACGGCGCGAGCCCCAGCGCCGCGCTCTCGATGTCCGGCCGGAATCCCTCATCCGCGAGCTGCGTCATCGTGAGTCCCGCCATGCCGCAGGGATTGATGCGCCCGAAAGGCTCGAGGTCCATGTCCACATTGAGCGCGAGGCCGTGATAGCTGCAGCCGCGGCGGACGCGCAACCCCAGGCTCGCGAGCTTGCGCGCGCCAACATAGACGCCGGGCGCCTCGCGCCGGCCGCTGGCCTCGATGCCGTGCAGCGCCGCGAATCCGATCACGGCATTCTCGAGCCCGATAACGAGTTCGTGCACGCCGATCTTCCGGCGGCGCAGGTCCAGCAGCGCGTAGACGACGAGTTGGCCCGGGCCGTGGTACGTGACCTGGCCGCCGCGATCGATGCCGACGACCGGGATGTCGCCGGTCGCGATCAGGTGCTCGGCCCGGCCGTTCAGGCCCTGGGTGAAGACCGGCTCATGCTCGAGGAACCAGACTTCGTCCGGCGTGTCGGCGTCGCGCGCATCCGTGAACGACTGCATCTCGCGCCAGGCGGGCGCGTAGTCCACGCGGCCGAGGTAGCGCAGCAGCGCCTTCATGCGGCCTCGACGATCTCGCAGTCGAGGTGGCGCTCTGCTTTCAGCGAATTCGAGATCGGGCATCCCTGCTCGGCTTTCTCGAGCAGCCGCACTGCGCGGGCGGCATCGGCGCCTGGCGGTACGACGAGACGCACATGCGTCGAGACCCGGGTGAACCGGCTGTTGCCATCGACGCGCTCGAGCAGTCCCTCCACGTCGGCGGACAGCTCGCGCCATTCGAAGCGCGATCCCTTCGCGATCGCGCGAAAGGTCAGCATCATGCAGTCGCCGACTGCGGCGAGGAGCAGCGTCTCGGGCGACCAGTAGCCGCCCGGGCCGTCGAATTCCGGCGGCGGCATCGAGGTGAGCTGCGACAACCCGTCGGCGTCGAGGCGCACCTCGCCCTCGGGGGCGACGGCGATCCGGACGCGGTAGCGGTGCGGAAACGGATGCATCACGGCAGGCCGCAGTTGTCGCCTGCGAGCGCCCGCTCCGCCCGGTAGCTCGAGCGCACCATCGGACCCGACACGCATTCGAGGAAGCCGCGTGCGAGTGCCTCCTCGCGAAACGCCGCGAACTCGTCCGGCGTCACGAAGCGCTCGACCGGCAGGTGATTCATCGTCGGGCGCAGGTACTGGCCTAGCGTCAGCAGGTCGCAGCCCGCCGCGCGCAGGTCGTCCATCGCCTCGAACAGTTCCCCGGGCGTCTCGCCGAGGCCGAGCATCAGGCTCGACTTCGTCAGCACACCCGGGCGATGGCGCTTCACATGCGCGAGCACGTCGAGCGTCTGGCCGTAACCTGCGCGCGGGTCGCGCACCGGGTGGGTCAGCCGCCGCACCGTCTCGACGTTCTGCGCGAACACGACGACGCCGGAATCCACGACCGTCTCGACCGCCGCGTGGTCTCCCTGGAAATCGGGCGTCAGCGCCTCGACCGCGGTCGCGGGCGAAGCTGTGCGGATCGCGCGCACGCAGGCGGCGAAGTGCGACGCGCCGCCGTCCGGCAGGTCGTCGCGGTTGACGGACGTCAGCACCACGTAGCCGAGCCCCATCAGCGCGACCGTGTGCGCGGCGTTTGCCGGCTCCTCGGGATCGAGCCAGCCGCGTGGATTGCCGGTGTCAACGGCGCAGAAGCGGCAGGCGCGCGTGCAGACCGAGCCCATCAGCATCAGCGTCGCGGTGCCCGCGTTCCAGCACTCGCCGATGTTCGGGCAATGCGCTTCCTCGCAGACGGTGCTGAGGCGGTGCTCGCGCACCGTGCGCTTCAGCTCGTCGAAGCGCGGGCCCGCCGGCATCGGCGCCCGCAGCCACTTCGGCTTGGCGCCCGGCGCGAGCGGCTCGGCCACTGCCGCGCGCTTGATGCCG
This sequence comes from Gammaproteobacteria bacterium, assembly GCA_031404555.1. Taxonomy (GTDB): domain Bacteria; phylum Pseudomonadota; class Gammaproteobacteria; order Steroidobacterales; family Steroidobacteraceae; genus SCUD01. The sequence goes on from JANNHT010000270.1 coordinate 9,611, forward strand.
TCCTTGATCGCGGTGAAGCCCTGGGGCGTGCGGTACTTGTCGCCGCTGGCCCGCGCCTTCGCCTCGACGCGAACTGGAATTCCTTTTAAATCAGTCACTTGGAATGACGTGCCGGAGGCATACCGGCGCCATTCTAGCCGACCGGCGAGGACAGCACCGGGTGGCGGAGCCGGCCGATCCGAAGCTCCGCATCGAGCGCGGCGAGCCGCGCGGGCGTGCCGACGTCGGTCCAGACGCCGCTGTGGCGCTGGCCGGTCAGGCGGCCGGCCTTCATGGCGCGATCGAGGAGCGGCTTCAGTGCCGAGACGCCGGGCGCGACGCCGTCGAACAGCCGCGGATCGAGCACCGAGACGCCGGCATAGGTGAGGCGGCTCCGGAGCGGATGCACCTGGCCCTCGGCATCGAGGCCGTAATCGCCTTCCGGGTGATGCTCGGGATTCTGGACCAGCACGAGATGCGCGAGCGAACCCGCCGGCCGGCGCAGCGCATCGAACGGCAGGTCGATCCAGACGTCGCCGTTCGCGAGCAGGAAGGGTTCCGCGCCGAGGAACGGCAGCGCGGCGATGATCCCGCCGGCCGTGCCGAGCGGCACCGGCCCCTCGTCGCTATAACGGATCGCGACCCCATGCTGACGGCCGTCGCCGATGGCCTCGCGGATCCGTTCGCCGAGCCAGGACAGGTTGATGACGATCTCCCGGATGCCGACCTTCGCGAGCGCCGCCAGGTGATAGTCGATGAGCCGATGGCCGCCGGCTTCGAGCAGCGGCTTCGGCAGGCAGTCGGTGAGCGGGCGCATGCGTTCGCCGCGCCCGGCCGCGAGGATCATCGCCTTCATCGCGTCTTGCCCTGGCGCGGCAGCGCGGAAAATGCCGGCACGACGGCGGCGCGCAGGTACGCGTCGAACTCAGCCAGCGGCGGCAGGGCCGCCGAGACCGCGAGCGTGTAGTCGAGCACGCGCGGCAGGTCCGCGAGATAACCGGGCTTGCCGTCGCGATGCCAGAGCCTCGCGAAGATGCCGAGCACCTTCAGGTGGCGCTGGAGTCCCATCGCATCGAACCAGTGCAGGAATTCCCCGTGATCAGCGCCGACGTCGACTCCCGCCGCCCCCGCGAGTTCGCGGTAGCGGTCGAGCCAGGCATTCAGGCGCCTGGCCGGCCAGACGATGTAGCAGTCCTTCAGGAGCGACACGAGGTCGTAGGTGACGGGCCCGCGCACGGCGTCCTGGAAATCCACGATGCCTGGATTGCCCTCGGGCCGCATCAGCAGGTTCCGCGAATGGTAGTCCCGATGCACCAGCACGACCGGCTGCGCAAGCGCCTGGTCGCAGAGCCAGTCGCATGCCCCGGCGATCGTCCGGCGCTCGGCCGCCGTCGTCTGCAGTCCCAGGTGGCGTGCGAGGAACCATTCGGGGAACAGCGCCATCTCACGCATCAGCAGGTCGCGATCGTAGTGCGGCAGCGACGCGGCATCGGCCGGATCGCCGGTCTGCAGGCGGACGAGCGCCGCGATTGCGTCCTGGTACAGCGGCTCCGGTTCGGCGCCCTCGGCGAGCGCCTCGAGGTAGTGCTGGCGACCAAGGTCGCCGATCAGCACGAATCCCTGCTCGACGTCGACCGCGAGCACCGGCGGCACGTGCACGCCGGTGGCCGCGAGGATGCGGGCGACCGCGAGCCAGGCATCAAGCGACTCGCGCGCGGGCGGCGCATCCATCGCGATCTGCGTCGCGCCCGCGCGGTGCACGCGGAAATAGCGGCGAAAGCTCGCGTCCGACGACGCGAGCTGGATGCGCTCGACCGGCGGTCCCGGAAGGCCCGCGATCCAGCGTTCGAGCCGTTGCAGTCGCGAATCGGCGTTGTCGTTCGTTGTCATGCAGGGGCGACGGCCGGGGGGCTCGCATTATAGACTTCCACACTCCGTGCGCCGCTTCATCGCATCGATTGCAAGCCTGTTCGCGTTCAGCCACGCGGCTGCCGACGAATGCATCTGGCCGCAGCCGCCAGCCGTGCGGGCGAGTGCGTCCGCGCCGCCATCCGGTGACGGAATCTCCGTCCGCGGGCCCGACGAGCTGCCCGTGCAGGTGACGAGCGGCGGCGGCGCGGAAGTCACGCGTGAAGGCGACGCAAAGCTGAGCGGCGGCGTGGTCGTGAGCCAGGGTGAGCGCGAACTCACCGCCCGATCGGCGACCTACGACGCGAGCGAGCAGAGCTTCGAGGTCGAGGGCGACGTCGAGTACCGCTCCCCCGACCTGCGCCTGAAGGGCACGACCGGCGCCTGGGACATGCAGGGCAACGGCCACTTCACCGGCGCGGAGTTCGAGCTGCCGGCGCGGCCGGCGCGCGGTACTGCGGCCGAGCTCGACATGAGTTCCGACGGCAAGCTGGCGCTGCGCGAAGTCAGCTTCACCGCCTGCCCGGCCGGCAACGACGACTGGTTCCTGCGCGCGTCCTCGATCGACATCGACCAGCGCCGCCAGCAGGGCAAGGGGCGCAACGTGCGCGTCGAGCTGAAGGGCATCCCGATCCTGTACGCGCCGGTCATCTCGTTCCCGGTCGGCGAGGCGCGCAAGTCCGGCTTCCTGTTCCCGTCGTTCGGCAATTCGGACAAGAGCGGCTTCGAGCTCGGCGTGCCGTACTACTTCAACCTCGCGCCGAACTACGACATGACGCTGACGCCCTACCTGCTGTCGCGGCGCGGTCCGGGCCTCAACGGCGAGTTCCGCTACCTGACGGAGGCAAGCCGCGGGCACTTCGAGACCCGCTTCCTCCCGGGCGACGACCTCGCGGGCCGCGACCGGCGGCTCTCCACGCTGACGCACCTGACGGATTTCACCGATCAGCTGCGCATGAGCGTGAGCGCCTCGGACGCGAGCGACAGCCAGTACTTTGAGGACTTCGGGCTCGGCCCGGACGGCACCAGCGTGACCTTTCTCGACCGTCACGTGAACCTCGCCTGGCTCGGGCGCCGCTGGCGCTTCGACGGCCGCGTGCAGGATTTCCAGACCATCGACCTCGCGGTTGACCCGCTGTCGCGGCCCTATTCCCGGCTGCCGCAACTGCAGTTCAGCGGCCACTGGCCGGTCGCGGGCGGCCGCGTCGCGACTTCGTTCGATGCGGAGACCGTGTGGTTCGAGCGAGACGAGGGCACGACGGGCCTTCGCTACGACTTGATTCCGCGGGTCGCGTTGCCGCTGCACGGCCCTGGCTACCACCTCGAACCGAGCGCCGCCTGGCGGGTCACGGGCTACCAGCTCTCGGACGTGCTGCCGGGCGCGGATGAATCACCGAACCGCGCGGCGCCGATCCTGTCGCTCGACGCCGGGCTCGAGTTCGAGCGCATCACCGGATCGCGCCGGCACCTCGTGCACACGCTCGAGCCGCGCCTGCGCTACACCTGGATCCCGTTCCGCGAGCAGTCGGACCTGCCGGCGTTCGACACGGCGCTGCCCGACCTCAGCCTGGTGTCGCTGTTCCGCACCAACCGCTACGTCGGCGCGGACCGCCTCGGCGACGCCAACGAACTCGCGGCCGGCGTGACGACGCGGCTCCTCAATGCCGACACCGGCCAGCAGTTCCTGACCGCGACGCTCGGCCAGCGCTACTACTTCGAATCGCCGCGCGTCTTGCTGCCGGGCGAGGAGCCGGAATCTCGCAGCTCTTCGAACATGGTCGGCGAGATCGAGCTCACCGCCTGGCGGAATTGGAGTGCGCTGCTCGCGATGGAGTGGGATCCGGAGGAATCGAACACGGTGCTCGGCCAGGCGGGCGTCCAGTACCGCCCGCGCCCCGATGCCGTGATCAACCTCGGCTACCGCTACCGCGACGGCTTGCTCGAGCAGTGGGACGGCTCGTTCGCCTGGCGCCTGTCGCCGTCATGGCAGGTCTTCGCGCGCCAGGTGTATTCGACCAGGGAAAGCAAGTCCATCGATCGCTTCGCCGGATTCGAGTACGGCAGCTGCTGCTGGCGCATCCGCCTGATCGGGCGCCGCTATGTCTCCAATCGCACGGGCGAAAGCGACAATTCCGTGATGCTCCAGCTGGAACTCAAGGGCCTGTCATCGGTCGGAACCAGCAATGACGCTTTCCTGACGCGGGGCATTCGGGGATACTCCCCCGGCTCCGCAACTACCCTGCCCTGAACGACCCGGATGACGCCATGAGCCGAGTGCTGACCGCCATTTTCCTGGCCCTTTTGATCGCCGGCGCGGCCGGCGCACAGACGCGCGAGTTGACGACCAGCGGCGTGCCGCTCGATCGCGTCATCGCGATCGTCAACGAGGGCATCGTGCTGCAGAGCCAGCTCGACAACCAGACCGTGCTGATCCTGGACCGGCTCCAGAGCCAGGGCTCCCAGCTGCCGCCAGGCGACGTGATCCGCCAGCAGGTGCTCGAGCGCCTCGTGCTCCAGGAAGTCCAGATGCAGCGCGCCGGCCGCCTCGGCGTGCAGGTGTCGGACGAGATCCTGAACGAGGCGCTGCGCGACGTCGCGAAGCGCAACAGCATCCCGTTCGAGGACATGCCCGTGGCACTCGCCGGGCAGGGCGTCGACTACACGAGCTACCGCGAGGAGATGCGCCGCGAGATCACGCTCTCGATGCTGCGCCAGCGCGACGTGTACCCGCGCATTTACGTGTCGCCGCGCGAACTCGACCAGGCGCTCGAGCGCCAGGCCGGCCAGGCCGACCAGAACGCGGAATTCGACGTCTCGCACATCCTGCTGTCGCTGCCCGAATCCGCGACCGCGGAGCAGATGACGCGCGTCGAGGAACTCGCACGCGACATCCGTGACCGCGCCGGCAAGGGCGAGGACTTCGGCCAGCTCGCGCTCGCCTACTCGCAGGCCCAGTCCGCGCTCGAGCGCGGCAAGCTCGGCTGGCGCAAGATCGGCGGGCTGCCGCAGTTCATCGCGGAGCGCGTGGCGACAATGCAGCCCGGCGACGTCAGCGAACCGATGCGCACGCCGACCGGCTTCCACATCATCCGGCTCGACGAGACCCGCGGCGGCGAGAGCGGGCCGATGATGGTCGAGCAAATCCATGCGCGACACATCCTGATGCGCCCGACCGAGGTTCAGGACGACGCGACCACGCGCCAGCGCCTGGCCGCCGTGCGTGCGCGCATCCTGGCCGGCGAGGATTTCGCGGCGCTGGCGAGCGTGACGTCCGAGGACCCGGCTTCCGGCAGCCGCGGTGGCGACCTCGGCTGGGCCTCGCCCGGCTCCTACGACCCGGAATTCGAGTCCCAGCTGGCCGCGCTCGAGAAAGACCAGATCAGCGAGCCGTTCCGCTCCCAGTTCGGCTGGCACATCGTGCAGATGCTCGGCACGCGCACGCACGACCAGAGCGACGAAGTGCGCCGCCAGCGCGTGCTGACTGCGCTGCGCGAGAGCAAGGTCGATGAGGAGACCGAGCTGTGGCTGCGACGGCTGCGCGACGAGGCCTACGTCGAGATCCGCAATCCCTGAACGCGCCGCGGATCATCGTCACGACCGGCGAGCCCGCGGGCATCGGCCCGGACCTCGCGCTCGCTGCGGCCGCGGCCGACTGGCCGTGTGAACTCGTCTTCGCGGGCGATCCGTCGCTCCTCGCCTCCCGCGCCCGCGAAATCGGCGCCAGCCTCACGATCGAGCTCTGGCGCGAAGGCCGCGATCCCGCGCCGCATCGCGCGGGCACGATGCCCGTGCTGCCGTCGGCGCTTGCAAGGCCTGCGGCGGCCGGCAGGCCGGATCCCGCGAACGCCCGTTACGTGCTCGGCCTGCTCGACGCCGCGATGGATGGCTGCGTCGCGGGCCGCTTCAGCGCAATGGTCACGGCGCCGGTCCAGAAATCCGCGATCATCGAAGCCGGTATCGCATTCAGCGGGCACACGGAGTACCTCGCGGCACGCAGCGCCACCCCGAAGCCCGTGATGCTGCTGGTCGCCGGGACGCTGCGCGTCGCGCTCGCGACCACGCACCTGCCGCTCGCCGATGTCCCGGCGCGGCTGACGCGCGCATCGCTCGACGAGACGCTCGACGTCCTGCACCGCGGCCTCGCCGATGCATTCCGGATCGCGGCGCCCCGCATCCTGGTCTGCGGTCTCAATCCGCACGCCGGCGAAGGCGGCCACCTTGGCCGCGAGGAGATCGAGCGCATCGCGCCCGCCGTCGCCGCCGCGCGCGCGCGCGGGATCGCCGCGACCGGGCCGGTGCCGGCGGACACGGCGTTCACGCCCGCCGCGCTCGAGGGCGCGGACGCGGTGCTCGCGATGTTCCATGACCAGGGCCTGCCGGTCATCAAGCACGCGGGTTTCGGCCGCGGGGTCAACCTCACGCTCGGGCTGCCGTTCTGGCGGACATCCGTGGATCACGGCACGGCGCTCGATCTCGCGGGCACGGGCCGCGCGGATCCCGGCAGCCTGTTCGAGGCCATCGAGCTCGCAGAACGGCTCGGATGATTCGCGCCCGCAAGCGCTTCGGCCAGCACTTCCTGCACGACGCGGGCGTGATCGCGCGCATCGTCGCGGCGATCGACCCGAAACCCGGCGAGCGCCTGGTCGAGATCGGGCCGGGACTCGGCGCGCTGACGCGGCCGCTGCTCGAGCGCTGCCGCCGGCTCGAAGTCGTCGAAATCGACCGCGATGTCATCCCGGAGCTGCGCCGGCACTGTGCGGGCGCCGGAGAGCTCGTCGTGCACCAGGCGGACGTGCTCGAGACCGATGTCGCCCTGCTGCACGGCGGCGGGCCACTCCTCCGGCTCTGCGGCAACCTGCCCTACAACATTTCGACACCGCTTCTCTTTCACCTGCTGGAGTCGAGCGCCGTGATCGCGGACATGCACTTCATGCTCCAGAAGGAAGTCGTGGACCGGATCGTTGCCCCGCCCGGCGGCAAGATCTACGGCCGGCTCACGGTCATGCTCGCCGCGCGCTGCCGCGCCGAATCGCTGTTTCGCGTCGGCAGCGGCGCCTTCCGCCCGGCGCCGGCGGTGGACTCGGCCGTGCTGCGCCTCGTGCCCCACCGGTCCGCGCCGTTCCCGATGCCGGACGGCGCCCGGTTCGCGCGGGTTGTCGCCTCCGCGTTCTCGATGCGCCGCAAGACGCTTCGGAACTCGCTCCGCGGTGTCGTGGACCCGGCCGCATTCGAGGCCACCGGCATCGACGACGGCCGGCGACCGGAGACGCTTTCACCGGCGGAATTCGCGAAACTCGCCGCCGAACCGGCCCCCGCCGCCACCGTCCTATAATGGTGGGGCCATGAGCATCTACCGGAACATCCTGCTGGTCGTCGACCTCGGCGAGCAGAGCGAGTTGATCGGCGCGCGGGCGCGCGACCTCGCCGCCTCGCAGGGCGCCGAACTGTCGCTGCTGCACGTCGTCGAGTACGTGCCGGTCGAGCCGATGGGCGAGACGCTCCTGCCCGCCTTGCAGATCGAGGAGGAACTCGTGAATCGCGCGCGGCAGCGCCTCGCCGAGCTCGCGGCGAAGCTCGGCATCGAGTCCGCGCGCCGTGACGTCACCGCCGGGAACATCAAGGCCGAGATCGTCCGCGCGGCGCAGGAACGCAAGGCCGACCTGATCGTACTCGGCAGCCGCGAGCGCCGCGGTCCCTCGATCCTCGTGAACCTCACCGAAGACACCGTGCTGCACGCCGCGCCCTGCGACGTGCTTGCGGTGCGCCTGCGCAAGGGTCCCGCATGACCGAGGGACGCGAGCACCAGGTGACCGTCGACGTCGACACGCGCTATCTCGAGGACCAGTCCGATCCCGACGAGCAGCGCTTCGTGTTCGCATACACGATCACGATCCGCAACCGCGGCGCCGTGCCGGCGAAGTTGCTGACGCGCCACTGGGTCATCACCGACGCCAACGGCAAGGTGCAGGAAGTGCGCGGCGAGGGCGTGGTCGGCGAGCAGCCGCACCTGATGCCGGGCCAGGGATTCCGCTACACGAGCGGCGCCGTGTTGGAAACGCCGGTTGGCGCGATGCAGGGCTCGTACCAGATGCTGGCCGATGACGGCGTGCGCTTCGACGCGCCGATCCCGCCGTTCACGCTCGCGATTCCCGGCACGATTCACTAGCCGCCTGCGATGGCCCACTACGCGATCGGCGACCTGCAGGGCTGCCACGCGGAATTCGTCGCGCTGCTCGGGAAGCTCGATTTCGATCCCGCGCGTGACCGGCTCTGGCTGACGGGCGACCTGGTCAACCGCGGCCCGGCATCGCTCGAGGTGCTCCGGAGCGTGCGCGCACTCGGCGACTGCGTGACGACCGTGCTCGGCAACCACGACCTGCACCTGCTCGCGATGGCCTGGGCGCCGGGGACCGTCCGGCGCCGCGAGCCGGAACTCGAGGCCGTGCTCGATGCGCCGGATGCCGCAGAACTGCTGGCCTGGCTCGCGGCGCGCCCGCTCCTCGCCCGCGACGGCGCGAGCGGCTGGACACTGATACACGCGGGGCTGCCGCCGCAGTGGACGATGGACGATGCAGAGCGCGAGGCGCGCGCGGTCGGGCGCGCGCTCTGCGACGACCCGGGCGCGCTCCTGGCCGGCATGTACGGCGATGAACCCGGTCTCTGGTCGCCCGGACTTGCGGGCGTCGAACGTCTGCGATTCGCGATCAACTGCCTGACGCGCCTGCGCTTCGTGGATGCGGCCGGCCGCCTGCTGCCGAAGCTGAAGGGAACGGTGGCGAACGCGCCGCCCGGCGCAATGCCCTGGTTCCGTCACCCGGAACGCAGGACGCGCGATGCGCGCATCGTCTTCGGGCACTGGTCCGCGCTCGGCTACCTGTCCGAGCAGGGATTGCGCGGACTCGATGCGGGCTGCGTCTGGGGCGGCGCGCTCTGCGCCGTCCGGCTGGATGCGGAGGAAGATGCGGCGGTCATGCTGCCCTGCCGGGGCAGCCTGCGGCCACCGGTTTGATCAGCGATTCAAGGCCTGGGCCGTGTCGACGGATTCAATGCCTGTCAGCACTTCAAACCGCAGGTCGATGCGGTTGCCGATAAGCTGGTGCGGGATGCAGTTGACGTCGCCCTCGACCGCACGCATCAGGAACTTCGGCATCACCCGGTCGCGGAACAGCTCCACCAGTTCGCAATCGCCCATCTCGAGCCCTTTCGGCGAATGGCGCCTGATCGCGACCTTCTTCCAGACGCCGAGCACCGGCTCGCCGACGTTGATTGAGCCGTGCACCGGCAATTCCGGCGCGTAGAAAACAATCTTGAGGCGCGGGAACTCCGCGACCGTCGTGTAGCCGTAGTCGCAGCCTCGCTCCGTGATCTGGATGTCGGGTCGCGCACCCATGTGCTTGAGCAGGAGCTTGACCTTGCTCTTGAGACCGCTGCAGGAATAGCGCGTCGTGAAGCCGTAGTAGACGAAGGTGACTTCGTGACGTTTCCAGGCCGCCGCAGCCTCGGCCGGCGCGTTCTCGCTCGCGGCGACGGGCATGGCGGCCAGAACCGCCAGGATTGCGAGTCGTCCGCAGAACGTCATCGTCGATACCCCTGTCTGGATGCCCGGAACATCAGACCCGGAGCGTCAGGTCGGGTTCCGTTCCGTGACTATAATGACACGATGACCATCATGCGATTTGAGTGGGACGGCCGGCCGCTGTCGGCCGACCTTTCCAGGCCCGTCTCGATCGCAATCCCGCTGGATTTCTCGGGTCCGCAGCCGTCCTGCTTCGACGCGCCGCCGGCTTCCGCCCGCGCCTTTCGCACGGGTGACTTTGTCGGCGACATGCGCCAGGGCGGCAGCTGCAACTGTGAACTCCTGGCGCTCGCCCCGCATTGCAACGGCACGCACACCGAGTGCGTCGGCCACGTCACCGAGGATCGCGTGGCCGTGTCTGAATGTGTGACCGGCGGCCTGGTGCCGGCGCTGCTCGTGACGCTTGAACCGATCGACGAAGCGGCGACGACGGACGACAGCGACCCGGCGCCGCAGGCGGGCGACCGGCTGATCACCGCTGCCGCGCTCGAAGCCGCCTGCCGCCGCCATCCGGGACCCGCGCCACAGGCGATGATCCTGCGCACGCGGCGCGAGGGCGCCGATCTGCCGCACCACGCATTCCGGGGCCCCGCGCCCGCGCCCTATCTGTCGCGCCAGGCTGCAAACTGGCTGGTCACCCGCGGCATATGGCACCTCGTCCTCGACCTGCCCTCCGCCGATCGCACGGACGACGGCGGCCGGCTCACCGCACACCGGATCTTCTTCGGGCTCCCGCCCGGTTCACGGCGATCGGCCGAGGCCGCGCGCCCGCAGTCGAGCATCACCGAACTCGCGTGGATCGGCGCATCGGTCGCCGACGGCCACTACCTGCTCGATCTCCAGATGCCGGCATTCCTGTCGGACGCGGCGCCTTCGCGCCCGCTGCTGTACGCAGTCAATCTCGCATGAGCCAGCCGATGACGCGGGACGAAGCGCTCGCTCGGGATGCAGCGGACCGGGGCCAGCACCGGCGCCACGAATTCCTGTTCCCGAAGGGCGCCGACGGAAAGCCCGTGACCTATCTCTGCGGCAACTCGCTCGGCCTGCAGCCGATGCGCGCCGCCGAAGAGGTCGCGAAGTTCATGGCCGAATGGCAGCGCCTCGGCGTACTCGGCTATCACGACCCGGGCGCGGACTGGCTGAACCTGCACGAGCGCCTCGTGCCCTCGCTCGCGGCGCTCGCGGGCGCAGAGCCCGCCGAAGTCGTCGCGATGCATTCGTTGACGCTCAACCTGCACCTGCTGATGGCAAGCTTCTACCGGCCGACGCCCGAGCGGCACGTGATCCTGATCGAACAGGGCGCGTTTCCGTCCGACCGCTACGCCGCGGTGTCGCAGGTCGAGTGGCACGGCTTCGATCGCCGCGAGTCCTTCGTGCAGGTCGCGCCGCGCCCGGGCGAGCACCTGCTCCGCCACGAGGACCTCGTCGCCGAGATCCGCCGCCAGGGTCCGAAGCTCGCGGTCGTGCTGCTGCCGGGCATCCAGTACCTGACCGGACAGCTCCTCGACCTGCCGGGGCTGGCCCGCGCGGCGCACGAGGTCGGCGCCGTGATCGGGCTCGACCTCGCGCACGCCATGGGCAACGTGCCGCTCGCGCTCCACGGCTGGGACGCGGACTTCGCAGTCTGGTGCTCGTACAAGTACCTGAACGGCGGGCCGGGCGCGACGGCCGGCGCCTTCGTGCATGAAAAGCACTTCGGGAAGAACCTGCCGCGGCTCGCCGGCTGGTGGGGCAATGACCTGGAGACGCGCTTCGAATTCGCGCCCGAGTTCCAGCCCTATCGCGGCGCCGCGGGCTGGCAGGTCAGCAATCACCCGCTGATCGGCATGGTGCCGCTCGTCGCCTCGCTCGCCCTGTTCGATGAAGTCGGCCTGCCGGCGCTCGCGGAGCGTTCGCGCGCGCTCACCGGCTGGCTGCTGCGCCTGCTCGATGAGCGGCTCGGGGAACGCATCGAGATCCTGACCCCGCGCGAACCCGAATGGCGTGGCGCGCAGCTGTCGGTGCGCCTGCGCGGCACGCGCGGCAACGACCGCGCGCTGTTCGATGCCCTGCTTGCCGACGGACTGACTTGCGACTGGCGCGAACCGGACGTCATCCGCCTCGCGCCCGCGCCGCTCTACAACGCCTATGAGGACTGCTGGCGCGCAGTCGAGCTGATCGAGCGCGCCCTCAGCGCCTGACGAGCGTCACGAACTCGAACGGCCAGGCGTGATTTGCATCGGCCGCGTGTCCTTCGCGGGCAACCTCGCGCCAGTCGCCGCGATCGAATCCCTCGAGCACCGTGTCTCCCGCCGGATTCACGTGCACTTCCGTCAGCTCGAGGCGCTCCACGAACCCCCAGCAGGCGCGAAACACTGCCGCGCCGCCGATCACAAAGAGCGTGCCGGCGGTCGCCGCGAGCGCGGCCTCGGGCGTCGCGACCGTCTCGCAGCCTTCGGCACGCCAGGCGGCGTTTCGCGTCAGGACCAGGTTGCGCCGGCCGGGCAGCGGCCGGCCGATGGATTCAAAGGTGCGCCGCCCCATCAGGAGCGAGTGGCCCATCGTCAGCGACTTGAAGCGCCGGAGATCATCCGGCAGGTGCCAGGGCAGGCCGTTGTCGCGGCCGATCACGCCGTTGTCGGCCATCGCGACGATCGCGACCGCGCTTGCGGCCATCCGCGATCAGACCGCGACCGGCGCGCGGATCGCAGCATGCGGCTCGTAGCCGATGATCCGGAAATCCTCGGGCTTGTAGTCCGCGATGTCGTCCGGGCTTCGCAGCAGCGCGAGCGTCGGCAACGGGTGTGGCTCGCGCGCCAGCTGCAGCTCCGCCTGTTCGAGATGATTGAGGTAGAGGTGGCAGTCTCCGCCGGTCCAGACCAGGTCGCCGACCGAGAGCCCGGACTGCTGCGCGAGGATGTGCGTCAGCGCCGCATAGGAGGCGATGTTGAACGGCACGCCGAGGAAGATGTCGGCGCTGCGCTGGTACACCTGGCAGGAGAGCCTGCCATCCGCGACGTAGAACTGGATCAGCGCATGGCAGGGCGCGAGCGCCATTCTTTCGAGCTGGCCGACGTTCCAGGCGCTCACGATGATGCGGCGCGAATCGGGTTCATGGCGGAGCTGGTGCAGCACGCGCGCGATCTGGTCGATCGGCTGGCCATCCGGTCCCGGCCAGGCACGCCACTGCCGCCCGTAAACGGGCCCGAGCTCGCCGTTCTCGTCCGCCCACTCGTCCCAGATCGTGACGCCCTGCTCGTTGAGCGAGCGCACGTTGGTCTCGCCGCGCAGGACCCACAGCCGTTCGACGATCACCGACTTCCTGTGCACGCGCGTGGTCGTGACCAGCGGAAAACCGGCGGAGAGGTCGAAGCGCAATTGCCGGCCGAACACCGACAGCGTGCCGGTGCCGGTGCGGTCCATCTTCCGCGTCCCGCGCTCGCGGATCTGGCGCATCAGGTCCAGGTAGCTTCGCATCTCAGGCGAAATTCCCGGACGGCAGGCGGCGGGCGCGCGACCAGGCGAGCATCGCGATGCCGGCTGCGAGAAAGGGAAGCGACAACAGCTGGCCCATGGTCAGCCAGCCGAAGGCGAGGTAGTCGAGGTTCGCATCCGGCACGCGCACGAACTCGACCGCGATGCGAAGCACCGCGTAGATCGTCAGGAAGAGCCCGGCCGGCGCGAGCCGGTAGCGCGGCTTCGACGTGAACCACCAGATGACCACGAACAGCACGAGGCCCTCGAGCGCCGCTTCGTAGAGCTGCGACGGATGGCGGACTTCGCCGTCGACCAGGAATCCCCAGGGGACCTCGGTCGGCTTGCCCCAGAGTTCACCGTTGATGAAGTTGCCGATGCGCCCGGCGAAGAGCCCGATCGCCGGCAGCGGCGCGGTGAAGTCGAACACGTCCGACACCCGGCGCTGGCGGCGGCGCGCGAAGTACGCGACCGCGAGCATGACGCCCACGAGACCGCCGTGGAACGACATGCCGCCCTCCCACACCCGCAGGATCGCGAGCGGGTCCTCACGGAGCAGGTCGAAGCCGTACACCAGGATCCAGCCGAGCCGGCCGCCCGCGATCACGCCGACCGCGGCGAAGAAGATCAGGTCGTCCACGTCCACCGGCTTCCAGGTCGAGCCCGGCTGCGCCGCGCGCCGGCGCGCGAGCCACCAGCCGGCGACGAAGCCGAGCACGTACATCAGCCCGTACCAGTGCACCTTGACCGGGCCGATCGCGAATGCAACCGGGTCGATCGCGGGAAAAGTCAGCACGCGTCGGTCACCCGGAACAGGAAGGCGCGGAGGTACCGGGTCTCGTCGATCGCCGGGTGCACCGGATGGTCCGGCGCCTGGGCGCCGACCGCGATCAGCTGCGCGAAGCGGCCAAGATGGCGCGCGGCGCGCTGCACAGCGTCGGTCAACTCGCCCGGTCCGAGGTGGTAGGAGCAGGAACAGGACATCAGGAGCCCGTCGCGGTCGAGGAGCTGCATCGCAAGCTGGTTGAGCCGCCGGTAGGCGGCGAGCCCTTTCGGATGATCCTTCTTGCGTTTGATGAAGGCCGGCGGGTCCACGACGATCGCGTCGAAGCGCCGCCGCTCCGCGTGCAGGGCGACGAGCGAGTCGAAGGCGTCCGCCTGCACGAACTCCGCCTCAAGTCCGTTCGCCGCAGCGCTTTCAGCCGCCGCCGCGAGCGCGGCGGCCGAGGAATCGACGCAGGTCACGGCCGCGGCGCCCGCACGCGCGGCCTGCAACCCGAAGCTGCCGGCATAGCTGAAGACATCCAGCACGCGTGCACCCCGGGCATGGCGCGCGAACAGCGCGCGGTTCGCGGACTGGTCGAAGTACCAGCCAGTCTTCTGCCCGGCGGCGAGCGGCACGCGGAATTTCACGCCGCCCTCGGGCACCTCGACGAAATCCGGCACCTCGCCAAGCGCGACCTCGACCTGGCGCTCCAGTCCCTCGAGCTCGCGAATCCCGGAATCGTTCTTCCACAGGATCGCGCGCGGCGCGACGACCTTGACGAGCGCGTCGACGATCCCGGACTTCATCGCCTCCATGCCGGCCGTACCGATCTGCGCGACCAGCACGTCGCCGTAGCGATCCACGACGAGTCCCGGCAGCAGGTCCGATTCTCCGAACACGAGCCGGTAGAACGGCGCCTGGAACATCCGCTCGCGCAGCGCCAGTGCGACTCTCAGCCGGTGCACCAGCAGCGACTTGCCCGGCGGATAGTCGAGGTCACGCCCGAGCAGGCGCGCGCTGATCAGCGTGCGCGGGTTGACATAGGCATAGCCGAGGAAGCGGTCGTGGCTGGAGCGCACCGAGACGTGCGCACCCGGCTGGAACGCGGTCAGCGGCGTCGCCGCGACGTTGATCTCGTTCGAGAAAATCCACAGGTGCCCGGCCTGGAGTCGGCGTTCCTCCTGCGGCTTCAACATGAGCGGCGGCAGCACGGGGTTTGTCATTCGCTGGAAGGAAGCGCGGTGGCTATAGTGGCCGCAATTCTACCCGACCACGACCGCACCGACATGGATCCCGAGACGACTGCCCGCCCGAAGAACCGCCTCGCGGACGAGAGCAGTCCCTACCTGCTGCAACACGCGGCGAATCCGGTCGACTGGCATCCCTGGGGAGACGCTGCGATCGCCCTTGCGCGCACCGAGGACAAGCCGATCCTGCTGTCCATCGGCTATTCCGCCTGCCACTGGTGCCACGTGATGGCGCACGAGTCCTTCGAGGACGAGGCGACCGCCGCCGTGATGAACCGCCTGTTCGTGAACATCAAGCTCGATCGCGAGGAGCGCCCCGACCTCGACAAGGTATACCAGCTCGCGCACCAGCTGCTGACGCAGCGCGGCGGCGGCTGGCCGCTCACGATGTTCCTCGCGCCGGACGACCTGATCCCGTTTGTCGGCGGCACGTATTTTCCGAATGTGGCGCGCTACGGCATGCCGGCCTTCACCGACCTGCTCGAGCGGATCGCCGCGTTCTACCGGAACGAACGCGACAGCGTGCGCCGCCAGAATGAATCGCTGAGGAACGTGTTCGGCGAGCTGACTCCGCCGGCGTCGCCTGCGGAGGAGACGTTGACGCGCGAACCGCTCACGATCGCGCACCGCGACCTGGAGCCCACATTCGACCAGCGCTTCGGCGGCTTTGGCGGCGCGCCGAAATTCCCGCACCCGGCATCCATCGAGCGGCTGCTGCGCCAGTGGCGGTCCGGTGCGAACGCGAGCGAGCCCGACCTCAAGGCGCTCTACATGGCGACGCTGACGCTGAAGCGCATGGCCGAGGGCGGCATCTACGACCAGCTCGGCGGCGGCTTCTGCCGCTACTCGGTCGATCCGTTCTGGATGATCCCGCACTTCGAGAAGATGCTCTACGACAACGGGCCGCTGCTCGCGCTCCTCGCTCAGGCTGCCATCGCGACCGGTGACGATTTCTTCCGCAGCCGCGCGATCGAGACCGCCGGCTGGGCGCTCCGGGAGATGCGTTCGCCGGAGGGCGCCTTCTACTCGACGCTCGATGCGGACTCAGAGGGCCATGAGGGCCGCTTCTACGTCTGGCGGCCCGACGAGGTGCAGGCGCTCGTGACCGCGGACGAATACCGCGTGCTCGCCCGCCGCTTCGGCCTCGACCGCGACGCGAACTTCGAAGGCGCCTGGCACCTGCACTGCTTCGTACCGGTCGAACAGATCGGCGAGGAGCTCGGACTTGAACCGTCGCAGGTGTCCGACCGGATCAATGCGGGCCGCGCGAAACTCCTCGCCGCCCGCGATCGCCGCGTGCGGCCGGGGCTCGACGACAAGGTGTTGACCGCGTGGAACGGGCTCATGATCCGCGGGCTCGCGATCAGCGGGCGCCTGCTCGGCGAGGCGACGCAGGTCGATGCCGCCGCGCGCGCCGTGGATTTCCTGCGCGCGAACTGCTGGATAGACGGGCGGCTGCTCGCGGCCTGGAAAGACGGCGTCGCGCGCTTTCCCGGTTATCTTGACGACTACGCCTTCCTGCTCGACGCGCTGGTCGAGCTGCTGCAGTCGCGGTTTCGCGCGGCGGACCTCGAATTCGCCTGCGCACTCGCGGATAAGCTGCTCGCCGAGTTCGCCGATCCGGAGCGCGGCGGCTTCTGGTTCACGGCCGCCGGCCGCGACCCGCCGCTGCATCGGCCGAAGGGATTCGCCGACGAGGCGACGCCGGCGGGCAACGGCATCGCGGCACTCGCGCTCGCCCGTCTCGGCTGGCTGCTCGGCGAGACCCGCTACCTCGATGCGGCCGAGCGCACGCTGCGGGGCGGCTGGGCGTCGCTTGTCCGCATGCCGCAAGCGCACAACTCGATGCTGAATGCGCTCGACGAGTTCCTGGAGCCGGGCGAGATCGTCGTGATCCGTGGCGACGCGGCCGCGGTTGCAGAGTGGCAGGCGTCGCTCGCCGCAACCTACGCGCCGCGGCGTCTGGTCGTCGGCATCCCGGCCGGCACGACGGGCCTGCCGGCGGCGCTCGCGTCGAAAGCGGAGCGCGCAGGCACGGTCGCCTACATATGCCGCGGTCCGCAGTGTTCGGAGCCGATCGGCGAGCTCGCCCGCCTCGTCCGCGAACTCAGTCCCGCGTGACCGCCCGGAATTTCGCGAGGCCCGGATCCGCGGTCGTGTAGCGCGGCAGCGAATCGCCGAGCTCGATCCACTCCGCGTGCTGGTCGTAGAACACGTGGCACTGCGGTTCACGGTCGATCTCGCCCGCGATGGCCGGGCGCACGACATGGATCTCGCCCGGGCACAGTGTCGACGCGAAGAAAAGCGTGGTGCCGCAGGTCGCACAGAATCCGCGCCGGCTCTGGCGCGAGGACTGATACCAGCGCGCCTCCGCCGATCCCGGCAGCAACCGGAACCGGTCCTCCGCAGCGCCGACCCAGGTGACGAACGCGGCTCCGTGCGCCTCGCGGCAGTAGCGGCAATGGCAGTGCGCGACGAACAGCGTCGGCGGCGTGATTGAGAAACGCACGGCGCCACAGAGGCACCGTCCGTCGAGATCGCTCACCGGTAGAGCCCCGCGAGGAAGACCGCCCACAGGACGAACAGCAGCAGCGTGCTCGCCACGTAGACGAGGAAGC
>JANNHT010000271.1:0-8952 GCA_031404555.1 Gammaproteobacteria bacterium
CCCCCGGGTGGGGGCCGCCGGTCCCCCATACCCCCCCCCGCCGTCGGGGGGGACACTGCCGCTCCCCTTCTGGGGGCGGGGCCTTTTTTCCTTTTTTTAATTTTACAAACTCCCAAAACCCGCGCCGCCACCGTTCTGCGACGCAGTTTGCAGACTTGGCCGGCGGATTTGTCTGAAGTGGCGCCATGGGACTCATGGCGGTCTCCGATGTGCGCGAGTTTTTCCGGGAGTCGCTTCAGGCGGCCCTCGGCCACCAGCACCTGCGGGTCTGTCCCCACACCGAGCAGTACGTCGTCAACCTGCTCGCAATGTTCTCCCACACCGAAGCGCTGTTCGAGCCCGGGCCGGAGCGCCGCCGGCAGCTGAAGCCGCTCGCGCTGCTGCTGGCGGAGGCCGCCGGGGAACCCAATGACCGGCGCCGGTTCCGTACGCTCCAGCGCATGGGCGATGTCGCACTGTTCGTCGCGGGCTTCCTGGCGGGCGGATTTGCGCGCCGGCCGGTCGACGTCGATTACCACATCGCGATGGGCGGACTCGCCTACGGCGCGCTCGCGCAGGTGCCCTACCACGGCGCACCGCGGGTGCTCGCGGACGTGTTCGCCGAGCTCGAGGACAAGTTCCAGCCGCTGGTCGATGCGCTGAGCGAGATCGGCGACGGCGCGGCCCGGTCCTCGGATCGCGACCTGCTGCGGCTCTACGAGGTGTGGCAGAAGACCGGCAGCCTCCGCGCGCACCGCCTGCTGATGCAGGCCGGCATCCATCCCGTCGCCGGGGTTGCCGCCGTAAGCTAAACTCGGCGGTGTCGCTCGCCACGAGCCGCGCCGTGCCCGCCAACGTCATCTACGAAGTCGAGTGCCAACTCGACCCCGACATCGTCGCGGAATACGACGCCTGGCTCCCGGGCCACGTGCAGGACGTGCTCGCCTGCGCGGGATTCCTCAGCGCGAACATCGAGACGACCGAGACGCCTCCCGGCGAGCGCCAGCGCAGGCGCGTGCGCTATCGCGTCGAGAGCCTGGCCGCGCTCGACCACTACCTGGAGAACGAGGCGACCCGCCAGCGCACGGCAACCGCAGAGCGCTTCGGCGGCCGCGTGCGCTGCGAGCGGCGCGTGTTCAAGCCGCGCCTCGACCTGGTGCCCGCCGCGGGCACGCCTGCGCAGTGCCTGAACTGCGGCGCGCCGGTCACCGGCGCCCATTGCATGGACTGCGGCCAGGCGTCGGACGTGCACGTGCTGTCGATGAAGGAAGTCGCGGGCGACGTGACGCACTCGCTGCTGCACCTCGACAGCCGCGTCTGGCGCACGCTGCGGCTCCTGACGCTGAAGCCGGGTGAGCTGACCCGCGAATTCGTCGCCGGCAAGCACCAGAAATACCTGCCGCCGTTCCGGCTCTACCTCGGCATCAGCATCCTGTTTTTCGCGCTCACGGCGATCCTGCCGGAGTCCTCGTTCATCCGCACTGACGCCGACGGCAACCGGGTGATCGCGCCCGTCTCGGTCAAGACGCCGGGTGCGAAGCCTGAGGCCGAGGCGGCGCCGGCGGATGCGGCGCAGGCCAAGCCCGCGCTCACGGCCGCCGCCGGCGAGCTGTCGGTGGACGTCCGTAAGGAGCTGGTGGATGCGGGGATCGACCCGACGGACCTCGACAACCTGTCGAGGGCCAACGAGGCCTGCGAATTCGATTCGCCGCCGTTCGGCAGCAAGGACCTGGAAGCACCGCTCAAGCGCGCCTGCGACCAGATCCGGGCCGATGGCGGCGCGCAGCTCGCCGAACGCTTCGCCTCGACGGCGCCGAAGCTGATGTTCATCTTCCTGCCATTGATGGCCGCGGTCGCGCTCCTCTTCTACTGGTGGCCGCGGCGGCTCTACGCCGAGCACCTGGTGCTCTTCCTGCACAACCACGCCTTCACCTTCCTGCTGATCGGCGCCATCGAGGCCGTCAGCGCAATCGCGAACCTCGACGTACCGTACATCGGACTGCTGTGGATCGTGAATGTCGCGCTTATGCTCTACCTGCCCTGGTACATCTTCCGCTCGATGCGCGTCGTCTACGGCCAGGGCCGACTGCTGACCACGCTCAAGTTCTTCGCGCTCTCGACGATCTACTTCATGCTGCTCGGCATCACGATGTTCGCGGGGCTGGTCTATTCGATTTTCCGGCTCTCATGACCGCGCATCGCGCGATCCTCCACGTGGACATGGATGCGTTCTACGCGGCGGTCGAGCAGCATGACGATCCGGAGCTCGCGGGCCAGCCGGTCGTCGTCGGCGGCACCGGCGGACGTGGCGTCGTCGCGGCCGCGAGCTATGAGGTGCGCCGTTTCGGCGTGCATTCGGCGATGCCGATGCGGGAGGCGCTGCGGCGTTGCCCGCATGTGGTCGTCGTGCGGCCGCGTTTCAGGCGCTACCGCGAGATCTCGAGCCAGGTGTTCGCGATCTTCGGCGAGTTCACCAACCTGGTGGAAGGGCTCTCGCTCGACGAGGCTTTCCTCGATGTGACAGCGAGCGCCTCGCTCTTTGGCAGCGCCGAGAAGATGGCGCGCGAGATCAAGGATCTGATCCGCGCCCGCACCGGCCTCACGGCTTCGGTCGGCGTGTCGCACAACAAGCTGCTCGCGAAGCTCGCCTCCGAGATGCACAAGCCCGACGGCCTGACGATCATCCTCCCGGAGGACGTGACCTCGACGCTCGACCCGATGCCGGTCGGCCGGCTGTTCGGCATCGGCGCGAAGACCGCGGCGCGGCTCGAGCAGCAGGGCATCTTCACGCTCGGGCAGCTGCGTCGCGCGCCGGAGTCCGTGCTGTGGCCGCTGCTGCGGCGCGAGACGCGCAAGTTTCGCGATCGCGCCGCCGGCATCGACGAGCGGCCGGTCATCTCCGATGCACCCGAAAAACAGATCAGCACGGAGGAGACTTTCGACACCGACATCCGCGACCGCAAGGAACTGCGCGAGCGCCTGGCGCAGCTCGCGGACAAGACTGCGGCGCGGCTGCGCGCCCGGCAGTTCAAGGCGGGCATGATCAGCATCAAGGTACGCCGGCGCGATTTCGAGACCTTCACGCGGCAGAAGAGTTTCAGCCCGCCGACCCAGGAGACGCGCCTCGTCGCGCAGGTGGCCGACGAGCTGCTCGAGCGCTGGCTCGACGAGCAGCCGCGGGTCGCCGTCCGCCTGCTCGGCGTCGGCGCGAGCGACCTCTCCCCCGCGACCCAGCTCGACCTCTTCAGCACGCGCGAGTCGAGCGAGGGGCGCGAGCTCGACAGCGCCATCGACCGCATCCACGGCCGCTTCGGCGACGACATCATCCGGCGCGGATCCGATCACTAGAGGGGACGCATCCCTTTAAAAGGGGACGCATCCCTTTTCCGTAGGGCGGCCGCCGGACAGAGAAGGGATGCGTCCCCTCTTAGTTTTGCAGCCACTGCCGCATGCAGGCATCATGAGACCCCGCGACGTGAGGGGTCGTACGCGCAAGTCCTTATGTACACAAGTTTTTTCGGCCTCGACGAAAAACCGTTCGCGATCACGCCGGACCCGCGCTACCTGTTCCTCAGCGAGCGCCACGCCGAAGCGCTCGCGCATCTCGCCTATGGCATCAGCGAGTCCGGCGGTTTCATCCAGCTGACGGGTGAAGTCGGCACCGGCAAGACGACCGTGCTCCGGAGCCTGCTGCTCCAGCTGCCACCGCATTGCGACGTCGCGCTGATCCTCAACCCGCGCGTGACCGCCGCCGAGTTCCTGCTCTGCATCTGCGACGAGCTGCACATCGAGGTGCCGCCGGGCTCGGTCGGCAGCGTCAAGGAACTGGTGGACCTGCTGATGCACTTCCTGCTGGACGCGCACAGCCGCAGCCGGCGCATCGTGCTGATGGTGGACGAGGCGCAGAACCTCTCACCCGACGTGCTCGAGCAGGTGCGGCTGCTGACCAATCTCGAGACCGCAACGCAGAAGCTGCTGCAGATCATCCTGATCGGCCAGCCGGAACTGCGCGCCGTGCTCGCACGGCCGGACCTGCGCCAGCTCGCGCAGCGCGTCACCGGCCGCTATCACCTCGAGGCGCTCCGGAGCGAAGAGACCGTCTCGTACATGCGCCATCGCCTGCGGGTCGCCGGCTCGACGCGCGAGCTGTTCACGCCGGGCGCGGTCCGCGAACTGCACCGGCTCTCCGACGGCGTGCCGCGCATCATCAACGTGATCGCGGACCGCGCATTGCTCGGCGCCTACACGCGCGAGGAACATCGCGTCACGGGCTCGCTCGTGCGCCGCGCAGCGTCGGAAGTCTACGGCCGGCCGGTGCTCGCGCCGTGGGTGCGCTGGGTGGCGATTGCTGGCGCGGCCGCGGGCACCGCGCTCATCGGCACCCTGCTCTGGCAATCGCTGCCGCAGCGCGCCGAACTCGCCGCGGAAACGACAGCGCAGGCGGCAGCGCCGCCGCCGGTCGTCGCAGCCGCGCTGCCACCGCGCCCGCCGCTCGGCGCGGCACTCGGGCGCGATCCCGCGGTGACCACGATGGACGCGGCATTCGGTTCGCTGTTCGCGCTCTGGGGCGCGCAGTACCAGCAGGGCACGGGGCTCGCCTGCGAACAGGCGCTCGACCGAGGCCTGTCCTGCGTCTGGCAACGCGGCTCGCTCGCCCAGCTCAAGCTCATCAACCGCCCGGCCGTGCTGTCGCTCGTCGATGCGAGCGGCGCGCCACACCAGGTGGTGCTCGCAGGCCTCGACGCCGATGAGGCGCGACTCCTGATCGGCGCCACCGAGGCGCGCGTGCCGATCGCGGAACTCACCGACTACTGGTTCGGTGAATTCATCGTCCTGTGGCGGCCGCAGTCGGGCGAGTTGCGGCCGCTGCGCGCCGGGATGCGCGGCGAGGACGTGCGCCGGCTCCGCCAGGGACTCGAGCAGCTCCGCGGCCTTCCCGCGACCACCGAGCCTGCCGACGTGTTCGACATCGAGCTCGAGCGCCTGGTCGAGGATTTCCAGCGCAGCCGCCGGCTCGCCGTGGACGGCATCGCGGGACTCCAGACCCTGCTGGTGCTGGACGCGGCGCTCGGTGCGCCCGGCACGCCGACGCTCGCGGGCGCCTCGCCCGAGGCTGGCGCATGAGCTTCATCCTCGATGCGCTGCGCAAGTCCGAGATCGAGCGCCAGCGCCAGAGCGGGCCGAACATCGCCGAGCTTCCGCTCGCGCGCGAGGACCGCCGCCTGCCGGTCGCGCTGGTCGCGATCGGACTGCTGCTCGCGGTGAATGTAGGAGTGCTGCTGTTCTTCCTGTTGCGCGATGGCGCGCCGGAAGCCGCCGTCGAACCCGCCGCGATCGTCGCACCGCCACCCGCCGCCGCAGCGCCGGCAGCGGCGCCGCCGACCACGACCGCTGCATTGCAGCCGGCGCCTGCGACTGGCACCGCGTCGACTGGCACCGCGTCGACGGGCGCCGCGTCACCGAGCGTCGTGTTTGAAGAGTCGCCGGAGATCTATCCCTCGCAGGGCTACGCCGAACCCGCGACCACCGCGTTTCCCGACCCGACGCTCCTGCCCGATGCGCCGCCCGCGACCTCGGGCGGCACGGTCAGCTACGGCGAGGAGCCGCAGCAGGGCGCGGTGCCGGTTGAATCCGTCGCCGGCATGCCGCCGCTCTCCGTGGACCTGCACATCTTCAGCGACAACCCCGCCAAGCGCGCGGTGTTCATCAACGGCCGGCGCTACACCCAGGGCGCGACCATCGCCGAGGGCGCGCTGGTCGAGGAGATCACGCGGGACGGCGTGATCCTGAGTTTCCGCGGACGCCGGTTCCTGCTGCCCCGCCAGTGACCGCCGACGCCGCGCCGACCCTCGCGCTTCGCGGTACCGATCTCGCGCTCGCGCTTCGCACCGGCATCCACCGCCTGGTCGCGCGCGAGGAGTCGATCAACAAGATCAACGTGTTCCCGGTCGCGGACGGCGACACCGGCACCAATCTCGCGCTCACGCTCCAGGCCGTGCTCACGGCGCTGCGCGGCAGCACCGAGACCCATGCCGGGCAGACGCTCAACCGAATCGCGGACGCGGCGCTGGACGGCGCGCGCGGCAATTCCGGCGCGATCCTCGCGCAGTTCCTGCTGGGCGTCGGTGACCGCGCCGGGCCGCTTGCGGAACTCGACGCCGCGGGATTCGCCGACGCGGTGACGGGCGGCGCGGCCTATGCGCGCGAATCGCTCGCCGAGCCGCGCGAGGGCACGATCCTCACGGTGCTCACGGATTTCGCCGCGGCCGCGCGGCGCGAGGTCGGCAACGGCGTGCGCGACTTCCGGACGCTCTTTCGCGAATCGCTCACCGAGGCGCGCCGCTCGCTCGAGGCGACGCGCGACCAGCTCGAGTCGCTCCGGCGCGCAAATGTCGTGGATGCCGGCGCGCTCGGCTTCGTCGAGCTCGTCGCCGGCATGTCCGAGTACTTCGACACCGGGATCGCGCCTGCGGATGACGGCGACATCGAACTGCTGCGAAACGACGACGCGACTGCCGGCGTCCAGGAAGACCTCCAGTACCGCTATTGCACCGAGTGCACGATCACGGGCGACGCGATCGACCGCCGGAAGCTGCGCGAGGAGGCATCGACGCTCGGATCGAGCCTCGTGGTCGCGGGGACCCAGCGCAAGATCCGCCTGCACCTGCACCTGAACGAGCCCGCGAAGCTCTTCGAGCTGGCGGCGCGCCACGGCGCGGTCAGCACGCGCAAGGCCGACGACATGCAGCGCCAGCAGGAGATGGCGCATCACGACCGCGGACGCCAGGTGGCGGTCGTCACCGACTCCGCGGCCGACCTGCCGGACTCGGTGCTGGAGTCGCTCGACATCCACGTCGTGCCGGTACGCGTGCATTTCGGCACGCAGAGCTACCTCGACAAGATCGGACTGTCGCCCGAGCAGTTCTACCGCGAGCTCGCGACGAACCCGCAGCACCCGAAGACTTCGCAGCCGCCGCCCGGCGATTTCCGGCGCGCGTTCGAGTTCCTGGGATCCCACTATCGCGGCGTGGTCTACGTCGGACTCACCGCGAAAGTCAGCGGCACGTTCCAGAGCGCCGAGGCTGCGTCGGAACGCGTGCGCACACGCGCGCGCATCCTCACCGTCGATTCAGGCACGGCCGCGCTCGGGCAGGGGCTGGTTGCGATGCGCGCGGCGGAAGTAGCCGCGGCCGGCGGCGACGCCGATGCGGTGCGCGCGGCGGCGCTCGACGCACGCAAGCGCACTCGCACGTGGGGTTGCCTCGTCACGCTCGAGTTTGCCGTGCGCGGCGGGCGCGTGCCGCGGATCGTCAAGACGCTCGCCGATCTGCTGCACGTCACGCCGATCCTCGCCGTGCACGCCGACGGCACGCTCGGCATCGGCGGCGTGCTGTTCGGCAGGCGGGATCCCTACCGTGGATTCGGCCGCTTCGTCCGCCGCCGACTCGATGCCGGACGCCGCTGGCGCATCGGCATCTCGCATGCGAACACGCCGGAGGGCGCCGAGGCGGTGCGCGAAACGCTCGCCGCGGGCCTGGCCGGCGCGGAGCTGCTGCCGGTGATACCGCTCGGCACGGCGCTCGGCGTGCATGCCGGTCCTGGCTGCGTCGTGGTCGCCGTGCAGGAACTCACGCCAGCCGCCTAGGTTTTCGCGCGCTTCCGGTAGAAGAGCAGTCCGTAGGCGGCCAGGTTGATCGCGATCACCAGGCCGCCCAGCACGAACTGATGGGTCCGCGTCAGGGCGTCGGGATAGATGAGGGCGCCCAGGTAGTGCTCGATGAAGCCGCCCGAGTAGCCGCGCTCACCGCCCAGGGCCCGCAGCCAGTTCTCGAACGGCGTGAGCGGGCAGATCCGGCCCGAAAACTCGACGAACGCGCCCCAGGCGACCGCCGGCAGGTGCAGCCAGGCGAATTTCCACCGCCAGGCGACGAGCCAGCCGCCGAAAACCACGAACAGCACGAACGCGAGGTGCAGCACCAGCACCGCGTCGGCGAGTACGCGATACGTCACGTCAGGCCCGCCCCGGATCAGGGCTCGAGGATGAACGTCACCCGCAGCCGGACACGGTATTCGGTGATCTTGTCGTTCTCGATCGCCACTTCCTGGTCGGCGACCCAGGCGGAGGACAGGTTCTTGAGCGTCTTGCCCGCCCGCTTCACGCCTTTTTCGATGGCGTCCTCGAAGCTTTTCTTCGACGTGGCGGTGATTTCACTGACTTTCGCGACTGCCATGGCTTTTTTCCTTGTGCATGCTTGACCGCGCCCCGGGCCGATCATAGCGCGCCGTCGGCGCGGGCGGGACCGCTATCATGTCGGCCAGAACCGGAGGTCCCATGTTCCGCAAGCTACGCAATGCGCTGTTGCGCGGTCTCGTCGTGGTGCTGCCATTCGGCCTGACGCTGTGGCTGCTGTGGTGGCTCGGCAGCGGCACCGAGGCGCTGCTCCAGAAGCCGATCCAGCTCGTCGTCCCCGCCGAACACTACAAGCCCGGCATGGGCATCGCCGCGGCGGTGATCCTGCTGATCGCCGCCGGCATGCTCGTCAACGCCTACCTGGTCAAGCGGGTCATCGCGCGCTGGGAGCAATTCCTCGACCGGATCCCGGTGGTCAAGACGATCTACGGCGCGACGCGCGATTTTGCGAAGCTGCTGCCGACCGGTGCCAAGCGCCAGGACCTGCGGCGCGTAGTGCTCGCGCGCCTCGGCGAGGCGCGACTCATCGGCTTCGTCACGCGCGACGACGCATCGGAACTCGGCATCGTCGAGGCGAAGGACGACCTGCTCGCGGTGTATTTCCCGATGAGCTACCAGATCGGCGGTTACACGGCGCTGCTGCCGCGAAGCGCGGTCGAGTCGCTCGACCGGGCGGTCGAGACGGCGGGGGGCCTGGTGGTGAACGGCGGGGTGTGGGGGGCGGGGCAAAGAAAGGGGCCGGGGGGGTGTTTGGTTTTGGGGGGGTGTGGGAAAAGAAAAAA
>JANNHT010000272.1:0-6658 GCA_031404555.1 Gammaproteobacteria bacterium
ATACGGCCCCCGCCGGTTCTGCCGGCGGGGGCTTTCTTTTGGGGACTGTCCCCTTTTCTCCGCAGGAGAAAAGGCGGACTGTCCCCTCTTCGTTACTCGAGCCCCAGCTCCCGCAGTTTCCGCGTCAGCGTATTGCGCCCCCAGCCGATGAGCCGCGCCGCTTCCTGGCGGCGACCCTGGACGCGCGCGAGCGCCGCGCGCGCGAGCGTGCGCTCGAACTCGCTGCCAGCGACCTCGAGGAGCGGCGCGCCGCCGCCGGCGAGATGGCGAGAGGCCCAGGACTCGAGTTCGCGCAACCAGAGGTCGGATGCCGGCAGGTCCGCACCGTCGCCGCCGAGGTCCGCCGGGATGTCCTCCTCGCGGATCTCGCGCCCGGGCGCGGTCACCGTGAGGCGCCGCGCAGCGTTCACGAGCTGGCGCACGTTGCCCGGCCAATCGAAGGCGACAAGCCGCTCCTGCGCGCCCGCATTCAGGGACTTCTGCTCCGCGCCGAGCTCGCGTGCGGCGAGTGCGAGGTAATGCGTGAGCAGTTCCGGGATGTCGCCGCGCCGTTCGCGCAAGCAAGGCACGCGGATCCGGATAACGTTCAGCCGGTGCAGCAGGTCCTCGCGGAACTGGCCCTGCCTCACACGCGCGTCGAGGTCCTGGTGGGTCGCGGCGATGACGCGCACGTCCACGCGGATCGGCGCATTGCCGCCGACGCGGTAGAACTCGGCCTCCGCCAGCACGCGCAGCAGCCGCGTCTGCAGCGCCGCGCTCATGTCGCCGATCTCGTCGAGGAACAGCGTGCCGCCGTCGGCCTGCTCGAAGCGCCCGCGGCGCATCGCCTCGGCGCCGGTGAAGGCGCCCTTCTCGTGGCCGAACAGTTCCGACTCCAGCAGGTCGGAGGCGATCGCCGACGTGTTGAGCGCAATGAACGGCGCGCCCGCCCGCGGGCTGTGCTGGTGCAGCGCGCGCGCCACCAGCTCCTTGCCGGTGCCGGACTCACCGGTCACGAGCACGGAGAGGCTCGAGCGCGACAGGCGGCCGATCGCGCGGAACACCTCCTGCATCGCGGGCGCCTGGCCGAGGATGCCGGGAATCGCCGCCGAGCCGGCTGCAGCGCCGGCGCCTTCGACCTGCGTCGCCGCGCGGCGCACGAGCGCCACGGCCTCGTCGATGTCGAAGGGCTTCGGCAGGTACTCGAAGGCGCCGCCCTGATACGCGGCGACCGCATGTTCCAGATCGGCGTGCGCCGTCATCACGATCACCGGCAGGTCCGGGTGATCGCGACGCACGCGCTCGAGCAGCCGCAGCCCGCCGATGCCGGGCATGCGCACGTCGGTGATCAGTACGTCGGGACGTGCCGCGGCGAGCGCGCCGATCGCAGCCTCGGCCTGCTCGAAGGATCGCGCGGTCATGCCGGCCTGTCCGAACGCGCGTTCGAGCACCCAGCGGATCGATGCGTCATCGTCCACCAGCCAGACTTCCAGCGGCTTGTTCATGTCCCCTCCATCGGTAGCAGCAGCGAGAACACCGTGCGTCCCGGCCGGCTGTTGAATTCGATGATGCCGCCGTGCCGCGTCGCGATGTCCTGCGCGACCGCGAGCCCGAGGCCCGTGCCGCCGGGTCGCGCCGTCACCAGCGGGTAGAAGATGGTCTCGCCGAGTTCGGCGGGAACGCCTGGTCCGTCGTCCTCGAACTGCAGCGATGCGACCAGTCGATGCCGTTCGGCGCCGATGGTCGCCTGCGTCAGCGCGCGGCTCCGGAGCACCAGCGCGCCCTTCCCGTCCACGGCCTGCACGGCGTTTCGCGCCAGGTTCAGCATCGCCTGCACCATCAGGTCGCGATCGAGCGAGAGGGCCGGCAGGCTCGGGTCGTAGTCGCGCTCGACGGACACGCCCGGCGGCGCCTCCGCCCGCGCGAGCCGGTAGACGTGATCGATCAGCTCGTGGACGTTGAGCGATTCACGGCGCATCGGGCGCGCGGGCCCGAGCAGGCTGTCCACCAGTGCGTGGAGCCGGTCGGCCTCGCGGATGATCACGCGCGTGTACTCGCGAAGCTCCGCGCTCGGCAGTTCGCGCTCGAGCAGCTGCGCGGCGCCGCGCAGGCCGCCGAGCGGATTCTTGATCTCGTGCGCGAGCTGGCGCGCCATCACGCGGCTGCCGCCCTGCTGCGCGAGGAGCGCAGCATCGCGCGTGATGCGGCTCGGCCGCGTCGTGTCCGTGATCTCGACCAGAACGCCGCCCGGCAGCGACGCGAGTTCGCCGGCCGGCGTCAGCGACAGGTCCACCTGGTAGCGAACGTCGGCGCGCGCGACGGGCGTGAGTTCGAGGCCGCGCAGCGCCAGCGACTCACCGCTCGCGCGGCAGCGTTCGACGAGCGATTCGATGCGCTCACCGCCCTCGATCAGGGTTGCGAGCGGCCGGCCGCGCGCGGCAGCAACGCCGGTCGCCAGCAGGTCCGCGGCCCGCGCATTGAGCCAGCACACGCGGCCCGACTCGTCGACGGCGAGGATCGCGGTCGCGAGCAGGTCGAGAACTGGTGCGGGATCAAATACGGGGAGTGCGGCGCCACGCGTCATCGCGCGGCGTCCGCGAACGGAAGCAGGGTCAGTTTCCGGCGGGAGTCGGAGCCGGGGCCGGCGTCGGGCGCGGCGCCTGCGGACGCGACTGCACCGGCGTCTGCGGATTCTGCGTCGAGGCCTGGCGCACGTGGAAGGTGATCTGCTGGCTCGAGATCACCGGCTCGCCGTTGCGGTCGAGCACCGTTGCGCGCAGGAAATGCGAACCGCGCTGCAGGCCCGGGAGTTCGAGCGTGAGGCCGTTGGCCGGCCTGCGATTGCCGTTCACGAAGAACACGACCGAGTGATCGGATCGGAGCGTACCGCCGAGCTCTGCCGTGGCCGTGACTGTGGCATCGGAACCGAAGAACACCTGGTCCGGCGTCGGCTGCACGATCGTCAGCGATTCGTAGGCCGAGGCCGCAGGCACATCCTCCGGCTCGTCGCCGGAAGGCGCCAGGCTGTTGTCGTCCGTCCCGTCGGATTCGTCGTAGGCGTTGGGCTCGATCACGGTGATGAGCTGCGCATCCGCGGCGCCGGGCTGGTCCGAGTAATGGACGATGCCGTCCTTGTCCACCCACCGGTAGATCTCCTGGGGCGCGGCCACCAGGGGCAGAGCCAGACCGGCGAGGATCAGGAGGATGCGCATGGCCAGAGCATATCCCGTCGCCCGCCGGACCGGCAAAAGGGCCGCACAGAGTGTGAACGCCGTCCCTGCCCCCGGCTGCCCGCCGCCTCAGAGGCTGTAGTACATGTCGAGCTCGACCGGATGCGTCGACATCCGGAAGCGCGTGACTTCCGCCTCCTTGAGCGAAATGTACGCGTCGATCAGGTCGTCGCTGAACACGCCGCCGCGCTTCAGGAATTCGCGGTCGCGATCGAGGTGTTCGAGCGCCATGTCGAGCGAATGGCAGACCTCCGGGATGTTCTTCGCTTCCTCCGGCGGCAGGTCGTACAGGTCCTTGTCCGAGGGCTCGCCCGGATGGATCTTGTTCTGGATGCCGTCGAGTCCCGCCATCAGCATCGACGCGAATGCGAAGTACGGATTTGCGGACGAATCCGGGAAGCGCACCTCGATGCGCCGGCCCTTCGGGTTCGGCACCCACGGAATCCGGATCGACGCGGAGCGGTTGCGCGCGCTGTAGGCGAGCATGACCGGCGCCTCGAAGCCCGGCACCAGCCGCTTGTAGCTGTTCGTGCCCGGATTGGTGAAGGCGTTCAGCGCCTTCGCGTGCTTGATGATTCCGCCGATGTAATAGAGCGCGATGTCGGACAGTCCCGCGTAGCCCTCGCCTGCGAAGATGTTCTTGCCGCCCTTCTGCAGCGACTGGTGCACGTGCATGCCGCTGCCGTTGTCGCCAACCAGCGGCTTCGGCATGAAGGTCAGCGTCTTGCCGTGGCCGTGCGCGACGTTCCACAGCGCGTACTTGAGGAGCTGCACCTCGTCGCCCTTCTTCGTCAGCGTATTCGGCCCAACGTTGATCTCGCCCTGGCCGCCGGTTCCCACTTCGTGGTGGTGCACTTCGACTTTCAGGCCGAGTTCCTCGCAGGCCTGGCACATCGCGGTGCGCAGGTCCTGGAATCGGTCCACCGGCGGCACCGGGAAGTAGCCGCCCTTCACGCCGGGGCGGTGGCCCATGTTGCCGCCTTCATAGGTGGCGCCCGAGTTCCAGGCGCCCTGTACCGAATCGATGTGATAGCTGCAGCCGTTGATCTCGTTGGTCCAGCGCGCGCTGTCAAAGATGAAGAATTCGTTTTCGGGACCGAACAGCGCGGTCTCCGCGATGCCGGTGGACTTGAGATACGCCTCGGTGCGCTTGCCGAGCGAACGCGGATCGCGGCTGTAGCCCTGCATGGTCGTCGGCTCGACGATGTCGCAGCGCAGCAGCAGCGTCGTCTCTTCGAAGAACGGATCGATCATCGCAGTGGACGGATCCGGCATCAGGATCATGTCGGACTCGTTGATGCCCTTCCAGCCGCCGATCGACGAGCCATCGAACATCTTGCCGTCGGTGAAGAAGTCCTCGTCCACCATGCGCGTGGGGATCGTGACGTGCTGTTCCTTGCCGCGCGAATCGGTGAAGCGCAGGTCGCAGTAGGTGGCGCCCTTTTCCTTGATGAATTTGACGACTTCAGCCGGGGTCATGGACGTCTCCCTGATTCGGTGGGCGATGGCTCGCGATCCCCTTGTCAGTGCAAGGTCCGTGCCACGCGCCGTATGACGACAAACTATGTACTATCAATGCCTTATGATCGTACCGCGGCACGCCGACCGGACCAGATGCACTATCATGGTGCGCGCAGTCTAGCGCCTGCACTGTATTGGTGCGACAGAAATTCTTCCCGCCCGGGCCCCGCCTCGCCACAATCGCCGCCCGATGCGACTCAACAAGTTCATCAGCGAGAGCGGCCTGTGCTCGCGACGCGAGGCCGATGCCTGGATCGAGGCCGGCCGGGTCACGGTCAACGGCAAGCCGGGCGCGCTCGGCACGAAAGTCGGGGAGGGCGACACGGTGCTGGTCGACGGGCGCGAGCTGCCGCAGCGCCGTCGCGACATCTATCTCGCGCTCAACAAGCCGGCCGGCATCACCTGCACGACCGAGCGCGATGTCGCCGGCAACATCGTCGATTTCATCGGCCATCGCGAGCGCATTTTCCCGATCGGCCGGCTCGACAAGGATTCCGAGGGCCTGATCCTCCTCACCAACAACGGCGACATCGTCAACGAGATCCTGCGCGTCGAGCACGGCCACGAGAAGGAATACCTCGTCACGGTCGAGCGGCCCGTCACGCCGACATTCCTGTCGATGATGGCGGCGGGCGTGCGGATCGGTGGCGAGAAGACAGAGCCCTGCGTGGTCACGCGCGTGGGATCGGCGGCGTTCCGGATTGTCCTGAAGCAGGGGCTCAACCGGCAGATCCGCCGCATGTGCTCGGCGCTCGGCTTCCGCGTGCAGGCCCTGAAGCGCGTGCGCATCATGCACATCGGGCTCGGCACGCTCGCAACCGGCGCCTGGCGCGACCTGACGGAGGCGGAGATCCGTCCGCTGCTCGCAGCGAAAGCCTCGCGTGCGGCCGTCCGGTGAGCGTGCGACCGCTATACTTGACGGCCTTTTGTCGCATCCGGGCCGCATGACGAAAATCGCGAAGGTGCTGCCGCGCACGTTCCAGGACCTGATCCTGGCCTTGCAGCGGTACTGGGCGGGACAGGGCTGCGTCCTGCTCCAGCCCTACGACATGGAAATGGGCGCCGGCACCTTCCACACGGCGACATTCCTGCGCGCGCTCGGGCCGGAGCCGTGGAATGCGGCTTACGTGCAACCGAGCCGGCGGCCGACCGACGGCCGCTACGGCGACAACCCGTTCCGGCTTCAGCACTACTACCAGTTCCAGGTCGTGATGAAGCCGTCGCCGGCCGACATCATCGACCGCTATCTCGGTTCGCTCGCCGCGCTCGGCATCGATCCGCTGACCCACGACATCCGCCTCGTCGAGGACAACTGGGAGTCGCCGACGCTCGGCGCCTGGGGACTCGGCTGGGAAATCTGGCTGAACGGCATGGAAGTCACGCAGTTCACGTATTTCCAGCAGGCGGGCGGCCTCGACTGCCGGCCGGTGACGGGCGAGATCACCTACGGGCTCGAACGGCTGGCGATGTATCTCCAGGGCGTCGAGAGCGTCTACGACCTGCTGTGGACCGACGGCCCGTCGGGTGCCGTCACCTATGGCGACGTGTTCCACCAGAACGAAGTCGAACAGTCGAAATTCAATTTCGAGTTCGCCGACGTCGCTTCGCTCTTCGCGGAGTTCGAGCAGCGCGAGAAGAACTGCCAGGCGGCGCTCGCAGCCGGTTTGCCGTTGCCCGCGTATGAGCAGACGCTGAAGGCTTCGCATGTCTTCAACCTGCTCGATGCGCGGAAGGCGATCTCCGTCACCGAGCGCCAGCGCTACATCCTGCGCGTGCGCACGCTCGCGCGCGCCGTTGCCGGAGCCTATTTCGCGAGCCGCGAGGCGCTGGGGTTCCCGATGCTCAAAAAGGGGACGGAGCCCTTTGCCGAGACGGCACCGCTCGGGAAGACGTAGTGGTGGTCGAAGACCGTCGTGCAGCCCGAGAGC
>JANNHT010000273.1:0-11420 GCA_031404555.1 Gammaproteobacteria bacterium
AAAAAGCTGGTATACTGTTATCAATGCACAACAGCATCAACCTGGAACCGGCTGATAAATACCATACCACTCACCACGGGTCTACCCGCCAGGCTGCGGTCGAGCGACAGGTCCGGGTCGAGGTGTCGCTCCCAGTAATCCCACAGCCGCCAAGCATAGTCCTCAAGCGGCGGCACGCGGATGTCGGTATCCGCGAGCAGTCGCTGCGTGCGCGTCGCGTCGAACCGCGTCTCCCAGTTGAAGAACTGCATGACGTCGCGCGGGATCCGCAGGTCGCGCAGGATCGTGTCGACGACCTGCTGCAGCGGCCGATAGTTCGCCATCGACGCGGTGATGTTGTTCGGCACCAGGTCGAGCAACTTCGGGTCGAGCCGGAATGCCATCGTCGGCGCGTGGCCGGCGCGCGCGAACAGGTTCAGCACCTCGCCGACGCGGCGCTGGCGCGGGTCGGTCAGGTGGAAACACTGGCCGTCCTGGCCGGCGACGTGCGCGAGGTGATCCATCGCCGCCGCGACGTAGTCGACCGGCACCAAGTTGATGTAGCCGCCTTCGAGCCCGATCAGCGGGAACCACGGCGGCAGCGACTGCCGCAGCTTCTGGATCATCTTGAAGAAGTAGTAGGGGCCGTCGACCTTGTCGATCTGGCCGGTCTGCGAATGGCCGACGACGATGCCCGGCCGGTACACGCGCCAGGGCCGCTTGCAGCGGTTGCGCACCAGCGCCTCGGACTCGTGCTTGGTGCGGAAGTAGGGATGGTCGAGCCCGGTCGCCTCCTCGAACATGTTCTCGCGGAAGCTGCCCTTGTAGAGGCCGGCCGCGGCGATCGAACTCGCGAGG
Source organism: Gammaproteobacteria bacterium (assembly GCA_031404555.1). GTDB lineage: Bacteria > Pseudomonadota > Gammaproteobacteria > Steroidobacterales > Steroidobacteraceae > SCUD01. Next base: position 838 of record JANNHT010000273.1, read on the forward strand.
TGGAAGCAGCCGGCCTGCACGCTGTCGGAAAACTGCAGCGCGTGGTCGGTGCCGATGATATTCGCCTCGTCCTGCACCTCGCTGCTCGCCTCCAGGTCGTAGACCGCGGCGAGGTGGAACAGGTGATCGACCTTGCCGGTGAGCTTGCGAAGATCCGCTTTCGAGACCCCGAGATTGGGCTCGCACAGGTCGCCGGCGACCGGCACGACACGGCTGCCGCGCGTCCCCCAGACTTCGCGCAGCGCCGCGAACTTCTCCATTGACTGCGGCCGCACCAGCGCGTACACGCGCTCACCGCGCGCCAGCAGACGCTCGACGAGGTAGCGGCCGATGAACCCGGTCGCGCCGGTCACGAAGTACGCCATTTGAGCTACTCTAAACCGATGGCTGGCGAAACGGAACGCATGTCCGCCGTGGATGCCGCATGGCTGCGGATGGACCGGCCGACGAACCTGATGATGATCGTCGGGGTCGTGATGTTCGATTCCCGCGTCAATTTCGCCCGCTTCCGCGCGACGCTCAAGGACCGGTTCCTGAAGTTCCCGCGCTTCCGCTGCCGCGCCGTGGACGACACCGTATCGGCGAGCTGGGAGCCCGACCCCGACTTCGACCTCGACCAGCACCTGTCGCGCATCGCCCTGCCCGCCCCCGCGGGACAGGCCGAGCTCGAGTCGCTGGTCTCGCGCCTCGCCGGCACCGACCTCGACCGGCGCCGGCCGATCTGGCAGTTCCATTTCGTCGAGAACTTCGACGGCGGCACGGCCGTGATCCTGCGGATCCATCACTGCTACGCCGACGGCATGGCGATGATCCGCGTGTTCCTGACGCTGACCGACACCGAGGCCGCGCCCGCAGTGAAGACCGCGCCGGAGCCCGCCGCAGAATCGCCGGACGATGCCGGTGAAGATACACAGCGGTGGATCGGGAAGCTCAACCTGCCGGGCGCGGCGCTCGTGCAGAAAGCCTACGCCGAGGGTGCGCAGTGGCTCGCGAAAGCGGTGGACCTGACGCGCAATCCCGAACAGGCGAACGAGATCGCGAAGCATGCGCTCGGCATCGCCGCCGAACTCGCGCGCGTCGCGACGCTGCCGGACGACCCGCCGACGCGGTTCAAGGGTCCGCTCGGCACGCGCAAAACCGCGGCCTGGACCGATCCGCTGCCGCTCGCCGACGTCAAGACGGTCGCGAAGGCGCTCGGCTGCACGATCAATGACCTGTTGCTCTCGTCCGCGGCCGGCGCGCTCGGCGCGTATCTCCGCCAGCACGGTGAGGACACCGACGGCCTGTCGATCCGCGCGACGGTGCCGGTGAACCTGCGCGGCCCGAAATCCGCAGCCGAGCTCGGCAACCACTTCGGGCTGGTGTTCCTGGACCTGCCGATCGGCGTCCGCGACCCGCTCGCGCGGCTCGCCGAGGTGCGGGCCGCGATGTCCGCGCTCAAGAATTCCGACCCGCCGGTGCTGACGCTCGGCCTGATGGCGGCGCTCGGCATGATGCCGGGCTCGGTCGAGGCCGCCGCAATCGACCTGCTCTCGAGCAAGGCGACCGCGGTCGCGACCAATGTGCCGGGACCGCAGCAGGTGATGTATCTCGCGGGGAGCCGCATCTCGCGGCTCATCTTCTGGGTGCCGCAGTCCGGTGACATCGGCCTCGGGCTCAGCATCCTGTCCTATGCGGGCCAGGTGCAATTCGGCCTGATCGCCGACTACAAGCGCGTGCCAGACCCGGAGGCGGTCACCGCGCGGTTCCAGGAAGAGTTCGAGAAAGTCGTGCTGTCGCTGCTGCTGGGGCCGTACCTGAAGCTCAGCCGCTGACGCGGTGGCGCTGCCCGATCAGCGCATCGGCCGACCGCGTGTTTCCGGCAGGAAGAGCATGCCGACGACGAACGTCGCGCCCGCGATGACGACTGGATACCAGAGTCCCGAATAGACATTGCCGGTCGCTGAGACGATCGCGAAGGCCGTGGCCGGCAGGAAGCCGCCAAACCAGCCGTTGCCGACATTCTGCGGCAGGGATAGCGCCGAGTAGCGGATGCGCGCGGGGAACAGTTCGACCAGCAGGCCCGAATACGACCCGGTGCACATGGCGGCGATGCAGACCAGGGCAGCCAGGATGGCGACGACCAGCGGTTGATTGATGGCCGCCGGATCCGCCACGCTCGCGTAGCCGGAGTCGCCGAGGACCGCCTCCATATCCGTACGAAATGCGCTGATCGCCGGCGCACGCTCGCTTTCCGCCAGCGATCCGGGCTCCGGAGCGATGAGCGTTTGCGAGCCGACCACCATTCGCGCGGGCCCTTCATCGTCCAGCCGCCGGGAGTCATAGCTGACGCCTGCCCGCGCGAGAGTCGACTTGACGATATCGCAGGAGGTCGACTCGAAACGGTTCCGGCCGAGCGGATCAAACTGGACGGAGCAATGCTCCGGATCGGCCTGCACGACGACGGGCGAATTCCTGATCGCGGCGGCCATCGCCGGATTCGCCGCATTCATCAGCGCCGCGAACAGCGGGAAGAACAGGAGCGCGCCGAGCGCGAGGCCGGTCATGAGTATCGGCTTGCGACCGATCCGGTCGCTCAGCCAGCCGAAGAAAACGATCAGCGGGGCGCCGATCGCGAGCCCCGTACCGACCAGGATCGTCGCGGTCAGTCCGTCCAGGCGCGCCGTCCGCTCAAGGAAAAACAGGACGTAGAACGTCACTGCATAGAAGACAACAGCCTGGCCTGCGACCGCTCCGAACAGCACGGCCAGCACCGACTTCAGGTTTTCCCAGCGCAGGAACGACTCTGCGAGCGGCGCCCGGGACGTCGCACCGGCCGCCTTCATCTGCAGGAAGACCGGGCTCTCGTGGAGCTTCAGTCGAATCCACAGCGAAATCCCGAGCAGGAAAGCCGAGATCAGGAACGGCACGCGCCAGCCCCAGTCGCTGAACGCGTCCGGCGTCATCGCCCTGCGCGTGATCAGGATGACGACGAGCGAAAGCAAAAGGCCGGCCATCGCCATCGCCGGAATGAAGGCGGTGTGGAGTCCGCGTCTCCCCTCGGGCGCGTGCTCGCCGACATAGATGATGGCGCCGCCGAACTCACCGCCGATCGCCAGGCCCTGCAGGATCCGCAAGGCGACGAGAATGAGCGGCGCCGCAATGCCGATGGCGTCATAGCCGGGCAGGAGCCCGACCAGCACGGTCGAGACTCCCATGATCAGGAGCGTCGCCAGAAACGTGTTCTTGCGCCCGACGATGTCGCCGATGCGCCCGAACACCAGCGCGCCGATCGGCCGGACGACAAAGCCGACCGCGAATGCGGCGAGGGCGAGGATGAAAGCGGTGGTCTCGTTGACTCCCGAGAAAAAATGGCTGGCGATGAAACTCGCGAGCGCTCCATAGAGAAAGAAGTCGTACCACTCGAACATCGTCCCGAGCGCCGACGCACCGACGATCAGGGTTGAGTTCGGCTTGACGGCAGCCACCGGATCACTCACTCGAGTTCGGCTTTCGCCTGCTCGACGTCTAGCCGTTCCATCGCATCGGCCGGTTTCATCGAAGCGGCCTTGCGGTAGAACTCCACGGCTCTCTTCTTCTGCTTGTCGCCCTCGAGCATCAGGAGCCCGTTCGCATATTCCATGTGCGCGATCGCGGAGGCCGGATTGAGCTTGAGCGCCCGCTCGAAATGCTTCATCGACTTCTCCGCATCCGCGCCATAGGTGAGCCGCCCGGCGAGTGCGCCGACCTTGTCGATGATCTCGGCGTGATAGAGGCCGAGCGCGATGTGCGCATCCGCATGCGAAGGCTCGAGCTTGAGCGCGCGGTCGAGCGCCTTCGACACTTTGCCGCCGATGCCCTCGGCGAGCGCCTTCATGATCGACACGCGCTGCGCGTAGCGGCCAAGCACGAAGGCCTGCATGTACCAGGCATTCGCATCGTCCGGCGATTTCCTGGTCGCCTCCTCCGCGCGTTTCGCGGCCTCCTGCAGCAGCTTGATCGCGCGGCCGTCGTCTTCCTCGAGGTAGGTCGCAGCGACCGCGGCCGCCTTGTTCGCGATCGTCGCGCCGCGCGCGCCGAGCTTCGAGCCCGCGGCGATCGCGTCGCTGAAATCTCCGTGATGAAATGCACGCCAGGCCTGCTGCAATCCTGCCGCATCCTTGCCGGTGTCCGGATACGGCTCGCGGTCACCCGCGTGCAGGCGGTCCCAGGATTTCCTGAGCGCCTCGCCCTCGTAACCGTAGGGTTTCTGGTCGTAGGGGAACCGGAGCGACTTCGCCGTGGCCATCATGAACTCCTGGTCAGAACGCGGTATTCTTTGCCGCGGACTGCCGGGCCCATGCCCGCGGCAAGGAGAGGATCATGGCGGCGAAGAAAAAGGGCAAGCTCGGCGGCGGCGGCGGCGCACCGAAAGGCGGGCAAGACCTGCTCTACTCGGCCCACCAGATCTGGCAGGCCGGGCTCGGCGCCCTGTCGCGCGCCCAGGCCGGTGCGCCGAAGATTTTCGACGACCTGATGAAGGAAGGTTCGAAGCTCCAGGGCGGCGCGCTCGAAGCCGCGCAGAAAGTCGTGATGCAGGCATTCCAGGGCGCGCAGAAGAGCGTCAACCAGCGCGTCGACACGGTGAAGGGCCAGGCCGGCGAGACCTGGGACAACCTCGAGAAGATTTTCCAGACGCGCGTCCAGCGCGCGATGCACCAGCTCGGCATGCCGACCGCCGAGGAGATCACGGCCCTGACGCGCAAGGTCGCAGAACTCTCCGCCAGCGTCGAGCGCCTCGCGGGCGCTTCGCCCGCGCCGAAGCGCAAACGCGGCGGCGCGCGCTGATCCCGTCACGGTGAGGCAGCCCGCCGCTTGCTCACGCTCCTGACTGCGAAGCGGCCGCGCGCGAGCGGCCGCATTGGACTTGCGCTCGCGGGCGGTGGGCCGCTCGGTGCGTTCTACGAACTCGGCGCCCTGCAGGCGCTCACCGAGTGCATCCGCGGATTCGACCCCTGTGCGCTCCACGCCTATGCCGGCGTCAGTTCGGGCTCGATGCTCGCGGCCGGTCTCGCGAACGGCCTGCGGCCGGTCGACATCGGCCGGCTGATCATCACGAACGACGCGGGACAGGACTCGGCGCACCCGGGACTGTTCCTGCGACCCGCATTCGGCGAGTACGCGCGCCGCGCCGCGAGCCTGCCGAGGCTCGGCATCGACGCCATACTCCAGTTCGCCCGCGCCCCGCTCACCCGCGGGTTGCCGGAGCTGATCGCGCCGTTCGCCGCCGCGTTGCCGGCCGGCTTCCTCGACAGCGCTCCGTTCGAACGCTACCTCGCCCGCCTCTACGGCGCGGGCGGCCGCAGCAACGATTTCCGCCGCCTGGCGCAGAAGCTCTTCATCGTCGCGACCAACCTGAATACCGGCGAGCCGGCTCTGTTCGGCGAGCCCGGGCTCGATCACGTGCCGATCTCGCGCGCCGTGCAGGCGAGCAGCGCATTGCCCGGCCTTTACGCGCCGGTCGAGATCGACGGCGAGACCTACGCGGACGGCGCATTGCAGCGCACGCTCCACGCCTCGGTCGTGCTCGCGGCCGGTGTCGATCTCCTGATCGGCATCAATCCGCTCGTGCCCTTCGATGCCACGGCCGCGGGGGGCGGCGTCCGCGACATCGAACTATCGCGCCATGGCCTGCCGGTCGTGCTCAGCCAGACCTTCCGGGCGCTGATCCGCTCGCGCATGACGATCGGCATGGCCGCCTACCAGGACCGCTTTCCGCGCGCCGAGATCGCGCTGTTCGAGCCCGATCGCGGCGACCAGCGCATGTTCTTCACGAACACATTCAGCTACGCCGATCGCGCGCGCCTCGCGGACCACGCTTTCGAGTGCACGCGCGGGGAGCTCGGGCGGCAGGCTGCGGCACTCGTACCGCTCCTCGAACGCCACGGGCTCGCGCTCGACCGCGCGGCGCTCGCCGATCCCAGGCGGAGCTTCAACGCCGCGCTCGAGCGGCAGAGGCGGCAGGACCGGGAAGTCGCGCAGGATCTCGGCGCCACGCTCGACCGGCTGGAGCGGCTGCTCGCCTGAGTTCGCGCCCGTTCAGTCGAATGGGTGCTTCGAGATGATGGTCTGTTCGCGGTCCGGACCGGTCGAGACGATCGTGACCGGCACGCCGCAGACTTCTGCCATCCGCTGCAGGTACGCGCGCGCGGTCGCCGGCAGCTCTGCGAGCGATCGCTGACCGACGGTCGACGCCTGCCAGCCCGGCAATTCTTCGTACACCGGCAGGTCGTCGCGATAGTCCGTGCAGATCTTCACGCTCTCGAGGCCGTCCAGCACGTCGAGCTTGGTCACACAGAACGCGGTGATGCCGTTGTTCATTATCGAGCGCCTGAGCATCACCGCGTCGAACCAGCCGGTGCGGCGCTGCCGCCCGGTGACCGAGCCGAATTCCTGCCCGACACGCGCCAGGTGCCGGCCGTTGTCGTCAGTGAGCTCCGTCGGAAACGGCCCGGCGCCGACGCGAGTCGTGTAGGCCTTGACGATGCCGAGCACGTCGTGGATGTCGCGCGGGCCGAGTCCGGTGCCGACGCAGGCGTAGCCCGCGACCGTGTTCGACGATGTCACGAACGGGTACGTGCCGTGGTCGACGTCGAGCAGCGTACCCTGCGCGCCCTCGAGCAGCAGGTTGCCGCCGCCGGCCAGGATGTCGTGCAGTGACTGCGCGACGTCGCCGACGATCGGCCGGATCCGTTCGAACTGCGCCAGGCATTCGTCGAGCGTCGCGCGGAAATCGACCGGCGAATCCTGCAGGTGCTTTTCCAGCACGAAATTGTGCCAGTCCAGCAGTTCGCGCAGCCGGGATTCGAAGTGCGGCGGCGTCAGCAGGTCGCCGACCCGCACGGCGCGCCGCGCGACCTTGTCCTCGTAGGCCGGGCCGACGCCGCGCCCGGTCGTGCCGATCTTGCGGTCGCCGGAGGCGCGTTCGCGCGCGCGGTCGATCGCGGCATGCGAGGGCAGCACCAGCGGGCAAAGCGGGCTCACCCGGAGCCGCTCGAACACCGGCACGCCGCGCGCCGACAGCATGTCGGCTTCCTTCAGGAGCGCCGCGAGCGACACCACGACGCCGTTGCCGATGAAGCAGCGCACGCCGTCCCGCAGCACGCCGGACGGGATCAGCGACAGCACCGTCTTCTCGCCGCCGATGACGAGCGTGTGGCCCGCGTTGTGCCCGCCCTGGAAGCGCGCGACGGCCGCCACGCGTTCGGTCAGCAGGTCGACGACCTTGCCCTTGCCCTCATCGCCCCACTGGGCGCCGACCACGACGACGGACTTGCCCGACATTCAGGACCGGACCAACCAGAGCACGGCGAGTCCCACCAGCATGCTGGCGGCGCCGGCGATACGGAGCGTCGCGTCAGCGTGGGCCGCCGCCGCCGTGAGCAGGCGGCGGACGCCGGACGGATTCAGGAACGGGAGCACGCCCTCGATCACGAGCAGCAGCCCGAACGCCGCTGCGACATCCGGCCAGGCAATGCTCATCGGCGGCTCAGCGGCCGGACTGCTTCAGGTACTTGAAGAAGTCGCCGTCAGGCGCGATCACGAAGATGTCGTTCGGCTGGCCGAGCGAGTTCCGGTAGGCCTGGAGGCTGCGATGGAAGGAATAGAAATCCGGGAAACGCTGATAGGCGCGCGCGTAGGTCGCTGCCGCCATCGCATCGCCCTCGCCGCGAATCTTTTCCGCGTCGCGGTTGCTGAACGCAAGCACCTCGGTGCGTTCACGCTCCGCCTCCGCGCGGATGCGCTGCGCCTGCTCGTCGCCCTCGGCGCGAAGCTGCGAGGCGAGGCGCGCGAAATCCTGGCTCATGCGGTTGTAGACGGATTCGGAAACCTTGCCCGGCAGGTCGATGCGCTTGACGCGCACGTCCACGAGCGTGAGGCCGAGCTGGTCGACCGACTCGCCGGCGACCTTGAGGATGTCGCCGATGAACTCCGAGCGCTCGGCCGCGACGACCTGCTGGATCGTGCGCTTCGCGATCACGCCCTTGAGGCCGTCCTTCACGTTCTCGGCCAGGCGGTTGGCGGCCGACTCCTCGTCGCCCCCGGTCGCCAGGTAGTACTGCGCCACGTTCGACACCCGCCACTTCACGAAGAAGTCGACGTTCAGGATCTTGCCCTCGCTCGTCAGGAACTGCTCGGACGGGTAGTTCCGGGTCAGCACTCGACGGTCGAACTTCCGCACCGATTCGATGAACGGGATCATGAAGTGCAGGCCGGGCTCGTAGTCCGAGCCTACGATCTCGCGCAGCTGGAACTTGATCGCGAGCTCGGTCTCGTTGACCGTGAAGATGGCGCTCTGCAGCGCGTAGAAGGCGAAGGCCGCGATCACGACCTGGACGATGCGATTGTTCATCAGCGCTGCTTCCTGGCGCGCGGGTCGTCAGCCTCGACCGGGCTGCCGTCCTCCATCCGGATGGTCGGCGGCGTGTCGCCGGACGTCCGGCTGCTGCTGCGCTGCTCGATCAGCTTGTCGAGCGGGACGTAGATCATGTTGCCCGAGCCTTTGGTGTCGACCAGGATCTTCGACGCGGAGCCCAGCACCTGCTCCATGGTCTCGAGGTAAAGCCGCTCGCGGGTCACCGCGGGCGCACGCTGGTACTCGATCGCGAGCGCGAGGAATCGCGCGGTCTCGCCCTCCGCGTCGGCGATGACGCGCGAGCGATGCGCATGCGCACCCTCGACCACGCTCGCCGCGCGGCCGCGCGCCTTCGGCACGATGTCGCTCGAATAGGTCTGTGCCGCGAGCGTCGCCCGGTCCTTGTCCTCGCGGGCCTTGATCGCGTCCTCCTGTGCGGGCGCGACTTCGGCCGGAACGCTGACGTCCTGCAGGTTGATGCTGATGACCTCGATGCCGGTGTTGTAGGCGGCGATGGTCCGCTGCACCAGCTCCTTGGTCTTCGCGCTGATCTCCTGCCGACCCGACTCGAGCACCTCGTTGAGCTTGCTCTGGCCGATCACCTCGCGGATCGCGCTCTCGCTGACCTCGCCGAGGGTTTCCTCGGGATCCCGCACGTTGAAGGCAAACTTGACCGGATCGGCGCGTCGGTACTGCACCGCGAGCTTGACGTCCACAAGCGCCTCGTCCTGGGTCAGCATGCGCGGATTGTCGGTGAAGCTCAGGAACTCGGTGACGTTGACGACCGTGCGCCGGTCGATCGGCCAGGGCAGGCGCATGTTGAGGCCGCCGGCCGTCGTCTTGACGTACTTGCCGAAGCGCGTGATCACCGATCGCTCGGAGGTGTCCTGCAGGTACCAGCTGCCGAGCAGCACCCACAGCGCGACCAGGCCGAGGACGATCGCACCGATGCCGATCGTGCGGCTGCCGCCGCCGCCACCACCGCCGCCGCCGGCCGGACGAGGCCCGCCGCCGCCGAACAGGTTGCGCAGTTTCTTCTGCAGGCGGCGCAGCACCTCGTCGAGGTCGGGTGGCCCCTGCTCAGGCTTGCGCTGCCAGGGATTCTCGCTCTTGCCAGGTTCGTTCCAGCTCATGGTGTGCGCTCGCCGGTGATTGCCGGAATCAGGCCGCGGAACTCGCGGCGTGGCTTCCAAATTCTACGAAGCCTGCGGCGGGCAAACAAGGAGACACGCATCCGGCGAAGTCGAGTCCCGCTCCGCGGCAGAGCGCCTCGAGCTGGCGAACGGACGTTTCGACCTCGAGAAGCATGCCGCCATCGGCCGCAGGCGATTCGGAACACACGAGTCCGAGCTCGAAAAGCCGTGCCCGGAGGCGGCCCTGCGAGGGCGGCAGGGTCACGACGAACCGGGCGGCGACCTCGCCAAAGGTCTCCCGGAGGCGATCGGCGAGCAGGCTGACGCCCGCGCCCGTCGCCGCGGACAGCCAGACAGCGCCCGGCAGGCCCTGGGGATCGCGCGCGATCTCGGGCGCACGGCCCAGGCGGTCGATCTTGTTGAACACGCGAAGCTGCGGGATGGCGCCCGCGCCGATGCCGGCGAGCACCTCGTCCACCTGCGCGATCCGCCGGTCGCGATCCGGGTCGGAGGCATCGATCACGTGCAGCAGCAGGTCGGCATCCCGCGCCTCGAGCAGCGTCGAGCGGAAGGCCGCGACCAGCTCATGCGGCAGGTCGCGCACGAAGCCGACGGTGTCGGCGATCACGAGATCCGGCGTGTGCGGGAGCCGGAGCCGCCGCACCGTCGGATCGAGCGTCGCGAAGAGCTGGTCGGCGACATAGGCGTCGCTGCCGGTGAGCGCCCGGAACAGCGTGGATTTGCCGGCATTGGTGTAGCCGACGAGCGCAATCGCCGGCACCGGCACGCGCTTGCGCACGCCCCGCCCGGTGTCGCGGCGGCGCGCGAGCTTCTCAAGCCGCGCCGAGAGCGTCTTGATGCGCTTGCCGATCAGGCGGCGGTCGGTTTCGAGCTGGGTTTCGCCAGGACCGCGCAGCCCAATGCCGCCCTTCTGGCGCTCGAGGTGGGTCCAGCCGCGCACCAGGCGCGTGGAGAGATGCTTGAGCTGCGCAAGTTCGACCTCGAGCTTGCCCTCGGCGCTCCGCGCCCGCTGCGCGAAGATGTCGAGGATCAGGCCCGTGCGGTCCAGCACGCGC